>JAXSOP010000031.1:0-11356 GCA_037926125.1 Aquificaceae bacterium
TCGAGAAGAAGGGTTGGGAGGTAACATATTTAAAGCCAGACAAGTACGGACTTATAGACCCTCAACAACTATCAGATGCAATAAGACCAGACACGGTTCTTGTAAGCATAGGGCATTCTAACAGGGAGATAGGGACTATCCAGAACGTAAAAGAGCTTGTAAAATCTGCAAAGGAGAAAAACCCAAAGGTAATCTTCCATACGGACGCGTGCCCAACCTTGGGACACTATCCTGTAGACCTAAAAGATTGGGGTGTGGACGCCGCATCCTTTACCGCACACCTTATGTATGGACCTAAGGGTGTGGGTGCTTTATGGACAAGGAAGGGGGTAAAGATAAGACCACTAATAGAAGGTGGAACTCAAGAAAGGGGTGTAAGGGCTGGAACGGAAAACGTGCCAGGTATAGTGGGCTTTGGTGCTGCCTGCGAGCTTGCCATGAAGGAACTCTCAGACAGAATGGAAAGGCTCTCATCTTATAGAGATAGGGTAAGAAAAGGTCTTGAAGAAAGGCTTGAAATGATAGAGTTTACAGGACATCCCACGCAAAGGCTACCGCATCATCTTTCTTTGATAGTCCACCTGATAGAAGGAGAAGCCATGCTCCTTAGACTTGACCTTATGGGTATAGAGACCGCTTCTGGTTCCGCCTGCGTGTCCTTGGCTCTAAAGCAATCTCATGTGCTTTTTGCTGTAGGTGTTCCCAAGGAAGTAGCCAACGGCTCTATAGTCTTTAGCTTTGGAAGGGATAACACGGACGAGGATGTGGACTATGTGCTTGAGGAGTTTCCAAAGACGGTAAAACTTCTAAGAGAGCTATCACCCTTTAACCCAGAAAACTGGGAGCAGTATGTGAAGGGCAGAAAATGAAAATTTTGGTCCATATATGTTGTGCACCTGATGCGGTCTATTTTTTAAAAAGGCTGAGGGAAGACTATCCAAAATCTGAGATAGTGGGCTTTTTCTACGACCCTAATATCCATCCCTATGAAGAGTATAGGCTCAGGCTTTTGGAAACAGAAAGGACATGCCAGGAGCTTGGCATAGAGCTTATTGAAGGTGAGTATGACTTAGAGGGTTGGCTTTCTGCGGTAAAGGGTTCTGAGGAGGAGCCAGAGAGGGGCAAGAGATGCGGTATATGCTTTGACTACAGGCTCTTTAGAAGCCTTGAAGTGGCAAAGGAGCTTTCTGCTACGCATCTTACCACCACGTTGCTCATGAGTCCCAAGAAGGAGTTTCTTATGCTCAAAGATAGCGGGCAGAAGGCATGCGAAGGCTCAGGTGTTGAGTTTTTGGCTTTAGACTATCGCAAGGGTGGTGGCACTCAGGAGATGTTTAGGCTTTCAAAGGAGTTGGAGCTATACCATCAGGACTACTGCGGATGCATATACGGACTTTTTAAGCAAAAGAAGGGGGAAGTGCAGTGGGACCTTGTTTCCTTCGGAGGCAGGAGACCAGGGAGCAAAGAAGAGTTAAGCTTTATAAAGGAGATAAGGCTTTTTGTTCAATCTGAGCTTGGGCTTTCTTGCAAGGAGTGGGAGTTTGGCTTTCTCAATTGGAAGGTTTTGCAAGGGAAAATTGAGGTTAAAGGTCAGACCTTGCCCTCCTTTGTAAGACCTTACTCACCCTCTATAAGAGGTCTTCTCAAGGCAGACCCAGTGGAGAAGGTAGGAAGAGTCATATACTATAACAAGGGTGGGCTAAGGGTAGTTTTGACAGAAGGCTTGAGAGACGAAGCTCTTGAGTTTTTTGATAATCTCTGCAGTCCCACCTTTCTTGTTCCAAGAGAGTATGAGGAAATGCTTTTAGGAAACAGAGTGTCTGCGGAGCTTCAGGCAGAGATAAACCCAGATAAGTCTATCATTTTGCTTATAGGCACTTTGGATGCGGAAGACGTAGCTTACCTGCCTGCGGACACCCTTCAGGATGGGACGGGGATAAGTTTGAAGTGGTTAAGGGAGTTTCTAAAGAAAGAGCAAAGAGATATAGCTGTAGGAAGGAAAGCCTATCTTTTAACTGGTGCAAGCACCCTTGGAAACCCTGGAGTTAGATACTTTGAAGAAAGGACTGGTAGAAAGGTTAGGAGTTTTCTGTGTAATCAAACCTCTTAGCCTCAAGCCACAATGTGTCCATCTCCTCAAGGGTCATATGCCTTAGGTCTTTGCCCATTTCTTTAGCCCTTTTTTCCATATATCTGAACCTTTTTTCAAACCTGTCGTTTGCCTTTTGAAGGCATAGCTCCGCATCAAGTTTTAGAAGTCTTCCAAGCTCCACTACCGCAGTGAGAAGGTCTCCCAGCTCATGCTCAAGCTCCCTTTTATCTCCGGAGGTAATGGCTTCTTTTAGTTCTTGAAGCTCTTCCATTATTTTCTCTATGACCTGCTCTGGTCTTTCAAAGTCAAAGCCCACAAGACTTGCCCTATCTTGAAGTTTTTGAGACCTCATAAGAGCAGGAAGGCTTTTGGGAACACCTTCGAGGACGCTTTCCCTATCCTTTAGCTTTCTCTCTTCCCAGTTTTTAAGCACTTCCTCTGGAGTTTCACAACCAAAGACATGGGGATGACGTTCTATGAGCTTTTTGTTGAGTCCTTGGATTACTTCCTCTATACGGAAGGCAGACCTCTCCTTTGCTATTTGAGAGTGGAAAACCACCTGAAGCAAAAGGTCTCCAAGCTCCTCCTTTAGCTTTTCATCCTCTCCAGAGTCTATGGCATCAAGAAGTTCATAGGCTTCCTCTATGAGATACTTTTTGAGGCTTTGGTGGGTCTGAGACCTGTCCCAGGGACACTTGGAGCGAAGCTCCTGCATAATCCTTAAGAGCTCATTAAAGGCTTCCATGGGCTATATTATACTCAATGGTCAGAGAAGCATTAAAACTGCTTTTTCTTATAGTTTCTTACAACTTTATACTGCATTATCTATCTACTTTTCTACCTATTCCATTATTCCCTCTTCAGTTAGAGGGCATTCTTATGGTAGCATCTTTTGCCTCCGCCCTTTATCTTGCGTGGCTCTTTGGATACAGAGAAAAGACTGTGATATGGCTTGCTTACGTTTCCCTATTTCAGATAATAGGGCTTTCTATTGTGAGAGGAAACTATGAGGTCATAACCCAGTTTCTTCCATCCCTGATACTCACCGTATCCATTATATGGCTCTTTGAGTCTCCTGTCGAGAGAAGAACGAAGAGGTTAGAAGAGGAAAGAAGAAAGCTTGAGGAAGAGCTAAGCAAAAATGACGCAGAGTTAAGGAGACTTGTAGAACAAATAAACCTTTTAAGGGAATTTACAGATAGGCTTTTGAAAGAGAAAGAGATCATAGAGGGCGAATTCAAGAAGCTGAGAGAAGAGGAGCTTACAGAAAAAGAAGAGCTTGAGCGTGAGAAAGAAACACTTGTCCAGAAACTTCAAGAAAACCAGAGGAAGCTCGCAGAGTATACAGAAAGGCTTGAAAGGATAACTAAGATAAACAGAGAACTCTTTCAGATGTTAGAGGCTATGCAAGACACGGAACCTAAGGGAAGCAAAGAGGAGGTGTCAAGGTTAAGACAGGAGAGAAAAAGACTATCCAAAGAGCTCATATCAATGCAGGAGCTTTTAGAGGAGCTTTCAAAGGAGAATACGGAGATAAGCCAAAAATATGAAGACCTTTTGCAGAAGTTTGAAGCGGAAAAAAGGGAAAGAGAAAAACTCCAGCTGCAGGTGGAAAGCCTCCTTAAGCAGTTGGAGAACAAAAAGCAAATATACGAAGACCTGCTTTCAACTCTCTTTGAAAACATAGAGTTTGAAGAGAGGGCAGTTAGGGAGTTTTGGGAACTCAACAAGGAGGCAAAGAGAGAGTTTCTCAAAGAGCTTATGCTCCTTAATATGAAGAGCATAGATGAAAAGTTTGAAGGGATGAAAGGATACAAGAACGTCTTTAAGTTAAAGCCTATGGGTGGAAGGATATACTTTACCTTTGGTGAAGCGAAAAGGTGGAAAGTTCTCGGCATGTTATGGGGCGAGGATGATAAAAGCAAGGACAGATACGCTAGGGAGCTTCTGATAAAATATAGAGATTAAGTGGATTTAAAAAGGAGGTGATTGATGAAAAGGTTAAAGGAGGTCATTGAGAGGCTTTTGAGCTTGAAACCAAAGGACTACATGGTTACAAACTTGTATCTTAAGCTTGGCGTTGAAGAGAGAACAGACAGAAAGTATCTGAGGACATTTAAAGACTTGGTTAAGGTTCAGAAGGAATACTTAAAAGAGCGAGAGTTAAAAAATGATGTTCTAAAGTCTGTGGAAGAGGACTTTAAAAGAATAGAAGATTTTCTTTCAGAACCTGAGAACCTCAAAGGATGTAGAGGAATAGGTATCTTTTCCTCCTTCGCCAGTGGGCTTTTTGAAGTTGTTAAACTACCATACACCTACAAAAACAGGCTAATGATAGATAGGGGCCCTCTGATAAGGGAAATAGCGGTAATTGATGAGGAGCTCGGCAGAATAGGTTTGCTACTTATTGACAGAAAACATGTGCGTTTTTTCCTTATGGACCTTGAGGGAATGATGGAGGTCTTGAACTTTATGGAGCCTCTTGCTACAAGGGCACACAGGTTCCACTCTGGAGGTAGCATGCTCAAGGGAGCGGAAGGAATTATGAAGTTTTCCATGCCTGAAAGAATAGGTGGTCCAAACGTGGTCCAGCATTCCTTTGGTGAATACAGGTTTAATATGAGGATAAGAGAAGAAAAGCACAGGCTCCTTAAGCTGGCAGGGGATGCCCTCATGGAGGCATGGAAAGAAAACAAGTTTGACAAGCTGGTCATAGGCTCTGATAGAGAGGATATAAGGGAGATAGAGAACCACCTGCATCCTTATCTATTAGAAAGACTTGTGGGATACATAAAAGCAAATCCATCCCATGTAGAGGAAGAGGAAATAAAAGAGAAGGTTTACCATCTCCTTTCTGAAAAGAGCAGAGAAGAGGAAAAGAACTTAGTAGAAGAACTGCAGGAATTGGAAGGCAGGGGGCTTGCGGTCAACGGCACTTCAAAGGTTTTGGAGCAGTTATACAATGGAAATGTAAGGCTTCTGCTACTTCCCGATGACTTCCAAAAACCAGGATATGTATGCGAAAAGTCCCACCTGCCTCTTCTTATGCCAGATTGTCCATTGGAGGACAGGGTTTACGCGGTTCCTGACGTGGTGGATGAGATAATTGAGTTTGCCCTTGAAGAGAGGGCGAGGGTTAAGGCTGTATATTCAGAAGAGCTAAAGAGAAATATAGATGGGCTTGCTTGCTTTATGCGGTTTGCTCTATGAACTATGAAAGGGTGGTAATATTCATAGACGGCTCTAACCTTTTTCATGCCATAAGGTATATGAACATAAAGATAGACTATCAGAAGTTAGTGGACTTTCTAAAGGAAGACAGAAAGCTCATAAGGGCATGCTTTTACGGTGCTATACCTCAGGAGAAGGACATAAAGAAAAACAGTCCAGAGTGGGAGAGTTATATAAGGCAAAGGAGATTTCTTGAAGAACTATCTCTACAGGGCATAAAGGTGAAACTGGCAAAGCTAAGAAGGCTTCCCTCGGGTGAATATATAGAGAAAGAGGTGGATATAATGCTTGCTACGGACATGCTCAGTATGGCTCATATGAACGCTTACGATACCGCAGTGCTTGTAAGTGGAGATAGCGATTTTTCCTACACGGTGGAAGAAGTGCAAAGAATAGGCAAAAGGGTGGAAAATGCTACATTTAAGAGGACAAGCTCCTACCAGCTTCGTAAGGTCTGCGATAGGTTTTTGCTTTTGGATGACTACATGGATAGGTTTGTGGTGCAAGAAAAAATGGAAGTATCTCAAGAACTCAGCTTTTGGGAAAGGATAAAAAAGCTATGGAAAGGGTAGTGTGTCTCAGGACAAGTCAGAGTGGATGTCTTAGAGGGTTGGAATGTATAGATGAACTTAAAGAATCATCAGCCATAACAGTTGGAAACTTTGACGGTGTCCACAGAGGGCATAATCACCTCTTAGAAAGACTAATTGCAAGAGCAGGGGAAAGGGGTCTAAAAAGCTTAGTGCTTTCTTTTTATCCTCATCCACTAAAGACTCTAAGCCCTACGCAGGTACCCTGTGAGCTGACGGATATAAAGGAAAGGTCAGAACTCATCCTCAAGCACGGTGTAGACCAAGTGGTCTTTATAAGGTTTGATAGAAAGTTTTCAATGCTTTCTGCAGAGGAGTTTATAAGGGAAATTCTATGGAGCAGGTTAAAGTGTAAGCACCTCGTGGTTGGTTACGATTGGAGGTTCGGCTATAAGCGTGAAGGCGAGATAGAGCTTGCAAAGGAGCTTGGCAGAGAAATGGGCTTTGAGGTGGAGGAGATTGAGCCTTTTAGGATAAACGGGCATGTGGTGAGTAGCACTCTTATAAGGAGACTACTTCATATGGGAAGGCTTGAAGAAGCCAGCCTTTACCTTGGAAGGAACTATACCCTTAAAAGAAGGGTAGTAGGTGGAGACAAAAGAGGCTCTGCTCTTGGCTTTCCAACCGCAAACCTGCAAAACACGGAAGACCTTTGCCTAAAGGAGGGTGTATATGCGGTCAAAGTTGAAGATAAGTTCTTGGGCGTTGCCAACTACGGCACAAGACCTACCTTTGGAGGAAAGAAAAAGGTCTTGGAGGTTCATATACTTGACTTTGAGGGAAACTTGAGAGATAAAGAAATAAGTGTGGAGTTTCTTAAGTTTTTAAGAGAAGAGAAAAAATTTTCCAGCCCAGAAGAGCTAAGAAGGCAGATAGAAAAAGATATCTCAAGAGCCAGAACCCTCTTCTGAGTATCCTATGTATAGCACCTTACCATCCTCGGTTAGACCAAAGGCTTTTTCCATCCTTTCCTTGAGACCTTTCTTGTTTTCCAGAAAATCCTTAAGGGTCTTTGGCTCTCCATGAGCCCTTAGCATGTGTTCTCTTACCTCGCCATTATCAAAGTGAACCTTGACTGGCAGGCAGTAGAACTTAGAGTTTTCACCGTCATTACATCTTCCTATCTCGCCTACCACTTCAATCCTTACGCTTCTTGCCACAACCTTCATAGGTATATTTTAACCTATGCCTAACTCTCTTAGCTTTCTCCAGAGTGTGGTTCTGTGCATGCCCAACATTCTCGCTGCGAGGCTTTTGTTCCAGCCCACTTGTTCAAGGACCCTTCTTATCTTTTCCTTTTCCTCTTCTTGTTCCCTGTTAGAGTTTTCTACCTCAATTTGAATATCCTCAAGGTTTATCAGGCTTCCTCTGCAAGTGATAACCGCACGCTCTACTATGTTTTCAAGCTCACGCACATTGCCGGGGAAGTGATAAGAAAGTAAAAGTCTTATTACTTCAGAGGAGTATCCCTTTATTCTCCTTGAGTATTTCCTCGCATACTTTTCCAAGAAGTGCTTAAGAAGTGCAGGTATATCCTCTTTTCTTTCCCTAAGGGGAGGAAGGTATAGCCTTACAACGCTTAGCCTGTAGTAGAGGTCTTCTCTGAATTCGCCACGTTTGATAAGCTCTCTTAGGTTTTTGTTTGTGGAGGCTATTATGTGAACATTTACCCTTCTTGTCTTTGTATCTCCAAGTCTTTCAAACTCCTTTTCCTGCACCAAGTGGAGTATCTTTGCCTGCAAGTGAAGTGGCATATCGCCTATCTCGTCCAGAAATAATGTTCCACCCTCCGCAAGCTCTACCTTGCCCGGCTTATCTTTTACTGCTCCAGTAAAAGCTCCCTTTATGTATCCAAAAAGCTCAGCTTCTAAAAGGCTTTCTGGGATAGCAGCACAGTTTACCTTTACAAAGGGACATGCTCTTCTGGAAGATAGGTGGTGTATGTATTTAGCAAGAAGGCTTTTGCCAGTTCCTGTTTCTCCTTCAATTAGAACGTTCACATCGTAATCCGCTACAGTCTTTGCTGTATCCAGCACCTTCTGAAAGGTTGGGCTTTTTGTAATGATGGTTTCATCCTCTCCCAGCTCACACACAGATATCTCACTTATCACATACAAGGAGACCACATAACCAAAGCCAGAGGACATGGGAGAAACAAGAAGGGACGCCTTTTGTCTTCCGCAAGGGGTTTCCACGAATATGTCAGACCTTTCACCCTCTGGTGGTAGTTCTTCGAGGGATAGGTTTATAAGTTCCTTTATGTTCTTACCCATTAAGGCATCTTCCTTTTCCCTACATAACATCCTACTTGCAACGCTGTTATGTTCTATTACGTTCCCTTCTGGGTCAAGGACCAGGATAGCTTCCACTATTGAGTTCAGGATGGTTTCCTTGTAAGTCCTTTGACGCTCTGCTTCTACTATACAGTGAACCACACTGCTTACGTCTCTGAAAACTTCAAGAACTCCTACAAACCTACCGCCTTCATAAATAGGCGACATGCTCCAACATGCATGCCCTGAGGTTGCGGTTTGCACATCGTAAACCTGAACCCCTTCCCCCTCCTCCTTCACATAACCGAAGGGACAGCTTTTACAGATAGAAAAGAGTCCTATACACTCTCTGCCTTTAATGTCGTCTAATTTTAGAAGTCTCTTTGCGGACTCGTTGGCGTAGACTACTCTGAAGCTATCATCTATAAAAAGAACACCATCAAAGAGCTCATCAAAGAGTGAAAAATCCATAGGCAAAATTATATCTCCCAGCTGGTAGGTATACTTGACATCATCCTAAGGCTCTCTTCAAAGGCGGACATGTATTTCATTGCGGTTATCATAGAACCCTTAAACTTGAGCCTCTTTGTTAGCATTGCGGAACGAGGTCCCATATCCCCAGTTGCCAGCTTTTTCCAATTTTCTATGCTTGCCCATAGCTCAAAGTCATATTTATGAACGTTAGCCTTTCCAGCGGATTTTGCAGTTCCATTTTCCACTACAAGCTCCACCGCCCCTCCTTCCTCGCCCTCTATGTAATACTTTATGCTCGCAGAGAAGTCTCTCAGGTCAGACTTTAGCTTTTCGTTCTTGTTCCACTCTTCCATATAGGCTTTTATCCAGTCTTCTGAAAGAAACTTATACATTTCAAACCTCCTAATCAAGGGAAATTATCCATTGGACTATCTGTCTGGCTTCTGCTTCTGGTATCTTTTGAGGTGGCATGGGAATACTACCCCAAACACCTGCTCCACCTTTGAAGGTTTTTTCTGTAAGAGAGTCCAATGCATCCCCTCTACACTCGTATCTTTTGGCTATATCTGTATAGCTTGGTCCTACCTTCTTTGCCTTTATGTCATGGCATGCCATACAACCCTTCTGCCTTGCTAACTGTTCACTGGATAAGGCAATATTTAAAAACGAACCCACAGAAAAAGTAGGCTTCCACATCCTGTCCTCCAGAAATAAAAAAGAGGGAAGGCTCAGGACCTTCCCCTCATGCGGTCATTTGCCCGCTACTTCTCTGAGTGCTTTGAAAACCTGGTTAAAGGACACCTCGTCGTTGTTAACAAATACCCCCACATTACCCATTACACATACAGAATACTTTGGACCAGTAAGAGCCCAGCCGTGCAGAGGAGTCCATTCTTGACCAGAGAAGGCAGTGTATCCATCACACTGCATTTTAGCCATTGCATTGTTTGCTGCACACATCTCTGCAGCCATAGCTGCTTGCTCTTCTGAAATATTGCCCTTGTAAGCCAAGAGCTTACCATCATCGGTAAACTCACCTGCTGCCCAAACACCTTTAACTTGCATGAGTTTGTCAAGGTTTGACATGGTTTACACCTCCTTTTTAGATATACTTGGAAAGGGTTTCAAAGGTCTTGTCAAAATCCGCCCTGTCAAGCTCCAAAAACACGCCTACGTTGCCCATTATGCAGGCGACGTGTTTGCCACCGGCAACTGCAAAACCCACAACAGGATAAAAGCCATCCTGCCCAGTGTAGGCACTCCAGCCCTTTGCCTGCATACTGCCCATGAGCTTGTTTGCAGCGCACATCATAGCGGCAATTTCTGCGGACTTCTCATCAATGTTGCCGTAGTAGGCAAGAAGCCTACCATCATCTGAAAACTCTCCTGCTGCCACTGCACCAGGCAATGACATGAGCTCTTTAAGCTTGCTAAGTGTTGCCATGGTTCTACCTCCTTTAAAGGTTTTCGCTTTTATGCTATGCAAATACTTTGCCAAAAGCCATAAACATAAGATGTAGAATTATCAATGTTTTCATGAATCAGTGCTTTATATCATATGTTGCATGTTGCAACACTGATGCAACGCCCTCCAAGACTTGAAACTACACAAAAGGTGCATAAACTTTTATCCTTATGGTAAGGGAGATAGTTAGGTTTCCTCACCCTGTATTGAAGACGCCCACCCAGAAAGTGGATGTTATAGATAGGGAAATAAGGGAACTCGTTAAAGATATGTTTGAAACCATGTATCATGCGGAGGGTGTAGGTCTTGCGGCGAACCAAATAGGTGTGAGCCTAAGGCTTATGGTGATAGATACTACTCCAAAGAAAGAAAGTCCTCCTGTTAAGCTGGCTTTGATAAACCCTGAAGTCGTCTCTACAGAGGGAAGTATAAAATACAGAGAAGGTTGTCTTTCCTTTCCGGGGCTAACGGTGGAGGTGGAAAGATATAGTAAGGTAAAGATAAAGGCGTTGGACTTAAAGGGTGAAGAGAAGGAATACCAGCTTGAAGGCTTTCCAGCTATAGTTTTTCAGCACGAGATGGACCACCTTATGGGAATAACCTTCATAGATAGGTTGAACGGGCTAAGGAAAAGGCTGGCATTGGACAAGTATTCAAAACTGCAAAAGCAAAAGGCATGAAGGTAGAGCTTGTTGACTTTTATCCCTTTGAAGTATCTACAAGGAGACCAAGACTTCTCGCCTATGCGGATGTAAGAATTGACGGGAAAATACTTATAAGAGGAATAAGGCTCTACGAAGCAAAAAACGGAGGATACTTTATATCCATGCCAGAGTATAACCCAGAAACGAAAAGAGCCATAGTGGATCTTGAAGATAAAGAGCTTTTTGAAAGTGTAAGAAGAGTTGTGGTAGACTATTATAAGAGTTTAATTTCTGTGAGTTGACTCCACATTTCCATATGTTTTATACTTAATTCTGCAACCTAAGGAGGGGTTATGAGGCTTTGTTGCAGTATAGAGCTAAAAAGGGGTGTGGAGATACCGCCCAACTTTAGGCAGTGGGTTCTTTCTCTCATCAAGGAGTCCATAAAGATAGGCTCAGAGGATGGTGAACTTTTCTACAGAAAATGGTATTCCTATAACAGACAAAAGCCTTTCACTTTTTCCATATTTATTCCTTTGAATTTTAACAAAGGTATATCCTTGCTTAGCGGAGACTATTTCAAGTTA
>JAXSOP010000032.1:0-10777 GCA_037926125.1 Aquificaceae bacterium
AAACCTTTCCCAGTAGGGAAATACGGAAAGGTGTATTTTTATGCCTACTCTTGGGGTATTGCACCTATTTTAAACGTGGCGAAGGCTCTAAAATCTGCAGGCAACAAACTTTTCCTTCATGTAGCATCTGAAGAGTTTTATCTAAGGGATAGGTGTGAAGCACTTTTTGACGAGGTAAGGCACTCCGAGGATGTAATGACCTTCAACGCAGACCTTGTAGTGTCCGCAGGGAGCAATAGGCTTTCATACCAACTTACCCAACTCTTCCCTCAAACACCCATCATAAGCATGGTTAACACCCATATGCTTGATGCGGTAGGTCTTTGTCTTGTGTGTAGAGTTTTGGTAGATGGTAAATACGCCCTTGCCTGCAGTGATGGTCCTTGGTTTGACGCCCACAGGGTTGACTGGGAAAATCTCATGGCAAGGGAAGAGAGCTACAAGGAGCAGGAAAGAATAGCTCTTGAAGAATACCTAAAGGTCCTTAAGAGAAAAAGGGCAATTAATGTAAACTTATAGAGGTAAAAGAACCACATACTTATTAACCTCACATTGTGTGGGGTGAAGGAGGGTAGATATGTTATACATAGTAAAAGCACACACTGCAATGCTTTGCTTGTTTATTCTATTAACAGCTCCAGTTTTTGCCCAAGAAGAACAAATCCCTCAAGGAGAAGGTAAAGGAGGTGTTAAGATTGGACCAGGCATCATAATACCTTTCATACTAATACCTAGTATCATTAAGAAGCTAAAAGAGGGAAAGGAACAGCTTCCTGCATATAAAACTCTTGATAAAAAGCCTATTAACATATCCCAAAGTGGAAACAACTATATTATAGACTGGGTAGTTTACTATGCCAACAACACGAATTCCGTTCAGAATGGCATAACTATATCTGATGGTCCTATAAACAGCATAATCCCAGGCTCTTTGCAACAACCAGCAGGATGGACCGGTTCTTTAAATCCTACAAACACTATAGCGACATGGACAGGAAATGCACCACCAATAAATGGGTATATTACTGCAACTGTAAGCACACAAATGGCTTCTACCTTTAATGTGACAGGTGGTGGAGATGGCTATAGGGCTTTCCCTTATAGACATATGTCTTCTGGTGGTAAGCTAAGGATCTACTTTATAAATCATCACGAGCCTATGTTTTCGAACATAAACACAGGTCAAATTTTTAAGTGTGTTGATACCCTAACAGGAAATTACTGCACTGGCTTTCCTAAAATTCTTCCAAAGGGTGATAACTCTGGGAAATTTTCCTCGTCTGGTATGTACAGTGAAGAGTACTATATTGATAGTTCTGGGAAATTTTACTACGCTGTTACAGCTAATGATAAGGAATTTGGACTTGGGTGTTATAATCTTGAAACAGATACAGAATGCGGTTTTTACAGGCTTGGTGTAAATCCAACGAAGACATGGTCTTATGTAAAGGGTCCATGGAAGGTAGGAAATGAATTATACATGGTAGGTGGGGACTACAAGCTGTATTGTTTAGATGCAATAAACCCGGCTAACTTCTGCTCTGGATTGAGCAGTTATCAAACTGGGTTTAGTTTTCCAGCCAGTTCTTTCCTAGACCCTAATGCGGTGGGTACAACAATCTCACCAAACATGAGTTTTGGTCCCGGCATTTTTGGAGAAGTTATCGGAAAAAAGCTTTACTTTATAACGGATAGCCATGCTAATGCCATACCTAAGACCATAAGAGCCTTTTGTTTTGATACATTGTCAAAAACTTCCTGTGCTGGTTGGACGGTTTCATCACAAGTTCACAATTCTCCAATGACTTATCCAAGAATCTGGGCATCCTTTATTTACTATGACAATGCAATGAATCCTATACATCTGTGCACCAGACTAAATGGTACATACCAATATTGCTTTAGTTTGTCCAACGGTTTATCCTCTTCACCTCCTACTGTCTTTGGGGGCTTTTCCTTGGGCACAGGGTTTGGTGCGGAAGTTACTGTGGGTTCAAGGACATACTTTCCAGATTTTATGTATCAAGCGGGAAGTTTTAATTATGGTCGAGTCCTCTGTTGGGATTGGTCAACTGGCTCACCCTGCATGCCCAACTGGGAATACAAGAGTTGGACACACCCGTTTAAGGGAAATCCCAGAGACTATACTACAAACATAGACGACAGAGGATGTATATGGGTTGTCGGAGATAACTCTCCTGCCATTTGGTATTTTGACCCTAATAAGCCTTTAGATAAGAATGGTCACGCCAGTAAATGTGAAGAAAAAAACGCCATGCAAATTTTCGTATTCAAGCCCTGGCAATACTGTTCTGGACCAAAACCCTTTATATGGACAGGCGTGGAAATAGCTAACGCGTCTCTATCCGATTTTACAAAACTTTTAATAAAAGTAAAGGACAGTTCTAACAATATCATATTTACCTATGACTGCGTAGTTAATAACAGTCTAAACGCCAACCTTGCCAGTATAGTATCACAAACAAACGGACAGCCCTTAAATGTGGAAGTGGAGTATACTCTGGCCAGCGGTAGCAATCTGAATAATTTTGAACTGAAAGCCTATTACCATGCTTCGCCTCTTGAATTCTGCTATAAGAGCCAGCATAATTGCCTTCAGGATGTGGTCAAGAACACAGTTAATGTATCGGGAGTTGAGCAAGGTCCTAAGGTGGAAGTGGAACTTCCAAAGCCTCAGTCCTGCCCCGTGGTCGGTGAAGATGGTCAAGGAAGTGGTCAGCCAAGTGGACCGGGTAGTGGTAGTCAGGGGGGTTCTGGCGGTAGTTCTGGCAGTGGCATAGGTTCTGGATTGGGAGGTGCTCTTCTTAGCCCAGTGCCTTTGCCTGAAGGTGGTATCCTTGGTGCCGGTGGTGCCTTAGAGGGAGCTGGTGGGACAGCTCCACTGTCTGGTGTTGGTGGAAGCGGTGCACAAGTTGTAGAAAAAGATGGTAAGGTGCATATAATTCCAGAAACCAAGCAAAGGTGCTACTGGAGACCAAAAGCGACCGCTCCAGCCAAGCCTAAAGAAGAAACAACTACCAAAAAGCCTGTAGTTTCCAAGAAGAAGCCAGTAAGAAAAGAACCCATAACCTCTGGCACAAAAACAGCCAAAGCTAGCGTATCTGTCAAAAAACCTATTAAAAAACCTTTAGCTCCGCCTAAAGCTCAACCTGCTAAGGGAGCGGACATGGAATATGTGTGTGAACCAGAAAAGTAGAAACTAAGATTGGGGGAGGGTGTAGAACTTATGCACTGTGTTAAACATGAGAATTATAATCTTGTATCATGCAGGAGCAATACGATAAATTCAGGGAGTATGTTGAGGAGCTTGAAAAGTGCAAGAAAGAATTAGAGAGCCTAAAATTTGAAAATGACTCAATGCACGAAAAGCTATATAGACTTGAAACAGAAAAAAGCTCCCTCAAGGAAAAGGTTGAGAAGTTAACGGAATATATAGGAAACATAGAACAGGTTTCAAGAAACAAAGACCAGATAATATCCTCTCTCTCGCAAGAATTAAACAACTACAGAAGGCTTCTTATGGTTCTTGTTGTGCTTATCCTCTTATTACTCCTTATAATCGTTTACCTATCCCTACGATGAGAAGGCTTATTGTGATACCTGCAAGACTAAACTCAACGAGGCTCAAGGAAAAGCCACTTGCTCCCATACTAGGTAAACCCCTTATAAAGTGGGTAGTAGAAGGTTGTCTGAAAACTGGAGAGAGGGTAATCTTAGCCACAGACAGCAAAAGGATTTACGAAGTTGTGAAAGACCTTCCTGTAGAGGTAAAGTTCACACCTTCTGACCTGCCCTCTGGAAGCGACAGAGTTGCCTATGCAGTGAAAGAAGAAAATGTGGACTACGTAATTAACTATCAAGGAGACGAGCCCTTTGCATACAAAGAGGACATCCAGAAACTTTTCAATGCTCTTGAAGACCATCTCGTAGCTACCCTTGCTCTAAAGGACCCACAGGCTTACGCAGACCCCAACTCAGTAAAAGTGGTTCTCCGCCAAGACCACACAGCCCTATATTTTTCAAGGTCTCCCATACCATACATGAAAACCTCTTCAGACCTTTATCCGCTAAAGCACGTAGGCATTTACGCTTACAGAAAGGAAGTCCTTTTAGATTTTACCAGTATGAAGAAAGGGAAACTTGAAGCCCTTGAGAGTCTTGAGCAACTCCGCTTTTTAGAAGCAGGCTACAACATAAGAGTAGTCCTTACCCAAAACTACTATCACGGAGTTGATACAGAAGAGGATATAAGGCTTGTAGAAAGAGAGCTTTCCGCAAGGCTCTTTACAAACTCATAATTTAGTCTATGCCCGCCAAGATAGGAAAACACTTTGCCCTTTAGCCTAAAACCGAGCAAGCTAAGGTCTCCTATGAGGTCTAAAAGTTTATGCCTTATAGGCTCATCCTTTGACCTCATGCCCTCTGGGTTGTAGACAAAACCATTACCTATAACCACCGCGTTTTTAAAACTTCCACCCTTTGCAAGTCCATTCTGTAGCAAAAGCTCCACATCTTCATCGTAGCAAAAAGTCCTTGCAAAGACCACTTCTCTTGCGTTTCCACAATACTGGGCTGTGCCCTCCTCAAGGATACCCTTCACATAGCCCTTGTATAACGCGCAAAAACCTTCATAAGGTTGGACTCGTATGTATCCCTTGCAGTTTCTGACCTCAAAAGGCTTTTTTATCTCAAAAACACTTGCATCATCTTCAAGCTCAATTGTCAAGTTTTTTAGAGTTTTATAGAAGTAATAACCACTTCCGTCAAGTATGGGAACTTCTTGTCCTTTTATGAATTCAATCGTAAGGTTGTCTATACCTAACATGTAGAGAACTGCAAGCAGGTGTTCCACAGTGCTAACTTTTACTCCGTCTTTTCCGAGTAGAGTTGCATGATCCGTGCTAAGCACATATTTGTAGTTGGCAGGTATATATGTTCCCTTCGCAAGAAACCTCACTCCTGTATTTTCCCCTTCCGGATGGAGGGCTATCTTTGAGACCTCACCGCTGTGAATACCTATGCCCTCAAACTCTACTTCTCTTATGATAGTCTTCTGTTTCATACCTTAGATATTATACGCAAATTTTATGCCACATTTTTTAAAAGCTCCATAACCTTTTCAATGGAAGGTTTCTCAGGTACAAGGCACTTTAGTCCTATCTCCTTCTCAAAGAAATCCTTTGTAGTTTTGCCAATGCATATTACTTTTAAAGGCTCTAAAAGTCTCAAAGCTTCTTCCTTTTGCAAGTTTGCAAGAAGACCTTTGACTGCGGATGGGCTTGCAAAGACTATAGCGTCCGAAGTATAGAGTTTAGTAATTAGTTCTTCCTTTGGGTATAGCTTTGGCTTTATTGTATAAACATCAAGAGTCTGCACCTCAAATCCAAGAGCCTTTAGCCCTTCCACCACCTCATCCCTACCCACCGCAGACTTTGGGATAAGGACTTTACCACTAAGACCCTGAAAGATCCTCAAAATCTCTTCCCCATAATAGTTTTCTGGCATAGCCCAGACATCGTAATGATGTTCTTCTACTGCCCTTTTTGTTTTTTCGCCCACCACAACCACCTTCTCCCCCTTAAGCCTGCATTTGGAAAGAAAAGCCTTCACCGACCTTGAACTCTGAAAAACCACAAAGTCAAAGCTCTCCTTGGGAGGTTCAAAGTCAAGAAGCTCCTCTTCAATGAGAGGTAGCTCCACAACCTGAAAGCCAGCTCTTTCAAAAATTAGTCTATCCTTTTCTATATCTTCCTTGCTTCTGGTGAGGGCTATCCTTTTGAGCATGTATGAATATAATTTAACTCCATGCCCTCCTATAAAGACCTCCTTGGAAAAATTGACATCGTAGATGTTATTTCCTCTTACATAGAGCTAAAAAGGATGGGCAGCAACTACACTGCAAGATGCCCCTTTCATCCTGACGATACGCCTTCCTTTTATGTATCACCTTCAAAGGGCATTTTTAAGTGTTTTGGCTGTGGTGTTGGAGGCGATGCAATAAAGTTTGTGAGCCTTTATGAAAACATAGACTACTGGGAAGCCCTCGAGAAACTGGCAAAAAGGTATGGCATAAAAATAAACCTTAAGAGAAGGGAAAAGGACAGCCAGCTCCTTCTTGCTCTTCAGAAAGTTGCGGAGTTTTATCACGAAGAGCTAAAAAACAGCAAAGTAGCCCTCCAATACTTGCAAAGTAGAGGGATAAACTCAAAAACTATAAGCAAATTCCAGCTTGGCTTTGCGGGAAACACAGAGAAGATGGTAAAGCTACTTAAAGAGGAAGGTCTGCTTGAGGTTTATGAAAAAAGCTCAAACCTTATAAAGCTTGAAGAAAACCTCTATAGGGACCTTTTCAAAAACAGGCTGATAATTCCCATAAGGGATATAAAGGGTAATGTAATAGCCTTTGGAGGTAGAAGTCTTGATGGAAGCCATCCAAAGTATGTGAACTCTCCAGAGTCTGAAATCTTCAAAAAAAGGTCAAACCTCTTTGGTCTCTTTGAGGCAAAGGACTACATAAAAGAATCCCAGCAGGTAATTATCGTAGAAGGCTACTTTGACCTTATAAGCCTTTGGCAAGAGGGTATAAGAAATTGCACTGCACCTCTCGGCACAGCCCTCACAGAAGACCATGCTTACATGCTCTCTAAGATGGCAAAGACCGTTGTACTCCTTTACGATGGAGACCAGGCGGGTAGAAAAGCGGTAAGGTCTTCTGTGCCACATCTTCTTAGGGCTAAGATGGAAGTTAGGGTTGTATACCTTCCAGAGGGTGAAGACCCAGATTCTTTTGTGAAAAAAGATTCAAAGCTATTGAGGGACATGCTTAGCTCTTCTGTGCCTTTTGAAGAAGTCCTGCTTGAAGAGATAAGAAGGGGCAATCGGGAAGCCTTTGATGACCTTCTTTACTTTTGCGGTTTTATACTAGACGGTGTTAAGAAGTTTGAGCTTCTCAAGGAGGTTTCAAAGATAACTGGACTTCCCATTACAAGCCTTCAGGATAGGATCCCCAAGGTGGAAGCCAGGGCAGAAAGGGAGAAGATAGACCTCAACTATTATGAAGCGGTCCTCCTCGCTGGGCTTTATAAGTTTGGTTTTGAGGGCATAGACCTTGAAAATTTAAGGCTATCTCCTCAGGCTGTAGAAATGCTGGAAGCACTCCAGAGAAATGAATACCATCTTCTGCCAGAATATATAAAAAACTTCAAAGCCTACGACCTCGAGAGGGCTTTTCAAGAAAGTCTTAGGGTTCTTAGCTCTGTGGAGGAGAGTTTGACCCTGAGCTTTGAAGACCTAAGAAGAATAAGTAAAGAACAACCCAGAAAGCTTAGGCTAAGGAAGTGATATATTTTATATCATGGAAAAGGTTTTCATTTATGATACCACTCTGAGGGATGGTTCTCAAGCAGAAGGTGTAAACTTTTCCCTTGAGGACAAACTGCGTATATTTCAAAAGTTGGATGAGTTTGGTATAGACTACATAGAGTGTGGATGGCCCGGTGCAAACCCTAAGGATACCATACTCTTTGAAAGGCTTAGAAAGTATAAGCCTCAGCATGCAAAGGTGGTGGCTTTTGGCTCTACCAGAAGACCCACGAAAAAAGCGGAAGAAGACCTGCAGTTAGAAAACCTCATAAAGTCAGGTGCAGGAGTGATAACCATTTTTGGCAAAAGTTGGGATTTTCATGTGACTGAGGCTTTAAAGACTACCCTTGAAGAAAACCTCTCCATGGTCTACGATTCTATAAGGTTTCTCAAAGACCATGTGGAAGAGGTCATCTTTGATGCGGAGCACTTCTTTGACGGATACAAGCACAATCCAGAGTATGCCCTTGATGTTCTAAAGTCTGCCATAGAAGGAGGTGCGGACTGGCTTGTGCTATGTGATACCAATGGAGGCTGTCTGCCTCATGAAGTTTACGAGATAACCAAAAAGGTAAAAGAAGCCCTTCCTTCAGCTAAGATAGGCATACACGCCCACAATGACTCCGAGACAGGTGTTGCCAATTCCCTTATGGCAGTTTTGGCAGGTGCAAGACAAGTGCATGGAACCATAAACGGCATTGGAGAGAGAACAGGCAATGCAAACCTATGCTCCATAATTCCAAACCTTCAGCTAAAGATGGGTTTTTCTGCAGTGCAGGAAGAAAACCTAAGGAAGTTAACAGAGCTTAGCCACTTTATCTCTGAAATATCTAACATGCCCCTTCCAAAGAACATGCCCTATGTAGGAGAGAGTGCCTTTGCCCACAAGGCAGGAGTGCACGCCTCTGCGGTCCTTAAGCATGCAAGCACTTACGAGCACATAGACCCACTTCTAGTGGGAAACAGAAGGAAGATAACAGTATCTGACCTATCGGGCAAAAGCAATATCCTATACAAACTTAGGGAGATGGGTATTGAAGTAGAAGAAAGGTCTCCTGAGCTTTTAAAACTCGTTGAAAAGATAAAGGATCTTGAGAAGGAAGGATACCATTTTGAGGCAGCAGAGGCTTCCTTTGAGCTTTTGTGCAAAAGACATTTTGGTCTTGTGAGAGACTACTTTAACCTTGATGCCTATAGAGTGCTGATAGCAAAGAGAAGCACCGATAACCTACCAGTATCTGAAGCAACTGTTAGGCTTTTTATAGAGGATATAAAACAACATACCGCAGCCTTAGGACATGGACCAGTAAGTGCTCTTGATAGAGCCCTTAGGAAAGCCCTTGAGGAGTTTTATCCTAACCTTAAGGAAGTTCAACTTATAGACTACAAGGTAAGAATAGTAAACGAGTCAGAGGGCACTTCCGCAAAGGTAAGAGTCCTTATAGAATCAACTGACGGAAGAAGGAAATGGGGGACTGTGGGAGTCTCTGAGAACATAATAGAAGCTTCTTGGATAGCCCTTACGGACAGCCTTGTTTATAAACTTCACAAGGATGAAGAGGAAGGTATAATTTAAAGCTATGAGAAGGTTGCTATTTCTCATACCCTTCCTGCTATCTATGGCAGAGCCAGTCAAGGACAGCAAGCTAAAAGTGGAGCTTGAGGACAGAGATGGATTAAAGCATAGCCTTAGAGGGTTGCTATGCAATGGCAGAGATAACCTAAGAGTTAGGGAAGGAAAGGTGGAATACGCTGTTAACTTCTCAAGCCTTAGGTCTATTGAAGTTCTCAATCAAGATGGACCGCAGTTGAAGGTTAGGCTTTCCTTTAAGGATGGTCCATCAAAAGACTACTTTATACCAGCAAACACATATTGCAAAGGGAACTCTCAAACGGGTGAGGCAGGCTTTTATCTAAGAGATGTTAAGACTATATTTATCAAAATGGAGGAAAAATAGCAATGAACAGGTTTAAGCTCTTAGGTTTGTTTCTTACAACCTTCGTGGTGGGCTTTTTACTGGGAAGTGCGGGTGCATCTCAGGGTGGTAGGCAGGAAGATGAATACAGATACTTCAGGATGTTTACCGATGTATTTCGCACCGTTAAGGAAAATTACGTAGGCGAAGCCAACACAAAGGAGCTTATATACGGAGCCCTTAACGGGATGCTCAAGTCCCTTGATCCATTTTCTGCCTTCTTTACCCCAGAGCAGTATAGAGAGTTCAGGCAAGAAACAGAGGGAGAGTTTGGTGGTGTTGGTATAGAAATAGGTATGGAAAAGGGAAGACCTATAGTCATATCACCCATAGAAGGCACGCCTGCATACAGGGCAGGTATAAGGTCTGGTGACACAATTATTGAAATAGACGGTGAAGATACTTCTAACATGAACCTGATGGACGTGGTAAGAAGGATAAGGGGCAAGCCAGGAACCAAAGTAACACTAACAATAATGAGAAAGGGATTGGACAAGCCCATAAAGGTTGAGCTAGAAAGGGCGGTCATAAGGGTGGAAAGCGTCAAATGGACAAAAGTAGAAGATGTGGGATACATAAGGCTATCTCAGTTTACAGAAGGTGCAGGCAGGGATGTGGAAAAAGCAGTGAGGGGTCTTATGTCTCAGGGTGTAAGAGGAATAGTGCTTGACCTTAGAAACGACCCTGGTGGGCTTTTAACAGAAGCTATAAATGTATCTGAAGTCTTCCTAAAGGAAGGTAAGCTTGTGGTTTACACAAAAACAAAAAATGGAGAGGTTACTAGGCACTTTTCAAGGAAAAAGCCGGTGCTTCCAGAAAACATTCCCCTAGTTGTCCTTATAAACAGGGGCTCTGCCAGTGCGTCAGAGATAGTGGCGGGTGCACTGCAAGACCACAAGAGAGCTGTATTAGTGGGTGAAAAGAGCTTTGGAAAAGCTTCGGTGCAAAACATAATACCTCTTGAGGATGGCTCCGCCATAAAGCTAACGGTAGCCCACTACTACACCCCCTTAGGAAGACTGATAGACAAAAAGGGTATACAGCCAGATGTGGAAGTTAAAGTTTCAGAGGAACAAGAAGAAAAGCTCCAAGATACCATAAGGCAAAAAAGGCTTCAAGGTGCAACCGGTGTGATACTTGAGCCAGAGCTTGACCCACAGCTAAAGAAGGCTATAGAGATAATCAAATCTGGTCCTAAGGGTTATGCACACACTGGCGGTTGAAACCTCCTGCGATGAGACCGCACTTTGTATCTACTCCGACCAAGAAGGAGTAGTAGGAGACATAATACTCTCTCAAGCAAAGGTGCATTTCCCCTATGGTGGAGTAGTGCCAGAGCTGTCCGCAAGGGAACACACAAGAAACCTTCTACCTCTTTTGGACAGACTTCTAAAGGAGACAGACTTTGACCTAAAGAA
>JAXSOP010000033.1:0-10590 GCA_037926125.1 Aquificaceae bacterium
GGTGGAACCTCTTGAAGGATACGAGCACTGCAGGATAGAACTGACGGATGTAAAGAGCTATATTCTCTTCCTTGCAAAGACAAGATAACCTGTATGGGCAGTCATAGTGTCCTGAGGTCTAAGGCGGTCTGGGTTTGTCTTATAGGGTCTGTGGAGGATTTCCAAAACTTCCATATGACAGAATAGGCCTTCCATTGACCTTAAAAGGTTGCTAACTTGGTTGGTTGTGGGGAGGATAGTAGCAAAGGGTGCACCTGACTTTAGAACTTTCCAGACCTTTTGTATGTATAATGTAGGGTCTTTCACATCTACAAATACAGCATCAAAGAAGTTTTCTTCTACCTCTGCGGACATAAAGTCAAGGTTTTCAAGTTTCACATTCTTACAGAGACCAAACTTTTCCCAGTTCTTTTTTGCAAGTTTATAAAAGTCCTCCCTTACCTCATAGACCCATACTTCACCTGCTAACTGGGAAAAGACCGCGGTGGATGCACCACTTCCCACACCAAATTCAAGAAATTTTTTGTCCTTTGAAAGTCCAAGCTTGTAGGCTATATAGAAGCTGTCCTTTGGGTATACTATCTGAGTTTTTCTCTGAAAGCCAAGCAAGATTATTTCCTCGAGGGTGGGTAAAAGTGCATAGAAACCATTGATAACCTGCCCAGGGCTCTTTCCAAGCAGGTCTTCAAACTTTATGAGTTTTTCCTTATAGCTAAGGCTAAAATCTTTGGTGAGTGCCTTGAGATACCTTCTATCTTCGCAGACTAGCAGAACATAATCTCCTTCCCTAAAGCTCATCTCAGCTCCATTATAGCTCTTCCAAGGTTGTAGGATGCAATGGAGTATTTTAGGGCATACTCGTAGTCTCCGACCCTGTAGTTTTCTCTGGCAACTTGGTAAAAAAGAAGCTGGTATGCGTATATTTGAGTGTATTTCTTTGAGTACTTTGCGGTTTCATTTAGAAGAAGGGAAGCCCTTCTTAGCCTTTTGCTGGCGATTACTCTGTCTTTTCCAAAGCTCTCAGGAAACTTTATATTTTCAAGAGCCTGCAGTAAACTGTCCGCAGACCTGCCTGCCCTTTCATCTCTCCTTTCACAAGCTATGTTTATGAGTGTCTCCGCTTCTCGCATCAGGTCTTCGTATATCATATCTTCTTTTAGGGCAAGGTATCTCACTCTAAGTAGTGGACAATCCTGAGCATGTGCGTGTAAGACAAAGAAAAAAATCAGTAGCAATAGCACAGTAGAGTTATTATAATATTAGCGGTTAGCCTTCGCATGGTGTTAGGTTTACTACGAGTAGAGCTTTTCTTTCCAGAAAACGGATCCCTTAAGGAGAAAAGGCATTATCTTAGGTCTATAAAGGACAAGGTAAGGTCTTCCTTTAATATTTCTGTGGCGGAAGTAGACCACCATGACCTATGGCAAAGGTCAAGCCTCGCCTTTGTATGTGTTTCCCATGAAAGGTCGTTGGTTGAAAACACCCTAAATGGCGTGAGAAAACTACTTGAAAAGTACTATCCAGATTTTATACTTGAACTGAAAAGCGAATACCTTTTCCTTTAAAAGCCCATGCTAGCGTAAGAAACAATGGAGTCTGTTAGGTTTTCGTAGTAAGAGTTATAATCAAAAAGCTCCCCTTTCTCAAGCCCCGCTTTCTTTAATATGTGAGAAAATACGAGGTTTGTATACTGACCGTCTATTCGTGTGGAGTTTTTGGTCTCTTTGAGTAGTTCAAAGGCGTCGTCGGGTCTTAAATTTTGCAAAAGTTCAAGATATTTTTTGTCTCTGAAGGATGGGTCATAACTTTGTTTATCTCCAAACTTTTTCCCAACATGGCTTAGGTCAATGCTTGAGATAATAAGGGTGTGGTGAAGCTCTTTGTCTATTATCCTCAAAAGGTTCTCTGCAAGAGTTTTTAAGAAGTTTTTATATCCATAAGAGACTATAAGGGCTAAAGCCTTTGATTCTGGAAAGAGCATTTTTGCATAAATTGAGGCGAATTCTATAGAATGTTCTTGCCTATAGGAAAAAAGGTCGTGGGTTATGTCAAAGTTGTAGTAGGACTGCAGTTTCTCAAGCAGGTCTTTTCTTGTTTCAAGTGTGCCAAAGGGAGTTTCCATATGGAGAGGCAGGACAGAGAAGGGCATTTCATGCCAATAATGAGAAACGCCCAATATAACCACGAGCCTTTTGTCAGCCTTGAGCCTTCCGTAGCCTTCCCAGTAGGTTCTCTTTGCAACTCTTAAGTCCATGTGGGGGACTATAAGTCCCAAAAGTTCTCTCTTTTCCTTCTCCTCTCCTATGAGAAAAACTTTACAACCTTCCGCATCCGCAGGATAAACCTCGCCTGCATGGGACATTGGTCTTACGCCTCTACTAAGTGTTTCATGACGCATGGAATTCAGAGCTTTTTGGAAGTTTTCGTCATCTAGCAGAAGTGATCTTTCAAGAACTTCAATAAACTCAAGGATTTCTGGCTCGCTGAGGATTATACCAGTCTCTTTGAGAAACTCAGTCCTTAGCTCCTCAATCCCTCTCGTTCCATCCATAAAAGATAGAAGAAGAAGAGCGTGGTAAGAAACTAAAAGACCCTGAGATATACCCAATGGGTCTCTAAGCCAAAAGGACTCACCGTTAGGAATAACTTCAAGCAGTCTTGCTCTGGGTCTCATCCAAAGATTATAATCTCTTCCTCTCTGAACTTTTGGCCAACAAGTTCCCAACTTCTGTAAGAAACAACTCTCCCTTTGCTTACAGATAGGATAAGGTAAGAAAATCCTTCAAAAGCCCTTTCCTCATCAAACTGCGAAGGTCTGTCTGGATGGTCAGGGTGAGAGTGGTATACGCCCACTATCTCAAGCCCAAACTCCCTTGCCTTCTTTTCAGCCCTAAGGTAGTCCTCTGGTGCTATCTCGTAGCGGTCGTTCTTTCTTTCGGGGTTCGCGTTTGGTGTTTCAAAGATTCCAAAGACAGTCCTTAGGTCTCCTTCAAATTTTCCTAATAAAAGACCACAGGTTTCGTATGGATAATCCTTCTCCGCTTGTGCTATAGCCTTCTGAAGAGCAGAGCCTTTAATCCTGAGCATCTTCACACCATAGCGTATTTGGTTAAAAGCTCTGCTATTTGCACTGCGTTGGTGGCAGCACCCTTGCGTATATTGTCCGCCACTATCCACATGGAAAGCCCAGGTTCAAAAACCAAGTCACTTCTTATCCTACCAACAAAGACCTCATCCCTTCCTGCAGCGTCTATCGCAAGAGGATATTCACCCTCCTCAGGGCTGTCCACTACCACAATACCTTTGGCTTTCTTTAGTATTTCCCTTGCGGACTCTGGAGATAGTTCAGACCTTAGCTTAATGCTTACTGCCTCTGAGTGTCCATAAAAGACTGGCACTCTCACACAGGTTGCAGAGACCTTTATATAGGGGTCATGGAGTATTTTTCTGGTTTCGTTTAGCATCTTTAACTCTTCTTTTGTGTATCCGCTCTCCATAAAGACATCTATCTGTGGTACCACATTAAAGGCTATTCTTTTTGGCAGTGCCTTCGCTGGGGGTATTTCTTTTCCTTCGCACCATGCCCTTGTTTGTTCTTGTAGCTCCCTTATGGCTTTTGCACCTGCACCTGAGACGGATTGATAGGTAGAAACCACTATGGCTTCTATTCCAACCACATCATATATGGGTTTCAGGGCTACGAGCATCTGTATGGTGGAGCAGTTAGGATTGGCTATTATACCCTTATGGTCTTTGACATCCTCTGGGTTTACCTCTGGCACTACCAGTGGCACTTCTGCTTCAAGCCTCCATGCGGAGGAATTATCTATAACAACCGCACCATCTGAAGCAAACCTTGGGGCATATTCTTTGCTTATGGAAGAGCCAGCGGAAAATAGGGCTACTTCTATACCTTTGAAATCAGTGCTTTTATTGAGTGCACGAACCTTTAGCTTTTCACCTTTGAAGGTAAGCTCAAGCCCTTCTGACCTCTCTGAGGCAAAAAGAAATAGCTCATCCACAGGGAAGTTTCTCTCTTCCAAAACCTTCAGGAATGCCCTTCCCACTTCGCCTGTTGCACCAACTACCGCTACTTTGTATCCCATAGGTTAAATTATATCCCAATCACGGAGATTTAAAGCTACTGCAAGAACCCTGGCTAAGAATACGGTTTATGACTGCGTCGTTTATGTTGGTTTTCCTTATAAAGTTCTCCCTTCTATACCTGTGGGCAACTATTATCGTGTGAAGGGCTTCAACAGTCCTGTCTATAAACTCGTTTACCACTATGTAGTCAAAGTGCTTTGCGCAGGCTATCTCTTCTTCGGCCTTTTGAAGCCTTTGCTGTAAGTTCTCTCTGCCGTAGCCTCTACCCAAAAGTCTTCTCCTTAATTCTTCAAGACTTGGTGGCATAAGAAAGATAAGCACACTTTCTGGATACACTTCTTTTACCTTGCTTGCACCTTGCACATCTATAACAAGTAGGGAGTCAACACCCTCCTCTTCGTTTTTAAGAACTTGGTCTTTTGGAGTGCCGTAGTAGTTTCCATAAACCTTAGCATGTTCAAGAAAATAGCCCTCTTCTATTTTTCTTTCAAAATCCTCCCTATCCATGAATATGTAATCTACGCCATGCACCTCTCCCTCCCTCTGTGGTCTTGTGGTTGCAGTTATTATCCTTTTTACCTTTGGACAAGTTTTGAGAAGTCTATCCGCTACTGTAGTTTTACCTGCTCCAGAAGGTGCAGAAAGAACAAAGAGCATGATATAATTATAAACTATAAGGCGCGTAGCTCAGCTGGCAGAGCGCTGGCCCGACACGCCAGAGGTCGGCGGTTCAAATCCGCCCGCGCCTACCATGTTATAATCTTTTAGATGTTCTTGGACTTTGAGAGGGAGCTTCAGGAGACCTATCAAAAGGTGGAACAACTCAAAAGGCTTTACAACCTTGGAGACAGGGAAAGGGAGAAAGAACTCAGAAAAGTCCAAAGAGAGTTTTTAAAAAAGAGTAAAGAAGTATATTCAAAGCTTGATCCTTGGGAAAGGGTTCTCTTAGCAAGACATCCTCAAAGACCCCATGCTATTGACTACATAAACCTTATATTCAAAAACTTCATGGAACTACACGGAGACAGATGTTTTGGAGACGACACGTCCATAGTAGCTGGTTTTGGTTACTTTGACGGTTTTCCTGTGGCAGTTATAGGTCAAGAAAAGGGAAGAACAACAAAGGAGAAAATGGAGAGAAACTTTGGCATGCCCCATCCGGAGGGATATAGAAAGGCTATAAGGGTGGCAAGGTTGGCGGAAAGGTATGGCATGCCCCTTATAACCCTTATAGATACACCAGGAGCCTACCCAGGTATAGGTGCTGAAGAAAGAGGGCAGTCTGAAGCCATAGCTCAAAGCCTCTACACCTTTGGTTACTTAAAAGTTCCAAGCATTGCAGTGATAGTAGGAGAGGGTGGGTCAGGTGGTGCCCTTGCCCTCGGAGTGGCTAACAAGGTGCTTATGTTAGAAAACGCAGTCTATTCGGTAATATCTCCAGAAGGCTGTGCGGCCATACTTTGGAAGGACCAGAGCAAAGTAAAAGAAGCCTCAAAAGCCCTCAAGCTCACAGCCTATGACCTTTTAAAGCTTGGAGTAATAGATACTATAGTGCCTGAACCCCTTGGTTCAGCCCACTGGGATCACAAAAGGAGTGCAAGAGTTTTAAAGTACATTCTAAGGAAATGCTTAAGAGAACTCTTACGTTTGAAGCCAGAAGATATAGTACAAGGTAGAATTAGGAAGTTTGAAAGGATGGGAGTTTTTGTGGAGTTATGAGCCTTCTTTGTGTCCATTGCCACTTTCATCAACCTCCTAGGGAAAACCCCTATATAGGTCTTATTCCAATAGAGCTTTCCGCCCAGCCCTTTGAAAATTGGAACGAAAGGATATTCAGAGAGTCCTATCTTCCAAATCTTTACGCTCACTATAGGAAGGAAGATAAAATCCTAAGGATAGTTAACAATTACAAACATGTAAGTTTTAACTTCACCTATAGTCTTCTTTCTTGGCTTTTCAAAGAAAAGCCCTGGTTTATTGACAGGCTTAAAGGCACGGGCAAAAATGCCATAGCTACAAGTTTTAACCATACCATACTGCCCCTTGACCCAGAGGAAGACAGAGAGGTGCAAATAGTCTGGGGTATAAGGACTTTTGAAAAGGTTTTTGGAAGAAAGCCATTGGGCTTTTGGCTTCCAGAGCTTGCGGTGGACAGAAAAACCCTATCCCTTTTGGTAAAGCATGGAATAGGATATGTGATACTAGCACCTCACCAAGTTAAGGTGAGAGGTAACTACCTAAGACATAACCTCCCAGAGGGGCATATAGATATATTCGCTTATGATGGAGAGCTATCTCATGGCATAGCTTTTGGAGAGCTTATAAACCACATGGATGAAGTTATAAGAAGAGCAAGTGCGAGAAAGGGTCCTACCCTTATTACGGTGGATGGTGAGACTTTTGGTCATCATAAAAAATTTGGTGAGATGGGGCTTGCCTATCTTGTGGAGAACTATCCAAGCCTGAAGACCCTTGAAGAAGTATACAAGACATTCCGTCCGGAGGGTGAGACGGAGATATGGGAATTTACCTCTTGGAGCTGTGCTCATGGGGTAGAAAGGTGGAGGTCTGACTGCGGATGCTCCACTGGAGGGTTTACTGGCTGGCATCAAAAGTGGAGAGGACCTATGAGGGAAGCTCTTGAGATGTTAAGGTCAGAAGTAAAGGAGAGGCTATTCAAAGTGTTAGAAAAGTATACAAAAGACCCACAGACTGCCCTTTTTGACTTTGTGGATATACTGCTTGGAGGTTCTAAGGATGAGTATCTGCAAGAAAAGACAAAGAGAGCTCTCAGCAAAGAAGAAAGAGTAGAACTTTTCAAACACCTATACGCATATAAATACATAAGCTATGCCTTTTCTTCCGACGCTTGGTTTTTTGCGGATATCTCTGGTATAGAGTCTGTAAAGAACTTGCTTTTTGCAAAAAAAGCCATCGATCTCATCGGCGATGGATGGCTTGAAGAGAGATTTCTTAATGTGCTTTCAGAAGCCCCAAGCAATCTTCAATCCTACGGCAACGGTCTTGGAGTATGGCGAAGCCTTGTCTTGCCTCAGAAGGTCTCAGAAAGGCAGTTAATAACTTCTATAACTACCCTTGAGCTTTCGGATGTGGTCCCTCAGGAAGGAATTTTAGGAAAGTTTTACTATAGGATTGAGGGATTTGAGCCTTGGAAGGTATATCTTAGAGACACAGAAACGGAAGAAGAGTTTGAAGGTATGGAATATCTGAAGGAGTTTAATATTAACGACGTTCCTCAACCTTTTCTCAGTTGGCTACTGGATAGATGGGCTATTATATACCTTGAAGAGGATGTGAACTTTACAGAGAGTTATGAGCTTCTACTTGAGGACCTACTTGCCCACGCACGAGGCAAGTATTTTGAGGCAGGAAGTTTGATAGAAGATAATGTAAAGGCATATCTCAGGCTAAAGCTTTATCTTCTTCTTAGGGAGCTTGCTCCTGTGGATGAGATTAAGAGGATATTGGAGAAGGCGGAAAAACTTAACCTTGACATAAGAGATACATCTGCCAAGTTCTGGATGGAAAGATACATAAGCAAGAAGATACTTGTGGGCTTGTCAGAAAAGGAAGCAAAAGAAATAGCTATGTTTGTCAAAAATTACAACAGAGAGGTTGGAAAGTATGAACTTATGGTAAATCTGTGGGAGCTTCAAAACTGGGCGTGGGAAAACAGGGAAAAGCTAAGCCCAGATATACTTAGCCTTTTGGATTTTGCGTAGAATACTACTATGCAGGCTAAGGGGCTCTTTACAGATCTATATGAGCTTACAATGGCTCAGGCTTACATCGAGGCTAACAAGGTAGGCAGGGCAGTCTTTAGCCTCTTTGTAAGAAAACTTCCAGAAAATAGAAACTTTCTTGTTTCCTGTGGGCTTGAGCCTCTTATTGAAGCTCTTGGGGAGTTCAGGTTTGGTGATGAGGAGCTAAGGTATCTGAAGGCTCTAAATATGTTTAAAGACTGGTTTTTGGACTACCTTGAGCAATATCAATTCAAAGGAAACCTATACGCTATAGGAGAGGGTAGGATAATATTTCAGAAGGAGCCCCTTGTTCAGGTAGAGGGCTCTTTACCCGAGGTGCAGGTCCTTGAGACACTTATTATAAACATAGTGCATTACAACACGCTTATTGCTTCAAAATCCGCAAGGTCCTACTTGGCATCTAAGGATAAAGCTCTCGTGGACTTTGGTTTGAGAAGAGCCCATGGGCTTGATGCGGGGCTTTATGGAGCGAGGGCTTGTTATATAACGGGATTTGCTGGCACTTCAAACCTACATGCAGGAAGGAAATATGGAATTCCAGTCTTTGGCACTATGGCACACTCCTTTGTCATGGTCTTTGAGGAAGAAGAGGAAGCTTTTAGGGCTTTCGCAGAGAGTTTTCCAGATAGGACGGTGTTCCTTATAGACACTTATGACACCTACGAGGGTGCAAAGAAGGCTATAAAACTTATCAAAGAAGGCATAAATGTAGTGGGAGTGAGGATTGACAGTGGAGACCTGCTTGAGGAGTGTATAAGGGTAAAGGACCTTTTCCAAAGGGAAGGCTTTGGGGATATAAAGATAGTGGTCAGCGGTGGGCTTGACGAAGAGGACATCCATAGACTTCTGTCTGGTGGTGCGCCTGTGGATATCTTTGGCGTTGGCACAAAGGTCTTGACTTCAGCGGACGCTCCTTACCTTGATATAGCCTACAAGCTGGTGGAGTACGAAGGAAAGCCAAAGTTTAAGCTAAGTCCTGGAAAACAGACCTTTCCATACAAAAGACAAGTTATAAGGCATTACGAAAATGGTCTTATGTGCCACGATGAGGTGGTCCCTTACAGAGAGGGAGGACTCGTGGAGCTTGTATGCAAGGAGGGGAGTCTTATAAAACCTTTGCCTGCTTTAAAGGAAATAAGGGAAACTTTCTTTGAAGAGCTTTCCAAACTACCAAAGGGTTTGAAGTCCCTGAGTGAGAAAAAGGATTATAATGTTTTATTAAAGGAGGTTTAAGAATGAGTAGGAGACCCAGCATAGAAGAAGCACTTAAAAAAGTGTCTTCGAGGTATGAACTTGTGCACGCTTCCGCAAAAAGGGCAAGCCAGCTATTGGAAAGGGGTGAAGATATCTTTGTAAGAGACAGGACTAGAGGTGAGCTTATAAAGAAGACCTTCCAAGCCATAGAAGACATAGCCCAGGGTAAGGTTCAGGTAGTAAGGCTAAGGAGAAGTTCTGAAAATGATTAAGAGTCTGGAATTTCTTCACATTTTCTTTGCTATTTTATGGATAGGTGGGATGTTATACAGCCTACTTTTTCTCAAACCATCTCTTAAGGAACTTCCCAATGAAGACCACAGGCAAAAACTTCTTCGCTCCGTGTTTTCAAAATTCTTTCCTGCGGTTTGGCTTTCTATACTTGTTCTGTTTATAACAGGTATGGGGCTATGGCATGGTTACAGAAGGGACTTTTCTGACAATCCTCTCTTTCATACCAAGCTTTTTCTCTTTGCTCTTATGACTCTTGTGTTTACATACATCTATTTTTTCCTCTTCAGAAAGAACAAGCTTTCACACATCCCCAACCTAATATGGGTAAACTTTCTCCTTGGGATATTCATCCTGCTTATAATCACCTACATAAGCTAGTATGTTCTTCCTGCTATTTTTAATCTTTCCTTTTCTTGTCTACGCACAACTACCAATAGAATACGCACTTTTTATAAACTACATAGAAAAAAGGGACACTTCAATTGGATATAGGATATTGAAAAATTATCCAGATGCGGTTTTTAAAGACGATTTAAGACTTCTTCTTGCACAGGATGAGATAAAAGCAGGGAAAATTCAAACCGCCATTAGGCTTTTGATGGATATAGATTCAAGAAACCTCAGAGAAGACCTAAAGAGTGAATATGTCAAACTTTGGAAGGAACTTGATTTGGAGCCAAAGGTTGGCTTTTTAAAGTCTCCCGTGCTGTTTAGGGAGTTTATACCTAACATGAGACTAAGTACAGAAGAGGCTCTATCTGCCTCAGAAGAACTCTTTAGGAGAAGGTATTACAGAGAGGTGGTTTTGCTTCTTGAGGGTATGGATTTCCAGAAGGTTTGCTACATGCTCGGCATGTCCCTAAAGTCTCTCAGAGAAAATGACAGAGCTTTTGAGGTATTTCAAAGATGCGAAGACGACAGGGCGAAGGTTGAACTGGCTATAATGCACTATGAAAGGGGGCAAAGGGCAGAGGCTGAGGGAACCCTGTCATCTATCAGAGACAGGAATCTTCTTTCAGATGCCCTTTTCAGGCTTGGAAGACTAAACATACATAGGGGAAGTTTTCACGAAGCAATAGACTACCTTGTCCGCATGGAGCCCTCGTACAGAAGAGATTTTAACCTTGGTTTATCCTACTACGCTATTGGAGACTATACGAAAGCCTTTGAAAACTGTATTAGCGCAACAAGGAACGCCCAGAGCAGAGAT
>JAXSOP010000034.1:0-10545 GCA_037926125.1 Aquificaceae bacterium
AATACTCTCCCATCCTTATCTCTAAAAGTTCTGCAACTACGAACCCTATGTTCTCAATGGTGTAAGGATTTGTTTTGTAGGCGTAGGCTGTATCACCAGCAGTGTAGTAGCCCGCCTTTGAACCTGTTTTTATACGAAGAGTGCCTTTCAAGACCGTCCAGGTTCTGTTATGATGCATGTGCATACGATTACTTATGGACTTTCCAGGAAGTATGCTTAACTTACTTATTCTATAGCCTTGTCCCGTCTCCAAGATTAGCTCTGTGCCCCATTCGTAGCTATTTTCAACATGGAAGTAGGCCTCCTTATACCCTTTCTCCTTTAGAAGTTCTACTAAATCCCTTACCTTTTTGGCACTTCCCCTTTTCATCACAAGAACTGCATCCCTGTTTTCTATTACCACAATATCATTTACATCTAAAAGACATACTAACTTACTGGTGCTATAAACTAAGGAATCTTCACTATCAAGGCATAGACTTTTACCTATACACACATTGTCTCTATCATTTTTTTCTATAACAGAATAAAGACCATCAAAAGAACCCACATCACTCCAGGATATATCCATAGGAACCACAGCACCCCTTCGTGTTTTCTCCATTTCTATATAGTCAAAGGCTATATTAGGAAGCCTACAGTAGTTTTCAAGAAAAATTTCATAGCCTTCAGACATCACTCCGTAGATCTCTGGGGCATTTAGCCTAAACTCTTCAATGGCAGTGCGGACGCTAAAGACAAAGTTTCCTGAGTCCCAAAAGTAAGACCCTTCCTCCAATAATTTTTGAACCAATTCACCCTTGGGTTTCTCTATAAACCTTTCCATCCTATAGGCTTTTATCTCACCCCGCTCTTTGAGTAAAGCACCCGCCTTTATGTATCCAAAGTTCTCTTCTGGTCTGGTAGGATGAATGCCAAAGGCTACCACGTACCCATCATCAGCTACACTGCTGGCAAACCTCAGATACTCCACAAACCTGTCCTCTGGTTTTATAAGCTGGTCAGAGGCAAGCGTAAAAATCACCTCTTCCTCTTGCACACCCAAAACCTCTTTCATGTATAGTAAGCCTAAGGCCATGGCCGGACCTGTGTTTTTCCTACAAGGCTCTGTAAGAAGTGTATACCCCTCGTAGGGATAAAGGTCGTTTATGACCTTATGCTTATAATCTTTGTGTGTTATTACAATTATATCCCTGTGGTCTACTAACTTTAGAGCCCTTTCGTAGGTCATTCTCAAAAAGGAGACCCCATCAAAGAGTTTTAAAAACTGTTTTGGATGGTTCTCCCTTGATAGGGGCCAAAGTCTTGTGCCACTACCACCTGCAAGTATCATAACCTTCATAGGCTAACCTCCCTAAGGCTTTTTCTAAAAGTGGAGAGTTTTTCAAGGCTTTCGTACTCGTCGTTCTTTACTAGTCCATAGCTCATAAAAGAAAAGCTTCTTAGACCAAGCTGGTATAACCTTCTTATGTAGCCGGAGTTGCTCATATAGCTCATGTCATCCGCAACCACATCTGCCCTCTTGTTGTTTGGCATATAGTGAGCAAGATGTAAAGGCTTGCCATACTGAGAGAAAAACTCACAATTTTTGAGTATTCTCTGAGGATTGCCATAGCCTCCCTTTTCAGACATTTTATAGTCAAACATACTTTGGAAAAATATGGCATTGCTCTTTTGGATAACAGGCTCAAAAAATCTTATAAAATTTACACCTTCTTGAAATTCTACAAGCCATCCTCCAAAGCATATTCCATAAACCGCATCCATAGCACTTTCTTTTATTATGTCTATAGCATTAAGAAGATTGCTTCTTAAACGAGTGTAATAGTCTTTAGTAAGGTAATTTATACTATCCGTATAAGGAATTTCATGTTTGCAAGTTTGGCTATACCTACAAGCGGTATAAGTAGACTGTTCAGTGGCAAGGGCTATGTATACCTTACCTCTTACTTGAGACTTCAAAATAGACAAAACATCCTGAAGGTCCCGCAAAAAGGTTTGGGATATGTGATACTCTCCATAAGTTGGTCCTCCAAGAGAGGGGTTTTGACCGTCGTAGTTTTCCCAAGTTATCAACATAAGACTGTATCCTTGCTCTGACCACTCCTTAAAGCGTCCCTTGTTAGCCCATTCTCTTATAAAAGTCATGCTGTTTCCATAAGGTTGTCCGTTGTTGTCTACAGACCCGTTTAACCAAAAATTAAGTATGTTTGGTTCAAGAATATCCGAAACTCTTTTGCCCTCGGGATCATAACCGTTAACAAGCCTTTCTGGGTCATCCCCAAGTCCAAAGAGTATGGAAACTCTTTGCGGTGGCTGTTGTTGTCGCTGAAGAGAGGATGAATTACCGCCAGAACTTCCACAACTTACCAAACCTAAAATTAAGCTAATTAGGAAAGCTCTTCTATCCATCGTTTATAAACTTTCTTTATTGATGTTAATGTATATCATATATTTTAACCCATCATACACAAGGTAGAAGCCTGGAACAAGACCGAACTCAGAATTTGGAAACCTCCTTTTAATAGCATCTTTTGAATTTCTACTTATCAACAGACAATCTGCAAAGGTTATAGGGTTTGACAAAGCGGTATAGTATGTGTAATTGTGCGGAAGTATAAATATATTGGAGCTTCCTGTAAAATAAACCACTGGAAAGGTATAAGCATCGTCAGAGAGTGTTCTTTTGCACCCATAGCTAATTAAAAGTTTCGCAATTATCCTGTCTTCTTTTATGCTTATCCTTTCTGGTATGCTTCTACCTTTGAGGGAACCAATGAATTCTTTCTCATTTAAATCTTTTGAATGATTTGGTATAAAGAAAGCAGAAAGAAAAGCTATAATCATTGAAAACAAGTAGGATTTTGAGTTTGCTATTCTTAGGTAAAAGGCGAAAATAAGGGAAAAGAGTAAAAACAAAACAGATGAATACATGTATGGGAAAAACATGCCAAAATATATGGAGAAATAAAATACGAATATGGGTATTATATAAACCAAAAACAGAGGAGTTGTGTATAAAATTTTAAACCTCTTTATGTAAGGTATAACTAAGAAATACGGTAGAATGAGAAGGCTATTGAAAAACAACTGCTTTAAGGTAAGGAAAAGGCTTCGTATAAATGAGCCAGATGCTTGTATGAATTCATCAATAACAGGCTCACTTCTGAAAAAGGAATAAGGGCTTTGAATAAAATTAAGTGGATTACCTGTGAAAATCCAGTTTAGATAGAGCCAAGAAAAAAGGAAAAACACAACAGGAGTAATTTTCACCGCCAAAATTGCAACCCTGTAGGGAAACTTTTCTTTACTAGTAAGCAGAAAAAGGCTGATAAAGTATACGGGAACTACAAAAAGACTCCTAAAGTCTACAAAGAATGTTATGCCAAGAAGCAAACCTGCGACGAATATATACAAGGAATATTTTGTTTCTATATGCCTTACTGTGTAAAAAACAGATAGAGAAAGCAGTATGTAGAATAAAAGCACATCAAATCTCTGGGAGGCCAGAAATAGGTATAGAGGATTAAGCATAATAATAGAAACACTCAAAATAGATAGAGCCTCTGTTTTATAATTTTTTATGAGATATGTTATTAAAAATGTGGAAAGCAAAGTACTTATAATAGATGGAACTAAAATAGGGTCATTGACTATAAGGAAAGGCACAAAGGCAATAGGTGGATAGACAAAACCTATATTTTCTACTCTAAAACCACTTTGCACCGCTATCAATGCCTTCTCCGCAAAGAAAAGTAAATTTTTATGAATATAATCAAACTTAAAAAACAGCTCTTGTGATATATAGAAATAAAGCATAAATAGCGTAAATAATATGGCAAAAAACATCATGAGCCAACTACCGGTGGTTTGTATTTAGTTATGCCGTGCTGTGTTTTCTGCCAATAGAAGGGCTTTGTAAACAGTTCATACAGTGCTTTATACGAGGCTATAGAGTGAAGTATCCAATATATCGGATTTAGAAAAGCATAAGAAAGTAGTTCGTAATAGCCTCTTTTGAAAACTGCAATCATATTTAGGTAAATCCCTATAAAATTGCCTATTAGGAGATTAAATAAAGACACATGGAGTAACACAGGAGGGAATATTGATTCGTAGGTCTTTGTATGAGTTATAAGCCATATTAAGAACATAAACCACATTATAGGGTTCATCAAGAATGTGAGTGGCGTTCCTCCTATAAGAAATAAGAAAGATAGCATTCCCTTAAATCCGACGGTTTTGTAAAGTCTTTTGAGGTTTCTCGAGTGCACTAAAAAGGTTTGCATGTATCCTTTAATCCATCTTGACCTCTGTCTTATCCAGTTTTTTAATTTTGCGTTTGCCTCCTCATAGGTTGTGGAGTTAATTATGCCAACTTTATATCCTTTCCCAAATCCTCTGACCCCAAGGTCTGCATCCTCTGTAGTGTTAAAGGGATCCCACGCACCTATCTCACGAAGTTTTTCCACATCAAAGTGATTGCTTGTGCCTCCAAGAGGAATGGGTAGTTTAAGGTTGAAAAGACCAGGTAATAGATAATCAAACCAGTAAGAATACTCAAGAGTAAACATCTTTGTAAGAAAGTTTTCGCCCTTGTTGAAGTAATTAAGTGCTGCCTGAAAGCATATATAGTCTTTGCCAGCCTTTCTAAAGGCTATAACTGCCTTTTTTAGTTGGTCTGGCTCAGGTATATCCTCTGCATCGTATATGGTTAGGTATTTCCCTTTGGCAAAAAACAAACCGTAGTTACACGCTTTTGGTTTTGTTTTGGGAATACTGTTGGGCACTATTATAAAACGCCAGTTGGCTGGTGGTCTGTGTTCTTTTGCAGCCTTTAGTGTTTCTGTATCATCCTCCTCAAGAAGCAGAATGACATCCAGTTTATCCTGGGGATAGTCAATCTTTTTTAAACCTTCCATCAGTATGCCAACAACTTCAGGTTCTTTGTATACAGGAACAAGTATTGTGTATACAGGCAATTCATCATCCTTCAAAGCTTTAACCTCTTCTTCTGTTATGAACTGTTCCATTTCGCTTTTTGCTCCAGCTATACTAACGACAAGTTTAAAGCCTATAGAAAGAAGGTAAAAAACTTGGGCTATTCCTATAATAGTTATAAGAGTAAATACTGCATTTATATAAAGCCCAATTAACACTGAAAAAAACACAAGACCCATAAAGAGCACTTGCGTTTTTGAAAAAACTAAAGATGCGGAATACTCGGGCGACAAATAAAATAAACCCTTAATTGCCTTGTCTATTAGCAAATCTTTATAGATATACTCAAGAGTTTTTATAAGGTCAAGGTCGGTTATAACCACTAACTCTGCCTTGTATCCACTAAAGTGCCTGTTTATAAACTCATCAAGTTCAATACTTCCGGGGTTTGACACGAACAATTTTACAGTGTTTGTATATTCATTCAAATTTGCGGGTATAACCTCATATCTTATAAGTTCTTGAACTTCAAAACCTTTAATAAATTCAGCGTTAATTTGCGTAAGAATGTTTTCTGTTCCCAGTAAAAAAGGAAGATTAAAATGTTCTGCTAGTGTCCTATAAAGGTCAATTCTCCTAATATAGCCAAGAGAGGCAAGTATCCATCCTAGCCTCCCACCGCTTTTTTCCTGATATTCAAGAGCTTCTTTAAGTTGTTCTTCTGTGATATAACCTTTTTCAATTAGTATACTACCTATCAAGCTTCTTTTAGAAGCTATACCATAAATTGAAGAAGAAGCCATGTGCATCTCCCACCCTTCTGCCATAGAGGGTTTTCTGATAACCTGGAACTAAGGAAAGATTTCCTAATCTTATTCTTGGTGCTATATTGATCTGCACCAGTTTATAGTCTGGCTCAAGAAAAACATTTTCACCAATTGGTTTTTTCCTACCATTCCCAAGACCAATTTGAGCGTCAACAAAGGTCAGAAGCTGAAGGTTTTGAGTTATGTTTATACCGCCACCGCCGTATGTTCTTATCTGACTTGAAGGATAACCAAAGTAATATCTATAACCCACACCAGAATCCCAAAAGCCCCAATTACCAGAAAATCCGTATAGTAGACCGCCCTCTACTGCAAACCTTCCATATCCTATCCTGGGATTATCTTTTATAGAGTAGCCCATAGGCATGATCAAATTTCCATATAGGGACAAGGAGTCTTTTTCACCCTTCTTTAAATTTCTTATAATTCCGAGCTCAAAGTCTCCCAAACCAGAAGTTTCGCCGTCTCCACATTCTAACCAGCTATAGGGTAGCTTAAAAACAGCGGTATTTTTTGAGTCTATCCCATATTCACCGTAGATTTGTAGCTCTCTTTTCTCAAAGGTGCATCCTATAAGACGCCTTTTACCGTCTTGATCGTAGTATTTTGTTGCTTTTTGGTAGTTAAAACTCGTGGAGATAAAAAACTCACCTTCTTGTTTAACCCACGCTGATGCTAAGACTACCGAACTTGATAAGAACATAGAAAAAAGTATCTTCAAGTCGCCCTCCTAGTAAACTTTCTGTAGGTGTGTATTAAAAGGTAAAGCACAGGAATGGATAGTAGTATTATTATAAGCAATTTGTACTTCATCCAGTAATAACTTATCCCTCTCTCCTTTTCATACCTTAATCTTAGTTTATCCCCAGTCTCAAAAGATGCAAAGTAGCTTTCTGATATCACCGCCACATTACCGTATAGGTTCAAATAATCTTCTATAGAATACATATGGGCTAAAGCTGGAACATCTGGATTGCCATACAAGTTTACCTTTAGCTCCGGAGTAGAAAGATCCCTTAGCACCAAATAAACAAAGGGCAACTCATATTTTGCGGAGAATACAATCCTCTTTTCTACTGGGTCATAAACTTCAAAAAGCCCCTTATTAGACTCTGGCTTAACAAAGCTGAGAAGATAATCATAATTCTCATCTTCTTTCTCTATAATATCAACTGTGTTTATATTTTTATTCACTTCTGGAAGCATATTTAGAATCCTAACTGCAAGTGGTAGCAATTTGTTATCTTCTATTCTCAGTCCCACCTTTCCGTTAACCATCTTAAAGAAGTCCGCTATTGTTTTTACTCTTTTGTTAACACTATTCCAGTAAAAGTATGAATTTTCAAAAACAGTAAGCACAGGCTGTGTCACAGCACCAAAACAGTTGTCCGAAGAGGTAAAATTAACCAAGTTAACCACAAGGCTGTTATGACCGTATGAAAGTTCCTGAGATGGTATTTTTATGTCAATGCCCTTTGCTCCATAACCTTCGAGAGGAATCGTTTTTATAAGTGTATCGTTCAGGTATACTCTTAGCTCCATTTTATCTTTTTGATGTGCTGGCGTGTGTGCAAAATTAAGCCTAAGATACAGTGTATCTGGCATTCCACCAAAAGAGGCCAAGTTGAAAGGTATGTAGAAGGAAATATTTGACATGCCTTTTATAGTAGCAGTTTTAATACCAAGCTCTTTGAGAGAAATCTCGCTGTATTTGGGAGTTTCCCTTCTCTTTGCTTGTTCTACTTGGATTGACTTACCAAAAATAAGTGGTTCGTAGCCATATTGTATGGCTTCCAGCAAAGGCTTATTGACATACAAGGTATTACCTTCAAGTTTGGTAGTATCTTTAGACATTTTTATTATCTTTTGACAATTATCTCTTATGCCCCAGTTGAAAACAGGCAAAATGGCTCTGACCTTGGATATGTAGTATACTAACGGTAAGAGCTCGCGATCTTCTATGCAAAACTGCCTTTCGTAATCCATTAGAAATGTCTTTATGTCCTCTGCTTGTTTATATGAAAAGGTTATAGTGCTGTCTGCATGTATTAAAACATAAGGCTTATCAGAAAAAACATCTTCACATATATTGTCTGAAAGTCTTAGATTTCCTCTTATTGAGACCTTTATAAAATCTCTACCTCTTTTTGGTGTTATCTCAAGATCTATTGGCTGACCAGAGTTTTGTACGTTAATAGTATACCGGGGTATATCATCCACAAGTACGCTTATGGAAGAATCTTTCCTTAGATATGAAGGTATGGTAAGTTTTAGGTTAATGTTAACCTTGACAAGGTTTTTGTAGACTGGTACGTAGAAATCGTGAGCTGGGCTAACGCCTCTTAAAACCATATCCTCTTTAAGGAAGTTCAGTTCTCTAAAAGTATATTGAGCTGCCTTATAAGAGGATTCTGATGTTTGCTTTGCTATATTTGCCTTATAGGTCTTTATATATGAACTTTTGTGTTGTATGTTGGATGGCTGGGTTGTGATTGTTTTGACCTTTGATTGGGTAAACATCTTTACTTGGGAGTTGCCTCGGAGATTGCCCCTTTCCTTTGGCTGTATATCAGAAAGAACACCTTGTGGTGTATTGCCAGCATATACTAAAGAAGCACAAACTAGCAGGAAAAGGGTTAATGGTGCAAAAAGCACAACATATTTCATGCTTTGAATTCTATCATATTTTGCGTAAAAATTACGTGAAAATTTCCTTTTGTGAAAGTATTATAAAACTAAGACCAAGTCTTTGCTATTAAATATCAAATATTACCTCCGCCACCAAAAGTTCTCCTTGCCTTTCCACCTTGAGGTCGTGGTATGTTGCTGCTTTTATAACCAGCCTTGGTTCGTTTTTCTTTGGGTCAAACCTGTCTCCAACAAGTTTTAACTTTGCATAGTCTTCCCTGACCTCTATGGGTTCACATTTTGAAGCTACAAACAGCTCCGCTTCATGCAGGACGATTGCTTCGTTTATTAGGTCTGCCAGCAAAAAGGGGAGTTCTGAGTTTACTTCTATGACCCTTTCTTCTCGTGGTGGTATGGATTCTATAGGCGTTATTTCGTTAAAGGTTGCCAGTATGCTTTTGCACACAAGCTCCTCAAGGCTTTTAGCCCGTACCCTTATGCCCGCATCCGCAGTTATGCGGTCTATAGTTTCATAAAAGCTCATAGTCCCAAGACATCAAACATGGAATACCAGCCAGGCTTCTTGCCCTTTATCCATCTTCCCGCTTCTATTGCACCTCTGGCGAATATGTCTCTTGAGCCTGCCCTGTGTGTAAGTTCAAGCCTTTCTCCAAAACCAAAAAAGTAAACGGTATGCTCGCCCACAACATCCCCACCCCTAAGGGACATAACCCCCACCTCTTCTAACTCTCTTGGTGCAATTCCGTCCCTGCAATGGACTTTCTTTTGTAGGTTCATAGTCCTTAGGAGTATCTCCTCAAGTTTCAATGCGGTTCCACTTGGTGCATCCTTTTTGTATCTGTGATGAATTTCTAGCACTTCCGCATCAAATCCTCTGTCTTTGAGGACATTGCTTGCTATTTCCACAAGCTTGAAGAGTAGGTTTACACCCAAGCTCATGTTAGGTGAGACAAGAATAGGAGCTTGCTCTGAATAGGATTTTAGCTCCTCAAGCTCACGCTCCTTAAAGCCAGTAGTTCCAATTACCACACCCTTTCCTGCAAGGGTAGAAAGTTTTCCATGAGAAACCGATGCAGTGGTGTTGCCTGAAAATTCTATAACCACATCACAAAGACCAAGCACCTCTTCAAGTCTTGAAGTGAGAGGAAGACCCTTTAGCTCTTCTATACCAGAGGCTTCGCCAAGGTCCTGAGACCTTACGCAATCTGGATGCTCCACTCCTGCAACTACCTGAAAGTCAGAATACTCAAGGGAAAGCCTTAGGATGCTTTTACCCATCCTACCAAGAGCACCGCAGACTACTGCCTTCGTCATTCCTCTTCCTCTTCCCCAAAAATCATATCCTCGAGTTCTTCCACAGCATCCTCCGCTTGGTCTGGTGGCACTACAGATGGATATAGGGCAACTTGAATACCCTCAGTGAAGAGAAATCTGGTTATTATCTCTTGTAGCTTCTCCAACTCTTCAGGGCTGAGGTCTCCTCTTATACTTTCTTCTACGGGCTTGTTGGTGAAGAAGAAACCCACAAGACTGAAGGGCACTGCATAAAGTTGTTCTTCCATGACACTCTCCTTTTTGGTTTTGAAAAATTATAATATGAACTATGGACTACAAGCCTCAGGAAATAGAAGCCAAGTGGCAAAGAGTTTGGGAAGAGCAAGGGATTTTCAAAGCCAAGGAAGATGGCAGAAAACTCTATGTGCTTGAGATGTTTCCTTACCCCTCTGGCAGGATACACATGGGTCATGTGAGAAACTACACCATAGGAGATGCCATAGCAAGGTTTATGAGATTTAAGGGCTACTCGGTGCTTCATCCTATGGGATGGGATGCCTTTGGATTGCCTGCGGAGAACGCTGCCATAAAGCATGGAGTCCACCCTGCCAACTGGACTTACGAAAACATAGCCTATATGAAAAGGCAGTTAAAGAGCCTTGGCTTTTCCTATGATTGGGATAGGGAGATAGCCACTTGCGACCCTGAGTATTATCGTTGGAATCAGTGGATTTTCCTCAAGTTTTTTGAGCATGGCTTAGCCTACAGGAAGTCCGCAGAGGTAAACTGGTGTCCTAACGATGAAACGGTGCTTGCCAATGAGCAGGTTATAGATGGAAGGTGTTGGAGGTGT
>JAXSOP010000035.1:0-10336 GCA_037926125.1 Aquificaceae bacterium
TTCTTAAAAGGGTTTGGAAAGAAGTATATAGAGTTCTTGTTCCTGGTGGGAGGGCATGCATAAATGTGGCTAATCTTGGCAGAAAGCCCTACATTCCACTTCATGCCTTTATAATTCAGGACATGCTCGAGTTGGGTTTTTTAATGAGAGGTGAGATAATATGGGTAAAATCTGGTGGTGGTGCACCATCAACCGCATGGGGAACTTGGCTTAGTGCAAAGAATCCGGTAATAAGGGACGAGCATGAATACATTCTTGTCTTCTCAAAGGGCAGTTTTGAAAGAAAAAGCACGGGGCAAAGCACTATAAGCAGAGAGGAGTTCTTGACTTTTACGAAAAGCGTGTGGTATATGAAAAGCGAAAGTGCTAAGAAGGTGGGACATCCAGCAGTTTTCCCTATAGAGCTTCCCTATAGGCTAATTCAGTTATATACCTTTAAACACGATGTAGTGCTTGACCCCTTTATGGGTAGTGGTCAAACCGCTATAGCAAGTTTGATGTGCGATAGGTATTATATTGGTTACGAGATAAACCCTGAATATGTGGAGCTTGCAAACAAAAGAATACAGACACACACACAAGGAGGACAGCCATGATAGAGGATATTTTTAAAAGTGCGGAAGAAGACATGAAAAAGGCGGTAAACTACTTTAAAAACGAAACCGCAGGTCTGAGAACAGGAAGGGCAAGCACATCCCTTGTTGAGGAGCTAAAGGTAGAATATTATGGCTCAAAAGTTCCTCTCAAACAGCTTGGAAGCATAAGCGTAAGCGATGTAAACCAGCTAACTATTCAGCTTTGGGATGCCAACGCAGTCTCAAGCGTAGAAAAGGCAATAATGGAAAGCCTAAACCTTACACCTCAAAGACAGGGCAATATGCTAAGAATAACCCTACCACCTCTTACACAAGAAAGAAGAAAAGAGCTTGTGAGGATGCTCCATAAAATGGCAGAAGAGGCAAGGGTAGCGGTTAGAAACATAAGGAGAGAGGCAAAGGAAATGCTTGAAGACCTTGAGGGCGTCTCTGAAGATGAGATAAAGAGGGCTTTAGAAAGGCTTCAAAAACTCACAGACAAATACATAGAAGATATAAACAGCATTGCAGAGGCAAAGGAGAAGGAGATAATGGGAGGATGAGGCTCTTTTCCAACACTCTATTCCCTGACCCAGAGGAACACAAAAACCTCAAATGGCACTGCCTTAAGGCAAATTGTCCGCACAGCTGTTGCCTCATTCCAGATAGAACTTTTGTGGTTCTTGAGGAGTTGGTTTCCCTCTCGAGGCACTTTCCTGTGGTTATAAATGTTGAGGTTGATCAAGAAGGTAAGGAGCAAAAGCTCCTTTGTGCCTACTTTAGGCTAAAGGAAGATAAGAAAGGCTGTGTATATCTAAAAGATGGTGTGGGCTGTCTTATAGAAGAAGAGAAGCCATACACCTGTAGGCAGTATCCCTTCTTTATAAAAGGTAACTATCTTGCCCTTGACCTCACTTGTCCCGGGTTTTCCGAGGTAGAAGGTGTATCCTTTTGGGAAGGTCAGTTTGTAAATCCGCTTTTTGAGAAAGGTTTTTACGCATATTCGCTCAGAATTGAGGAAGGAAAAGCCCAAACTGAGGAGTTTGTCAACACCCTTTTTGACCTTGGTCTTATTGTAGGCGGAAGAGTAAGCTACGAAGGTGTTGAGGTATCCTTCAACATGGTGGACGAAAGAAAACTCTTGGAGCTTTCTTTAGGCACACTTAAACTGCTTGCGGAAAAGGGATATATGAGACTCATCTACGCCCATCTTAACTCTTTACAAAACTGGGAGCGTCTTATAAAAAGACATATTAGCGGTTAGAGAGTATAAAGATGAGGTCTGCAATCTCGTCTTCCTTAGAGTTTTGCGCGGGTGGTTTGGCTTGTCTTTCAGACCTTGTATATATGGCATTGGGTTGTTCCACCCTTCTTGCGAATAGAAACCTCTTGCTCCAATATGGCTCATCTATCCTGTTTATTGTTATACCAGCTTTTTCACTGGCATGCACGAACCTACCATTTCCTATGTATATACCCACATGGGACGGTCCTGGTCTGTAGGTGGTAAAGAAGAGAAGGTCTCCGGGCTTTAGGTCCTCAAGCCCTACCTGCACTCCCACACGGGACTGTTCTGCGGTGCTTCTTGGAAGCCTTATGCGGTTTACTTCAAAGACCCTTTGCACAAAGGCGGAGCAATCCATCCTGTATAGGTCGTTAGCACCGAATTGATAGGGTCTTTCCATATAGCTAAGTGCGGTAAGCACTATGTTTTCAGAATTTGCAAACACAAAACTACAACTCAGCATTAACCCCACTATGCCTCCCCTCATGCCTTCTGAGTATATGCTCTATTTTGTCTATTGTCAAGTGTTTTAGAAACTCAAGCCAACCTTTCCAGTATATGTCCTTGTAAGTTTTATTTCCCGTAAGCACATAGTAGAAATTTCTTAGTGCATAATCTTTTCCCATTCTAAAGGCAACTTTTTGAAATCTGTAGGCAAGGTTTGCTATTTTTCCTGCGTAAATAAGCTCTTCTACTAATGGTCTTAGCAATATATCATAGGCTTTTGTTGGCTCAGAGGGATTTTGTGCTATGGCTTTTGAAAGAAGCTCTCCAGCCCAAAGGGCATAGTATATGCCTTCACCAAGCAATGGGTCTGTCATATTTGCTGAATCTCCCACAAGCAAGATCCTTTGTTTACCTATTTGAATGTCTTCTTTTCTCTCTGGAAAGGGTATATGCCAGCCCTTTGGATGTTTAAAGTTGATTTTTTTACTAAGGGTATAGCTCTTTAATATCTCAAGCAAGTTTTCTCTTCCAGTGGTTGCTATGCCAACGCTTATGCCTTCACCATGAGGAAATACCCACAGATAGCCTCTACTTACCCATCCTATTTCAATTAAAACCTTATCCTTTAGACTACCATCCGTAAACAGTTCAAGACTTCTAAAAAACTTCCTTTTTTTGTATCCGAGAAGTTTTGCGGTTTTTGAATGAAAGCCGTCCGCACCAATTAGATAGTCTGTGTATAAGCTCCCCTTACTGGTATAAACCTTGTATTGTCTTCCTTCTTTCTCAAAACCTATAAACTCATCAATAAGAAGCTCCGCGCCAACCTCAAGGGCTTTTTGCACCAAAAAGTGGTCAAACTCAGACCTATCAACTATGTAAGCAACCTCTCTGTTTGCCTCCACCTCATACTCCTGCAAACCTCTATAGCCAAGTTTCCCAGACCTTATTGTGTTTAGTATCAATCCTTTATAGCCCTCTGGCAGAAGCCTTAGGGTTCTTGCGGACAGACAGCCAGCACAGAGTTTAAACCTTGGAAGCTTCTCCTTTTCAACTATTAGAACCTTCAAACCAGCCTTTGAAAGATGGTAGGCGGAAGAAGCTCCAGCAGGACCGCAACCTACGACTATGGTATGGTAAAGCACATATAAAGTTTAACTCACTTACCGTAATACTTACTCAGATATTCAACTATCTTTTGAACATCTTCTTCCTTTATGGGTGCCCCAAAAACCTTTATCATCTTGTTTACAGACGCTTCCCATCCCTTTTTGTCAAGGAAAGGGGAGTTCATCTGTATGTAATCCAAGCTGTGGCATGCTACGCAATTGGCTTCAACAAGGTCTTTACCAGGACCGTTTTTTAGCCTTACGCTCTCATCAAGAGCAAAGGCAAGGAGCGGAGTAGAAATAAGGATAAAAGCAAGTTTTTTCATGGTATGTCCTCCTTATACAACTTTTATGCTGACCTTATGCACCACATTATGGTGATAGCCTGCAGGGTTCCATATTAATTCAAAGGTTTGGGTTTGCCCTATGCTGTTTGTAGCCTTTACCATAAGTGTGTATTCGCCCTTCTTCAACGGTTTGAAAGTGTAAGACCATTGTCTCCATGAGAATCTTCCATAGTCCTTACCCAGTTCTGCATCGTGCCATGTCTTCCCACCGTCAGTGGAAACCTCAACTTGTTTAATTACGTATCCTCCATCCCATGCTATGCCTTTTACTTCTATAGGCTCTCCTCTTCTAAACACCTGGCCATCCTTTATGTTGGTTATAAGGGAGTTAACCATAATTTCAGTTATAGGCGTATTTACATTGGTCTCCTGAGATACAAACCTATCCCTCATAGGAAACTTACCAAGAGGTAATCTATAGGCTGGGTTCATCCAAAAACCTTTGTATGCTGTGGATATTACATCTATGCTTATTAGGTGTTTTATCCAGTAAGTGGCAGTCCAACCTGGAACTACAAGTCTTGTTGGGAAGCCATTCCAATGGGGTAATGGCTCTCCGTTCATTTCGTAAGCTATTATGGTGTTTTCGTCAAGAGCCTTCCATACGGGTATACTCTTTATGAAGTCGGGCGTTTTTTCCGCCACTCCAGTATCCACCCCGTCAAAAACTACTTCAAGGGCATTGGCTTTTAGACCAGCTTTATTCAGTATATCTTTTAACCTTACACCTTTCCATTTTGCATTACCCATTGCACCGTAACCCCACTGTATACCAGGTACGTGAGGTTTCATAAGTCCCCTTCTGTTTCCAGAACACTGACAAACGGCAACAACTTCCACTTGTTCAAACTTTGTCTTTAGGTCTTCAAGGGTAAGCTCATAGGGTTTTTCTATAGCATCGCCACCTATCCTTAATCTCCAACTCTTTGCATCTACCTCTGGTATGTTTGAAAGGTGATACCTTACAAAAAATGCATCGTTTGGCGTAAATATTTCGTTAAAGTAGGATACTGGAGTTTCAAAGTTTGGAGGTCTGTAGGTTTTCTTAATTAAGGGCTTTTTCCCCGGTAAGGCTTCAAGTGTGTGGGATTCAAGTATACCCTCTGGCAAGTCTTTTACTGCTGTGCCAAGGAGGTCTGGGTTAACAGACGCAAACACATACTTGGGTAGCAATAAACCTCCTGCACTTAAAGCAAAAGAGCCAATAAGTTCCCTCCTGCTCAACATTTTCACACCTCCTTTTTAGATGGAGTTTAATATGCGTTTAAAAAGCTGTCAACGAGTAAGATCTTATATGCTGATAAGAACAATTAATATCCTAATATCCTTATAAGATATAAACCTAAAACCTTATAAGACTTGCACCCCATGTAAGTCCGCCACCCATAGCGGTCAAAAGAACCAAGTCCCCTCTTTTTAGCCTCCCTTCTTTGCATGCCTCACAGAGAGCTATGGGAATGGATGCGGCGCTGGTGTTTCCGTACTTATGAATGTTTGAATAGACCTTTTCCATTGGCACATTGAGTTTTTCCGCAAGAGCCTGTATTATCCTTATGTTCGCCTGATGAGGAACTATAAGGTTTATATCCTGTGTGGAAACTCCAGCCCTTTGCAGAACTTCCTCGCACACGTCTGCCATGGCGCGCACTGCCAGTTTAAAAAGTTCCTTTCCTTTCATCCTTATGTATCCACACCTCTCTGCATATAGGATCTCCCAATAGCTACCATCAGAACGCATCACTGAAGCAAGAAGCTCGCCCTCGCCTTCTGAGCTCAGAACCACTGCACCCGCACCATCACCAAATAGGACGCATGTAGCCCTGTCTGTCCAGTCCACTATCTGGGAGAGCTTCTCCGCTCCCACCAAAAGCACGGTCTTAGCCCTTCCAGAGGATAGCATAGAGCTTGCTATCTCAAGACCATACAGAAAGCCACTACAGGCTGCTGATATGTCAAAGGCGTAAGCCCTGTTTGCACCAAGCCTTGCCTGAAGAAGACAGGCACTTGCAGGAAAACCCATGTCTGGAGTAAGGGTCGCAAGGATGATAACATCAAGATCCTCGGGTTTTATACCAGCCTCGGTGAGAGCCTGGAGGCTTGCATTATGGGCCATATCAAGAAGGCTTTCCTCTTTTGCTATACGCCTCTCCTTTATCCCTGTTCTTGTGGTGATCCAGTCGTCAGAAGTATCTACCATCTTCTCAAGGTCAAAATTGGTAAGAACCTCCTGAGGTGTATAACTACCCAGACCTCTTATGCTTATACCCATCAGACCCTTACCTCTTGTGGGAGGAGCTTTTTTAGGTTTTCTGAGAGCCTTTCGTTAAAGTGATGGGTTAAAAATTCGTTGGCAACCTTTATGGCGTTCTTTATAGCTTTTGCGTTTGCCCTTCCGTGGGTTATTATCACAGGCTTTTTTGCCCCAAGAAGAGGAATACCCCCATACTCCGCAAAGTCCGCCTTTTTCTTAAAGTTGTTAATGGCTGGTTTCATAAGAATAGCTCCCAGCTTTGCCAAAAAGCTCTTTTGCACCTCTTCCTTTATCATCTGAAGGACCGCAAAACCTAAGCTCTCGCTCGCTTTCAGTATTACATTACCCACAAAACCATCGCACACTATAACATCAAAGGTCCCTGCGTATATGTCTCTTCCCTCAGCGTTTCCAAGAAAGTTTAGTTTGCTGGCTTTTAAAAGCGGGTAGGTTTCCTTAACAAGCTCGTTACCTTTACCCTCTTCCTCTCCTATGCTTAGAATACCTACCCTTGGGTTTTTTATGCCTAATATTTCCTCCGCGTATGTATGTCCTATAACTGCAAAGTGGAGCAGGTGCGAGGGCTTACAGTCCACGTTTGCCCCCACGTCAATGAGAACCGTTTTTCCCTTCGGATTAGGCAAGGCGACCGCTATGGCTGGTCTTTCAAGGTCAGGAATAGAGCCTATTACAAACTTGCCAACTGTTAGCACCGCACCCGTGTTTCCTGCAGAGACAAGCCCCTCCGCTTTGCCCTCTCTTACCAACATGCCTGCCACATACAAAGAGGAGTTTTTCTTTCTCAAGACATTAGAGGGTGCTTCGTGCATCTGCACCACATCTGATGCATGCACTATCTCTAAGCCTTCAAACCTTTCCTTCTTTAGCACCTGCTTTATTTTCTCTTCGTCCCCCACGAGTATGCTTTCAAGACCAAGCTCCCTGTAGGCAAGAATACAGCCCTTTACTATCTCCTCAGGGGCGTAATCCCCTCCCATACAGTCAACTGCTATTTTTGTCATGAAGTCTTGAGAACTTCTCTACCCTTGTAGTATCCACAATATGGGCATGCCCTGTGTGGCATCATAAGCTCGCCACAGTTGGGGCATGTGGAAAGGGACAAAGAACTCAGCTTTGCAAAAAAGTTTTGTGCTTTCCTTTGGTCTCTTCTCCACTTTGAGGTTTTCCTCTTTGGAACCGCCATCTTATAGCCTCCGTAAGGTCATGGTAAGAGTTGTATTATAACATATTCGCCTTCTTGAGAAGGTCACCAAGGGTGGTGGTCTTTTTTTCAAGACTTTCTTGAAAGTCAGCTATGCAGTGAGGACTGCAAAGGGGCTTCGTGGGTATGGTGAGTATTATCTGCTCTCTTACAAGCTGTGTGAGATCAAAGGCTTCTTCATCCTCAAAGAAGGAAACTTCAAGCTCTGAAGGTTTTAGATAAAGTACATCCTTTGTAGGATAAGGCTCTATCCTTATGGACTCACTCCTGCCTATATCCTTATGGAACACAGTTAGACACCTGCTACACTCAAGTACTACGTAGCCTTCAATTTCCATGCTTACCCTATATCCACTTTTTTCCTTTGTTATCTCTACGTAGACGCTTATAGGTTCTCTTATTTCACCAAGGTCTGGAGGTAGTTTTATGTCTTCGGGCTTGAAAACATAGCTCTGGGAGAACTTTTTTTTCGTCTTGAATATTTCTTTGAGGTTTAGCTTTACCATAATGGTTTAAAATATTTCAGGTCTGTGAAGATTTCAAGGAGGTACTCATGAGACTCGTAGCTATAGGAGGAGGAACTGGGCTTTCCACACTTCTGAGGGGACTAAAGGAGAAGGTAGGAAAAGACATAGAAGACCTCTCTGCCATAGTCACTGTAGCGGACAGTGGTGGAAGCACGGGAAGGCTAAGAAAAGTATACAACATGCCAGCACCTGGAGATATAAGAAACTGCATAGTTGCTCTCTCAGAGAGCGAAGATATAATACAAAAACTTTTCCAGTTTAGGTTCAAGGGTGGAGAGCTTGAAGGGCATGCTTTTGGTAACCTTTTCATTGTAGCACTCACAGAAATAACAGGTAGCTTTATGCATGCTGTAAACATAGCATCACAGATACTAAGGACAAGAGGAGAAATAATTCCTGCAACCCTTGAAAGCATCCAGCTATGTGCGGAGTTCAGCGATGGGAAGCTTGTTTGTGGGGAAGAAGATATAACCGAGTATGGAAAGTATGACAGCGTAAGAATTAGAAATATATGGATAGAGCCAAGGGAAGCAAAAGCGCCCATAGATGCGGTGGCAAAAATAGAGTCTGCGGATATGATAGTCTTAGGTCCGGGTAGTCTGTATACAAGTATAATTCCTAACCTCTTAATAGAGGATATAAGAGAAGCTTTAAACCGCTCTCCTGCTATAAAGGTATTTGTGATAAACGCTATGACCCAACCCGGGGAAACTGACAGCTTTACAGCCTATGACCATATAAGGGCGTTTAAAGAGTATACGGGTATTGAAAGGATAGATGTAGCGGTGATAAACACCAAAATGCCCTCCGACCCAGTTTTGAGAAGATACCTGGAGCAAAAGCAAGAACCTGTGGTGCCAGACATAGCAAGAATAGCAAAGGAAGGCATAGAAGTTTATGCGGAAGACCTAATAGGTGATAAAGACGACTTTGTAAGGCACGATCCTAAAAGGCTCGCGGACCTTATAGTAGAAATATACAAAAGGCATGGCGTTTTTTCTTGAGTTTGACAGCTCAAAGCTTTCTTTTGAAGAAGTTCAAGTGGTGATATGTGGCAGTGGCATAGCTGGGCTTACCACCGCAATAGTCTTAAAAGAGCTTAGCTTAGAGCCTATTGTCCTCACGAGAGGAATAGGGAACACCTACTACTCTCAAGGTGGCATAGCTTGTGCTCTTGACCCAAGGGACAGTTCATACCTTCATATGCTTGATACCCAAAAGGCAGGAAGGGGACTATGCAAAGAGGAAACTCTCAAAATTCTCGTGGACGAAGGCATCCAAAGAATGGCAGATCTCAAAAGGTGGGGCGTGGTCTTTGACGAGGAGACCACAATAGAGGGAGGTCATTCCTTTCCAAGAGTATATAAGGTAAAGGACTACACGGGCAAAGCCATATACCAAGCCTTGTGGAAGAGGGCTGAGAGCTTAGGCATTAAGGTATTAAGGGGAGAGTTGGAGGAAATCCTCGGAGAGGAAAGAGTAGAAGGGCTTGTTTACCATGAGGGGCAGAGCCTTAGAGTTATAAAAACACCTGCGGTCCTTTTGGCAACGGGCGGTTCCGCAAGCATGTTTTTGCATACCTCTAACCCAGTAAAGGTAAGAGGAGACGCACTGGGCATAGCACTAAGGAAGGGGGTAAAACTAATTAACCCAGAGTTTGTGCAGTTTCATCCCACAGTGGTGAAAAACACCAGCATACTCATCTCAGAGGCAGTGAGGGGAGAAGGAGCTATTTTGGTGGATTCCAAAGGTGAGAGGTTTGTGGACGAACTCCAACCAAGAGATGTGGTCGCAAGGGCAATATACAAAAAGCTAAGACAGGGACAAGAGGTTTTCCTTGACCTAAGACCAATAAAAGCCAAGGGAGTAGACCTTTCCAAGAGGTTTCCCACCATATACTCCATGCTAAGGGAAGCGGGCTACAACCCAGAAACCCAACCCGTCCCCATCACACCCGCATCTCACTACTTTATAGGTGGCATTGAGGTAGACAGCTATGGAAAGACCACCTTTGAAGGTCTCTATGCGGTAGGAGAATGTGCCTGCACAGGCGTGCATGGATCAAACAGACTTGCCTCTAACTCCTTGCTTGAGGGCTTGGTTTTTGGATACAGAACCGCCTACAGAATTTTTCATGACCTTTCCTTTTTGAAAAAGCCAAAGGAAGCTCATTACAAAAACCAAAGGGAAGGGCAAAAAGACCCACCTTACACCTTTGAGGACCTAAGAAGGCTTATGTGGGAAAACTGTGGACTGGAAAGAGAAGAGACCTCTCTCAGACAGGCACTTGAAAAGCTAAGCACATGGCTACAAACATGGAAAGACTGGAAACCCACCATAGAAAACCGCCAGCTTTTTGACATAAGCCTAACCGCTATGGCTACCCTTAGCTGTGCTCTTTGGAGAAGGGAAAGCAGAGGCGTGCACTATAGGGTGGATTATCCCTTTGAAAGGGAGGAGTTTAGAAGGGATAGCCTTTTTACTCCTCGTTTTCTTATGCTGGGAGAGTAGTCTTTTTTTACGGGTTTTTGAAAGTTTCTATTTTTTGTCTTTGAAGGTTTTTATCCCTCACG
>JAXSOP010000036.1:0-10140 GCA_037926125.1 Aquificaceae bacterium
TTTAAACTTCTCTTCAAGCTCATCCCTTAGCCTTCTAAGCATTGCAAAATGGGGTCTTACCTCCTCTGGGTTTTCTCTGTATGGCGGTATGCACATAAGACCCAGCACATTTATGTTTTTGGCTTTCAAACAGACTTCAAAGAAGCCCTTTAAGCTCCTTGGCTCAACCCCGCCCTTTGTTTCTTCTCCGCCCACGTTAACCTCTATTAGCACATCTTGAACTTTTCCTATCTTTTCTGCCCTTTGGCTTATCTCCTCAAGAAGGCTCTGCCTGTCGAGAGAATGTATTAGCTTCACCTTGTCTATTATATATTTGACCTTGTTGCTCTGAAGCCTGCCTATGAAGTGCCAGTCTATAGGAAGGTCTTTTAGTGTGTCCAATTTTTTGAGAAATTCCTGAACTCTGTTTTCACCAAAGACCTTAAGCCCGCACTTGAAAAACTCCCTTAGCCTCTCTGCAGGCACACCCTTAGAGGCTCCGAGCAAAATAACCTCTTCCTTCCTTCTGTTAGCCCTCTCACATGCTCTTAAAATCCTCTCTTCTACATGGGCTAATCTATCACAACTCATGGCGTTAACCTAACGCCTACTTCTTGAGCCTCAGCCAGGCTTTAATTCTGGAACGTTGTGTCCTGCAAAAATATCCTCTGGAGCTTGCTCCGACAGAGATGCAAGGGTTTCATTAAGCCTTTTTAGTTCTGACTTTACAAAGGAGTAGCTCACAAAGTCCACATAGCCCTCCGGGTTTATAAGATATATGGTTGGCACAACCTCCACATGGTAGTCCACAGAGGTTTGATAGTCCGGATAGTCTATAAGCTGTGGAAAGGTGAGCCCGTAGGTCTTTGTAAAATCATGCACCGCATGGTCTGGGTCTTGAGCTACACCCCAGAAGGTTATCTTATGTCCGTATAAGTTGTATAGCTTTTCCACAAAGGGCAGTGTTAGCTGGCAGGTTGGACAGGTAACCTTGTAGAAAACCAAGAGCTTATAACCTTCTCCTTCTGATAAGGAGTGAAAATTTCCATCCACATCGCAAAGCTCAAAGTCCTTAGCCTTATCTCCAACTCTTAATGGCATATTTTACCTCCTGTGTTGTATCTGTATCTGAACACCTCCGCCTATTTCCACATCCCCTTCCTTCTGACCTACAACCGCAGAACACCCAAACAGAAACAACAAAAGCAAGCTAATCCAAAACATTTTTAAGCACCTCGTAGGTCTTGCTTGCAGGAAGACCCATCACAGTGTAGAAGTCTCCCCTAATCTTTTCCACAAACCTTGCACCTATACCCTGAACTGCATAGGACCCCGCCTTATCCATAGGCTCTGCCGTTTCCACATAATCCTGAATATCTTTGAAGCTCATGGGTCTAAACTTGACCCAAGCCGTGTCGTGGAAAGTATACCTCTCCTTTGGAGATATAACAGAAACCGCAGTTATAACCCTGTGCCACTTTCCAGAGAGTTTATTTAACATAACTATAGCTTCCTCTTTATCTCTTGGTTTTCCAAGTATCTCCCTCCCAAGAACCACTATTGTGTCCGCACCCAAAACAGTGGCAAACTTGTAGTCCTTCCAGACAGTAAAAGCCTTCTTAAAGGCAAGGGTTCTTGCGGTGAGTATGGGCTTGCCATGATGCTTTTCCTCCATATAGGAAGGCACTACTAAAAACTTAAAGCCAAGCATACTTAGTATCTGAACCCTCCTCTTTGATTCAGAGGCAAGTATTAAAAGTCTCACACTTATATTTTAAACCTTTTAAGCCCGCTTATCAAAAGGTCAAGGGAAACATGAAAGATTTCAGAAAGGACAACTCCAAGGGCAAAGTAGAAAATCTCTTCTCTTTTGGCAAGTCCTGAGAAAAGCTCAAAGATATCAAAGCCTAGAAGAAATTCCTTCAGCTCGGGCAGATAATTAGAGGAAATCCCTATCAAGACAAGGTAAAAAAATAGAAACACCGACAAAAAGTATGTAAGCCTGAGAAAAGTTCCAAGAATTGGCACGTGAGATACACCCCTGTGCTTTGAAACAGCCTGATAGGGTCTCCAGATAAACCTCAGGGTTTTCCACCTTTTGGAAGGCTTTGAACGAGGCAGGTCAATGTCTGGAGAAAAAAGAAAAGTCCCCACAAGATAGCCTCCCACAAAGGGAAGAAAAAACTCCTTTGGCACAAAGTAAAGGCAGGCAGGGAGTGCAAGCAAATTTACAAAATCATGAAACCTTCCAAGTGCCACCTAAGCCTCCACATCTACAAGTAAAAGTGTGTTGGGTCTTCTCCTATCGGGCTGATATACAACTCTTCTGGGCTTTGAGGTAAGGGTGTAGATTTTTTTGTTTATACCGCTGTCCCAGGAGAGCAGGTTAAAGCCTTCCGTTTTCAAGGTTAATCTTTCCCCGTTACCACCCGCAAGCTTTAGGTTCAAAGGTTCTGACATAAAGATAGGTTCTGGAAAGCCCTCGCCGTAAGGCTCAAGGTCTCTTATGGCATCATAAAGCTCTTGGTTTACACAGCCTAAGGGGAAAACCATATCTATGTATAGTTTGCCCTCCTCTGGCACTAGCTCTGAGAAAAGCACCCTTGCAAGGTTCTCAAACTGAGGTATGTTTTCTGTTTTTATGGTAAAACCCGCTGCGTTAGAGTGTCCACCCCACTTTATAAAAAGATGGGATAGCTTTTTAAGGACAGAATGTACATCCACCCCTTCCGCTCCTCTAACCGAGGCACTGGAATACTCCTTACCCATTGATATAACCACCGAAGGCTTCGTAAACATGCTGGAAAGTCTGCCCGCAACTATGCCCGCAACACCCCCAGCCCACTCCTCAAGTTTGACTATAAGGACGCTCTCATCCCTTTGTAACAAAGCCTGCTCAGTGGCTCTCTCCAAAGCTAAATGGCTCAATTGCCTTCTATGCTGGTTTAATCTGTCTATTCTTTCTACGAGCATCTTTGCCTTCTCTTCATCCCTTTCAAGAAGGAGCTTGAGGGCGACGTGAGGTCTGGCGACCCTGCCAGGGGCATTTAGCCTAGGCGCCAAAGAAAAGGCTATATCCCTTGAGCTTACCTCATCCCTTATGCCTGACCTTTCCATCAAAAGCCTTATACCCGGTGCATGAAATTCACCCTTGAGAACATGGTTAAGAAGCCTTATACCGTTAGAGACGATTATTCTGTTTACTAAATTCATCCGCATAACATCCGCAATAGTTCCCATAGAGGCAAGATGAAGATAATGACGAACATCCAAGTCAAGGTCTAAACTTTTCTTAAGCAGTGCTGACATATAGAAGACAAGCCCAGAGGAGGATATCTCCTTTAATTCTCTTCCTTCTCCTAACTTGGGGTTTACTATAAGAGCCTTTGGCACCATCTCGCTTATGTTATGATGATCAAGCACGATAGTGGGTATGGTTGAGTGGCTTAGCTCCTCCACAGCAGTGCTTCCGTTATCCACAGTTATGAGAAGGTCCGCATATCTACTGATTTTTGTAACAAGTTCCTTTGTAAGCCCATAACCCCTCTTTCTTGAGGGAAGGAGAGGGACAACCTTTGCACCTGCTTTTTTCAAAAGGTCATAAAGTATTGCGGTTCCCGTTATACCATCTACATCGTAATCCCCAAAGATTACTATCCTACGACCCTTTTTTACATAAGATCCAATGAGTTCTACCGCCTCTTGTATGTTGGGAATGCCAAAGGGTGGTAGTAGTCTTTTTAGCCTACTTTCAAGGACCTCTTCTCCAAGGCTTCTGTTAGCAAGTAGCTGAGCTTTTAGGGAACCAAGTTTTTGGTACAAAGCCTCCTCTGGCTTTATCAGGTCGCTTAGAAGCACCCATTCCTTTCCAGAAATCCCTTTCATGCCCTCTTGAGTGCCAAGAACTCCTCGCACCACTTAGATATGCTACCTGCACCCATAAAGAGGAGTACATGGTCTTCAGAGACCTTATCTTCAAGGGCTTCAAAAAGGTCCTCTTTTGTAGGGCAGTATAGGGCATTAGACTTTGATGCCAGTTTCTTTGCGCTTACACCGTAGAGGTTCTCCTCACCAGCAGGATATATATCTGTAATAATGCATAGATCTGCCCTTTTAAGAACCTGTGTAAAATCTTCAAATAGGTAAAAGGTTCTTGAATACCTATGAGGCTGAAAAGCCAGTAGTATTTTCCTTTCAGGGTGCATGTCTCTGACAGCACTTAAGACCGCACTTATCTCCGTTGGATGATGCCCATAATCATCATAGACAGGGGCACCTTGAAAGTATCCTTTTAGCTCAAGTCTTCTCTCTGCGTTCTTAAAGCTCTCAAGGGACTTCTTTGTATCTTCAAAGCTCAGACCACTCTCAAGGCAAACCGCAATGCAAGCGAGGGCGTTGTAGACATTATGCTTGCCCGGCACGCCAAGATGTACTTTACCAAGCTTTCTCCCATCATGCCAGACATCAAAGGCATACCTTCCTTCTGAAAGCCTAAGCTCCCTTGAGGTATAGTTGGCACTCTCCTTTAGTCCAAAGGTTATTACCCTTCTGTGGGTTCTTTCTAAGACCCACCTGCAGTTTTCGTCATCTGCGTTTAGCGCAACAAAGCCATAAAAGGGCACCGCGTCCGCAAACCTCAAAAAAGCCTGCTTTATTTCTTCAATATCCTTATAGAAGCCTATGTGTTCTCTGTCTATGTTAGTTATAACCGCCACAGTAGGCAGGAGCTTTAGAAAACTACCATCGCTCTCATCCGCCTCAGAGATTATTAGCTTGTCTTTTCCCAGCTTTGCATTAGAGCCAAACCTATGAAGCACACCCCCTATTAGCACCGTTGGGTCATACCCTGCTTCATGAAAGGCATGGGCTATCATGGAGGTGGTTGTAGTCTTACCATGAGAACCGCACACCGCAATGCCCTCACCGAGTCTGAAAAGTTCTGCGAGCATCTCTCCACGGGGAATAACCGGAATGCCAAGAGACTTGGCTTTTTTTATCTCTGGGTTGTCCTCCGAAACAGCAGAAGAATAAACAACTACATGGGTATCTTTAAGGTTCTCTTCCGAGTGTCCTATGTATACCTTCGCACCCTTTTTTCTGAGAAGCTCCGTGTTTTTGTTTTCTTTTATATCCGACCCAGAAACCTCATAGCCCATTTCAAGGAGTATCTGGGCTATACCGCTCATGCCTATTCCGCCTATACCTACGAAGTGAAAACTTTTGACCCTCTCTCTAAACATAGGTATATTATATTCCCTTGAGTGTCCGTAGCTCAGCTGGATAGAGCGTGGGTCTCCGGAACCCAAGGTCGGGGGTTCAAGTCCCCCCGGACACGTTTATAACCAAACACCTGCCAATTGGTATCCGCAGTATGGACATCTTCCCTCTTTTAGGTGATTCCTTGTTCTATAGCCAAGCCTTTCTATTACCTTTTTACCACAGCTGGGGCAATATGTAGACTCAAGGTCCTCGTCCCAGTAGTTTCCCACATAAACAAAGTTAAGACCTTCCTCTCTGCCTATCTCATAGGCTCTTTTCAACCTTTCCACCGGTGTGGGAGGAACATGGAGCATCCTATAGGCGGGGAAGAACCTAGATATGTGCCAAGGTATATCCCTTGAAAGCTCTGAGATAAACTTGGCTATCTGCTTTATCTCTTCATCTGTATCGTTGTAACCCGATATCAGCAAAGTAGTTATCTCAATCCAAATACCTTTTTTGAAGGCGTATTCGATGGTCCTTAGGACAGGATTTAACCTCGCCCCACATATATTTCTGTAGAAATTATCAGAAAAGGACTTAAGGTCTATGTTCATGGCATCAAGGTAAGGAAGGGCAATATCTATGGCTTCTTCCGTTTCGTATCCACTTGTAACAAATATATTTCTTATTCCCCTTTCTTTCGCTAGTTTCATCACATCATAGGCAAATTCAAAGAAAATAACAGGCTCATTGTAGGTGTAAGATATGGAAGGCGTTCTGTAAAGTTCCGCAAGCCTTACTATATCTTCTGGGTTTAATTCCTCACCAATCACTTCATAACTATGCGTTTTAGGATACTGAGAGATCTCCCAATTTTGACAGAACTGACAGGAAAAGTTACAGCCTACTGTGCCTATAGAAAGGCTATTTGTGGATGGTAGAAAGTGATAAAGGGGCTTTTTTTCTATGGGGTCTACGTTTATGGCGGATACAAGACCATAGACAGTAAGATAGAGATTATCCCCTTCTTTTACTCTAACTCCGCATTTTCCATAATCTCCCGCACTCAAAAGGCATCTCTGAGAGCAGGCTTTACAAAGTATCTTCCCATTCCTTTTTTCACTAAGCCATGCTATAGCCCTCACAGGTTTAAATTTAAATCTATGGGTATCAGAAAACCAGCGGTCGCAGGTTATTTTTATCCATCAGATTCAGATAGATTAAAAAGGAAGGTAGAAGAGTTTACGGAAAAGGTAATAGAACCACAAGGGAAAGTGAAGGGTCTTATAGTGCCTCATGCGGGATACGAATATTCTGGAAGAACAGCAGGTAGGGTTTATGCACTTGTAAAGGGAAAGCCCATAAAGAGAGTACTTCTTATCGGTCCATCCCACTTTGTAGACTTTAAAGGTTATTCCTTTGGAAGCTTTGAAGCCTTTGAAACACCATTAGGAAAGGTATTTGTAGATAAGGAAAGTATTGAAAAGTATGCAGGAGGAAAAAGGGAACTTCTTTGGGACGAACCCCATCTTTGGGAACATTCCCTTGAAGTCCAGCTCCCTTTTCTTCAGCTTGCCTTAGGAGACTTTCTGCTTATCCCTGTAATCTACGGAAGAGCAAAGGCGGAAGATATAAGAGCTTTGATTGAACACTTTTGTGATGGAGAATGTCTTTTTGTGATAAGCTCTGACCTTAGCCACTATTACGACGACCAGACTGCGAGGAAACTTGATAGTTATTGTCATACATGGATTTTGGATGGAGATGAGGATAAGGGTAAACTATGCGAAGCCTGTGGAAAAAGAGGTATAGAAGGGGCTTTAGACTACGCAAAGAGGAAAAACTTAAGGGCTGTTCTTGTAGACTACCACACATCAGCGGATAGCTCTAGAGATAAGACAAGAGTTGTAGGCTATGGAGGCTACGCCTTTATTTCATAATGTAGTATAGCATAAGAGGGTAATCGCTTAAAAAGCCCTCAAAGTTTTCATCCATGAGCTTTCTTATAAAGCCTCTTTTGTCTTCCATATAGAAGATCCTTGCCTCTGGCACTCCAGCCACCTGCTTTGCCCTATTTATAGCATCTTGAAGGTTTCCAAGCTCATCTACAAGACCCAGCTCCTTTGCTACCTTACCTGTGAAAACCCTTCCGTCCGCTATTTCTCTAAGTTTTTGCTCGCCTATCTTCTTTGAACGGTATTTCAAAATAGCCTGTAGAAACTGCTCGTAAGCGTCCTCTATAGTTTTTTGGAGATATTCCTTCTCCTCTGGCGTGAGGTCTCTAAAGGGCGACAAAGTGTCTTTAAACTTTCCCGTTTTTATGGCGGTTGTCCTTATTCCGAGTTTTTCAAGCAGGTCCTTTAGCTCCGTGTGTTGGACTATCACACCAATACTTCCTGTTATAGTTCCCGGGTTGGCAAAAATAAGGTCTGCTGGGGCGGAGATGTAGTAGCCTCCAGAGGCGGCCACATTTCCCATGGAGACCACAAGGGGCTTTCCAGAGCTTTTAAAGTCCTCAAGGGCTCTGTATATTTCCTGAGACGCTCCCACCGAACCGCCGGGGCTGTCCACCCTGAGAACGAGGGCTTTGACGCTTTTGTCCTCTTTTGCCTGTTGTATCCTTGAAACTATTCTATCGGGCTCAATTATGGCACCCTTTACCTTTATGACAGCTACCCTGTCGCCTAACGGAAGCCTTGAAAGTAAAGAACTCAAAAACCCAAACACCATAACTATTATGCCAAAGACCAAGAGTCTTTTAAGCCACTTTCTCATGCTTTCTTTCCCTGAAAAGCCATACCACAAGAACAAGTGAGGTAGCTATCATAAGCAGGGCAACAACCTGATTCCATGTGAGACCTATTCCACTTATAGGAGGTGTTACACCTCTAAAAAGCTCAAGGGACAACCTAAGGATGCCATACAAAAGCATATAAAGGGAAAAGACAAAGCCTTCAAAGGGCTTTCTTCTATAGGCAAAGAGAAGAAGCAAGAAGATGAAAATTAAACCAATAAACTCCATGAGCTGAGTGGGATAAAGAGGCATATAGGGTGGTGCTACCGCACCGGGAGGGAAAATCACATAGAAGAAGGGAAACTTGTCTGAAAGGTGTATACCCGAAATGGTAGAGCCATCAACGGGAAAGGGCTTCCCATAACAACATCCTGCGGAGGTGCATCCAAGCCTGCCAATAGCATGAGCTATGCTAAGGGCAACAACCGCCATGTCCGCAGACTTCCAAAAGGGTAGGCGGTATCTTATTATGCCAATTACCGCCCCGACAACTCCACCCGCAAGCCCACCAAAGAAGTTCATACCCCCGTTCCATATGGCAAGTATGTCTGTAAGACTTTGGACATGCTCGGGATGTTCTATCACATAGGAGAGCCTTCCACCCAATATGCCAAGCAAAAGGGCAAGCAAAAGTGTGTTTTCCACATGGTTTGGGTTTATGCTTTCTTTTTTTGCAAACCTAAGCATAAGCCAGTAGGCGGTAAGGGCACCAAGGGCAACAAGCACACCGTAAGTGTATATTTTAATTCCCAAAATCTCTATAAGCACGGGATACATGGCTAAAATTTTAAACTATCCACCGTAAGCACAAGGCTTAGACTTTCTGCCTGAACCCTTATGGCTCTGGCGAAGCCCTCCTTTGACCACTCAAGGTAGTTAAGAGTAAGTTTCTTGTCCCTCTTTGTGTCATAAAACTCCGCAAGACTCAGCCTTCCATCTTTGAAGACATATTTTGACTTAAACATGCCATCATCCCTTTCGAAGTAGACCCCAGAATAGGAGCAAGCCATCTTCTCATCACCCCTTAGCACCGCTCCAAATATCACACCATCTGGACTTACAGGAAGGTCTATACAAGCACCTGCCACGCATAGGTTGTTAAGAGAAATCTCTCCAGTCCTACCCTCACCGCTTATGAGGAACTTACCCTCAGACTTTTGGACCCTTATGGGAATTCTCAAAAGACCATACCTAAGGGAAAGGTCTGCGGTATAGGAGCTGGGAGATTTATATTCCGAGTAAGCCCTTTTGACCTCCTCTCCCTCAGGACAAACAAGAGGAGCACAAGAGGACAAGAGCAAGGAAAACAAAAGCAGTCTCTTCATAGCTCCCTCCTTACTCTAACCGCATAGTAGTGGGCAAAGAGCCCTTCCGCTCTTGCTATACTTTCCGCATAGTCCGCCACCCTTTCAAAACCCTCCTTAGAAAGGTATATAACAGAGCTTTTCTTTAGAAAGTGGTAAACTCCAAGAGGTGAGAAAAACCTCGCAGTCCCCCCTGTGGGTAGAGTATGGTTTGGTCCAAGCACGTAATCTCCCAGAGGCTCTGTCGCATACCTGCCAAGAAAGACCGCACCCGCATGCTTTATGTAAGGGAGCAGAGAAAAGGGGTCTTCTGTGAGCACCTCAAGGTGCTCTGGTGCTATGTAGTTTGCTACCTCACAAGCTTTGTATAGGTCTTCCACGAGGAATATGGTTCCAAACCTCTCTATGGACTTCTGGGCTATCTCCCTTCTTGGAAAGTCCTCAAGGAACTTTTCCACCCATTTGGAAACCTCCCTTGCGTATTCTTCGTCAGTGGTTACCATAAAGGCTCCCGCCAGCTCGTCGTGTTCCGCCTGAGAGAGAAGGTCAGATGCAGTCCACTTGGAGTCTACACTACCGTCCGCTATTATTAGTATCTCAGAGGGTCCCGCTACCATGTCTATGTCCACTACTCCGTAAAGGAGCTTTTTGGCAAGGGTTACGAATATGTTTCCAGGACCTACTATTTTGTCCACCTTGGGGAGTGTTTCCGTTCCAAAGGCAAGCCCTGCAACAGCTTGAGCACCACCAATCTGGTATACCCTACTCACTCCTGCTATAAAGGCAGAGGCAAGGGTATAGGGGTTAGGCTTTGGAGAGACCATAATAACCTCTTCCACACCCGCCACCACCGCAGGCACC
>JAXSOP010000037.1:0-9971 GCA_037926125.1 Aquificaceae bacterium
ACGCTGCCCTTGGAAACGCGGTTCCTCAAGATAGCCCAGAAGCCCACGCCTTTGATACCATAAAGGGTTCTGACTTTTTGGCGGACCAAGATGCGGTCTACTTTATGTGCAAGCATGCACCCGAGGTGGTCTATGAGCTTGACCGTTGGGGTGTGCCCTTTTCAAGAATGGAGGATGGCAGGATAGCCCAAAGACCCTTTGGCGGTGCATCTTTTCCAAGGACTGTTTACTCCGCAGACAGGACAGGACATGTGCTTTTGCACACCCTCTTTGAGCAGGCACTCGCCAGAGAAAACATAGACTTTTTCAACGAGTTTTTCCTTCTTGACCTTATCCACGACGGACAGAGGGTCAAGGGTGTGTCCCTATACGATATAAAAAACGGAGAGGTGGTAAACCTAAAGGCTAAGGCGGTAGTTCTTGCCACAGGTGGCTTTGCACGCATATACTGGCAAAGAAGTACCAACGCCATAGGAAACACAGGAGATGGTGTGGCGGTAGCATTACTTAATGGACTTCCTCTTAAGGATATAGAGTTTATCCAGTTTCACCCCACAGGTCTTGCCAAAACTGGCATACTGCTGTCGGAAGCCTGTAGGGGAGAGGGTGGTTATCTCATAAACAAGTTTGGTGAGCGTTTTATGGCAAGGTATGCACCCGAAAAGATGGAGCTTGCACCCAGAGACATGGTCTCAAGGTCCATAGAATATGAAATAAGAGAAGGAAGAGGCTTTGGAGAGGGTACATCTGCCTATGTGCTTTTGGATCTAAGACACTTAGGAGAAGAAAAGATAAAGGAAAGGCTTCCCCAGGTGCGTCAGCTTGCCATAGATTTTGAAGGTGTTGACCCAGTTTACGACCCTGTGCCTATAAGACCCACCGCCCACTACTGCATGGGTGGCGTGCATGTGGAAAACTACATGACCTCTTCCACGCCCCTTGAAGGTCTATATGCAGTGGGAGAGTGTGCCTGCGTTTCCGTGCATGGTGCCAATAGACTTGGAGGCAACTCTCTTATAGAACTTTTGGTCTTTGGGAAGTTCTGTGGCATATCCGCAAGAGAGTATGCAAAGCAGGTTGACTTTCTTGAGCTTTCGGAGGGAGAAAGGGCTAAGGGTAGTGAGTTCGTAGGGAATCTTATTACAAGAGAGGGGTATGAAAGGCTTGCGGACATAAGGAAAAGGATGGGCGAGATAACATGGCAGAAGATGGGTATATTCAGGGATGAGACATCTTTGCAAAGTGCCTACGAAGAGCTCTCTGAACTTTTAGAGCGTTGGGAGAATATACCAGTAGTGGACAAGAGCAAGGTCTTCAACACAAACCTTATAGAAGTACTTGAGCTTAGGAACATGCTACATCTTGCGAGGGCGGTTGCCTACTGCGCCCTCTATAGAAGAGAATCCAGGGGCGGGCACTACAGAGAGGACTATCCAGAGAGAGATGATGAAAACTTCCTAAAGCACACACTCCTCTGGCAAGAGGGCGATAAATTGAGGATTGAATACACAGAGGTAAAGATAACTCATCATCAACCTGCGGAGAGGAAATACTGATGGATCTTCAGATGGCGGTTGTATCTATACCCGCCCTTATGATGGCGGTAATACTTCACGAATACGCCCACGGATGGGTTGCCTACAAGATGGGAGACCCAACCGCTAAGGAGTTTGGTAGGCTTACTCTTAATCCCATACCCCATATAGACTTGCTTGGAACCATAATACTGCCTGGCATGCTCATATTGATAGGCTCTCCTATACTCTTTGGTTGGGCAAAGCCCGTTCCCATAAACCCCATCAGATTTAAAGACCTTAGGGTGGGAACCTTTTTCGTTTCCATGGCGGGTATAGTCATGAACATATGGCTTGCTATTGTATTTGCCTTTCTTTACAGAGCTATAATGGAGGGCTATTTGCACTTTTTGAGCGATGCGGTGCTTATCCCCCTTGCTCTATTCTCTGCAAACGCAGTTCTTATAAACCTGGTCCTTGCAATTTTCAACGCCATACCTATACCACCTCTTGATGGTAGCAGGGCACTGATGAGCTTTTTTTCTGTGAGATACTGGGAGCTCTTTTACAGGTTTGAAATGTATGGCTTTTTGATAATAACTCTTCTTCTCTTTACTGGAGTGATAGGCAGGGCTATATTCCCTCCCATTCTTTTCCTTTGGAACTATCTTTTAGGTAGGCTATGAGGTCTTGGGTCTATTACATAGAGCTTTTAGGATACTATCAACAGGGCAAGAGGGGCAGTGTCTCTGCGGTTTACGTGGTTGCTCTACCAGAGGACAAGCCTCTTAACCCTGTAGATATGGAGTGCTATGCCTCTGAATATGCACCCGCAAAGTTGGCGATAGAGCATGGCATGGCTTACGCCATAGGCTTTGACGAGGAGATTAAAAATCCTCAGGACTACGACCTTATGGGCTACAGAGAGGATTTGGAGCTATACATCTTTAGAGAAGGTTTGAACTTCCAAGAGGGTCTGGAAAGGGTTTATAGACTTCTTTATGAGAGTATGAAAAAGGATAACCTTGTGGCTGTGGAGCCTGTATTAGATGTAGGTAGCCCTCCTAAGGAGCTTATGTTTGAATGCCTTAAAAAGGTTGTATCAGCTTAGTCCCTTTTCAAAATCCTCTGGCTTTATGTTTTCAAGCCACTCTTTTAGCTTTTCCTTTTCTTCCTCTTCTTCAGGCTTTGGTACTTTGGACTTCTCAAGCACCTCTTCCTCTACGAACACAGGAGCGTCAAACCTCAGAGCAAGATTTATGGCATCGCTTGGTCTTGAGTCTATTAATATAAGGTTATTGCCCTGTAGTATATGAAGCTCTGCGTAGTAGGTGCTATCCTTTAGGTCGCTTATTACTACCTTTTCAAGCCTTGCACCCATGTTCTCTATTATGTTTTTTGTAAGCTCATAGGTCATAGGTCTCGGAGGTTCCACGTTCTGGAGCTGACGCACTATACTGTCCGCCTCAAAGATACCAATCCATATGGGCAAAAGCACTTCCTCGTTGTCCTTAGCCTTAAGCACCACTATGGGCATTTGAGATACAGGGTCAAGGGTTACTCCATGCACTACCATCTCAATCATGGTAAACCTCCACTTATAAATTTACTCCTCTCTTTGTGTGTAGCAATATAGAGGTTTTATGGTCTTATATATTTTCAATGGCTCTACCCTAACACCTCAATAATTTCACACTCCATATTAAAAGGCTTTGAGTTTATTACCTTTACCTTTACCAACTTTCCGAGCAGGCTCTCCTTTCCATTAATGGTAGCCCAACGGTTTGTTCTCGTCCTGCCCATGAGCTTTCCATCTTCGTAGCTCTCTATCAAAACCTCCTGCTTCGTACCCTCGTAAGACTGAGCTATCTCCGATAGTATCCTCTTTTGCAGATCAAGAAGCCTTGACATTCTCTGTGTTTTTACCTCCTCTGGGACTTGCCCCTCCATGCTATAAGCTGGTGTGTCTGGTCTTGGTGAGTATTTAAAGGAGAAAACCTGTTCAAACTTTACCCTTTGAAGCACATCCAAAGTATCATCAAAGTCCTCTTCTGTTTCTGTGGGAAAGCCCACAATTATGTCTGTGGAGAAGGTTATGCCCTTTACGTATTCTCTAAGCATTTGAATCTTTTCAAGGTATTCCTCCTTCGTGTAGCCCCTGTCCATGAGCTTAAGTACCCTTGTAGAGCCTGCTTGAACTGGTAGGTGTATATGCTCGCATACTTGAGGTATATCTCTCATGGCTTTGACTATGCCCTCTGTTAGGTCCTTTGGATGCCCAGTGGTAAACCTTATCCTATCCACGCCTGAAATTTCCGCAACTCTGTAAAGTAGCTCCTCAAAGGGAATATGTAGGTCTTGACCCCATGCGGTCACGTTTTGACCAAGTAGATGTATCTCTCTCACACCATCTGCGGTAAGGCTTTTGACCTCTGATAGTATGCTCTCAAGGCTTCTTGACCTCTGTCTTCCTCTCGTTTTTGGAACTACGCAATAAGTGCAGTTCTTGTCGCAACCTTTCATCACAGTCACATAGGCACAAAACTGGTTATCCCTTACAGTGGAATACTCCCATAGCTTGTTCTCGTCCTCTGGTGGGTTTTCAAGTATGGCTATAGCCTTGTATCCTGCCTGAGCCTGTTGGATAAGTTCCGGTAGTTGGTGCATATTAAAGCTGGAAAACATGATGTCTACAAGGGGAGCCTTTTGCACCAGCTCCTCTCCCATCCTTTGGGCAAGGCATCCACAAACTCCTATAAGTGCATTGGGTTTTTTCTCCTTTATCTTTTTATATTCCCCAAGGTGAGAGTAGACCTTCTGGTCTGGCTTTTCCCTTATGGTGCAGGTGTTAATGAGGATTATGTCCGCACTTTCCCAGCTTTGTGCAGGTTCGTAGCCCATGCTTTGCAGTATGCCCCTTAGCCTCTCTGAGTCGTTAAAATTCATCTGGCATCCAAAGGTTTTTATGTAGTATTTCATAGGGTTAAAATTTAATCCTATGGAAGAAAGAAAGCCAGAGGTTGTAGAGGAAAGCATCTGGGTTGGGGGAGAAGCTGTTAAGAAAGCTCCAAAGCTGTACGGTGTGCCTACTGGTGTTGATGGTCTTGATGAGCTTTTCTTTACATCGGAAATCCAAGATGGGAAGCCAGTAAAAAAGCACCTGGGTGGAATCCCTGCCTACTCAATTACCAACGTAACTGGGGTTTCCGATACGGGCAAGAGCCTTATGGCTGAGCAGTATACGGTAATGCAAGCAAGCAGAGGAGAGCCTGTAGCCTTTATAACAGTAGAAGCGCCTGCCCACTTTACCATCGCAGGCGTAAGGGAAAGGGCAAGGGCTATGGGAATAGACTTTGAAAGCATAGAAAACCGCATAATCCTAATAGACGCAGCAAGCCACGGAAGATTGAGGGAAAACATACCAGATTTACTTGCCACACTTGCCCATGTAATAAAGACCTATAGGGTAAAGCACATGGTTATAGACTCGGTAACAGGGCTGTATGAGGCTCGTGAAATGCAAGCGAGAGTTGTGGTACGTCAGCTCTTTAACTTTATGAAAAAGTGGTATCAGACCGCCCTCTTTGTCTCTCAAAAGAGAAGTGGACATGAGGAGCTTACCGCAGAGGCTGCAGGTGGCTATGCCATAAGCCACATAGTGGACTGCTCCATGGTGCTATCTAAGGACATAATCCTTACGCAGGCACAGTCAAAGCTCTATAAAAAGCCCATAGGAGAAATAGTCAGGCTCTTTCGTATAGACGGTTGCAGACTCTGTGGCCATGACACAAGGACGCACTTTATGGAAATAACAGAGCTTGGTTTGGTAAAAATAGGACCTCCTTTGAGTGGATGAGGTTAAAGGTCTGTTATTATACGAACAAAGGCTTCAGGCAAAACAACGAAGACGCTCTTCTGATTGATACTGTGGTTCTTCAGGAAGAGTTCATGGAAAAGGTTGAGTGTTTAAAGCATGAAGGGAGTGGGCTATTTGCGGTTGCGGATGGGCTCGGTGGGCACAGAGGCGGAGAGTTGGCAAGTAGAATACTTCTTGAAACTTTCAGAGAGAAAAAACCGCAGAGAGAGGAAGACATTTTGAATGCTCTAAAAGTAGCAAGAGATAGATTAGAACACTTTGCAAAAGAACACCCTGCGTATTCTGGGCTTGGTACTGCAGTGGCTGGCTTGGTCTTAGTTGAGGGGAAAACCATAGTCTTCAATGTGGGTGATTGTAGAGTTTATGGCATTGAAAAGGACAGGGCTGTTAGGCTTACAGAAGACCACACAGAGGCAGAGGATCTTGTAAGGGCAGGGCTTCTTGACCCAATTAGGGCAAAGCACGACCCAAGGAGAAACTACTTAACCTCTGCTATAATAGGAGATTCAGAGTTTATAAACTTTGAGGTCTTCATGAAGGACGTATACGGATACAGGAGATATATAGTGTGTTCTGACGGTGTGTGGGAAGCCCTCGAAGACGAGGAACTAAGCCTACCACCGCAAGTTATGGTGGAGCTACTTCTTGAAAAAGGTGGTAGTGACAACATGAGCTTTATAGATATAAGTTTGGAGGAGTGAAATGGACTACCATGTAAAGGACCTAAGCCTTGCGGACCTTGGCAAAAACAGGATTGAATGGGCGGAGAGGGACATGCCTGTCCTCAGAAGTATAAGAGAGAGGTTTTCAAAAGAAAAGCCCTTTAAGGGTATACGCGTATCCGCATGCCTTCACGTTACCACAGAGACTGCAAACCTTATGATAACCCTAAAGGAAGGTGGTGCGGAGGTCTTTTTGACCGCCTCAAATCCCCTTTCCACTCAAGATGATACCGCATCTGCATTGGTTAAATACTATGAAATTCCTGTTTTTGCCATAAAGGGCGAAGATACAGACACCTACTACATGCACCTCAAAGAGGTCATAAAAAGAGAGCCTCATATAGTTATAGACGATGGTGCGGATCTGATATCCACGCTTCATAGGGAGTTTCCCGAGCTTGCAAAGAGAGTTTACGGAGGAATGGAAGAGACCACAACTGGAGTGATAAGGCTAAGAGCTATGGCTCAGCAGGGAGTTTTGCAGTTTCCCATAATAGCGGTAAACGATGCCTATACCAAGCACATGTTTGACAACCGCTATGGCACAGGGCAGTCCACCATAGACGCCATAATGAGGGCTACCAACAGGCTTATAGCTGGTTCTTACTTTGTGGTAGCAGGTTATGGATGGTGTGGCAAAGGAGTTGCCCAGAGGGCAAGAGGCATGGGAGCAACGGTTATAGTCTGCGAGGTGGACCCTATAAAAGCCCTTGAGGCTAAAATGGATGGCTTTTTGGTTATGCCTGTGCAAGAAGCATGCAAGCTGGGAGACTTCTTTGTAACAGTTACAGGCAACACCTCTGTCATAAGAGGAGAACACTTTGAACTCATGAAAGACGGTGCCATTGTTTCCAACTCAGGACATTTCAACGTGGAAATAGACATAGACGCTCTTGAAAGCCTAAGTGTCCAAAAGAGAGAAATTAGACCCTTTGTGGAAGAATATCAGCTAAAAGACGGAAGAAGGATATACCTTTTGGCACAAGGAAGGCTTGTAAACCTCGCCAGTGCGGAGGGTCATCCTGCTTCAGTGATGGATATGAGCTTTGCCAACCAAGCCCTCTCTGCGGAGTATATCCTCAAAAGCCACCAAGACCTCAAAAAAGATGTCTATAGAGTGCCAGAGGAGATAGACAGAGAGGTGGCCTCTTTGAAGCTAAGGAGCATGGGAGTGGAGATAGACCAACTAACACCAGAGCAGGTAAAATATCTATCCTCTTGGGAGTTTGGCACATAGTTTATAATATTGTCTTTTTGAAGGAGGTTTAAGATGGCAAGGTGTTATGTTTGTGGAAAGACTACCAAGTTCGGAAAGAGCGTAACTTTTTCTGCGGAGCAAAACTCAAGGACCTTTAAACCAAACCTTCAGAGGGTTAAGGTGGTTCTCAAAGATGGAACTGTAAAAAGGGTCTATGTCTGCACCAAGTGTCTAAAAGCGGGCAAAGTGGTAAAGGCTGTTGCCGTCAGAAGCTGATGCCTATAAGGTTTCTTACCGCAGGGGAGTCGCACGGAAAAGCATTAGTCTGCATACTTGAGGGTATTCCTGCAAACCTTGAACTATCTGCTGAGTATATAAACAGAGAGCTTCAGAGAAGGCAAAGGGGCTATGGCAGAGGAGGGAGGATGAAGATAGAAAGCGACAGGGTAGAGTTTCTCTCTGGTCTACGCTTTGGCAAAACCCTGGGAAGTCCCATAAGCATGGTCATATGGAACAGGGACTGGGAAAACTGGCAAGAAAAGATGGCATACGAAGGTGAGCGACCAGAGAGCGTTGTGCCCTTTGTAAGACCTCGCCCAGGTCATGCGGACTTGGTAGGTGGCATAAAGTATAACCAGAGGGACCTAAGGAACATCCTTGAGAGGGCATCCGCAAGAGAAACCGCTGCGAGGGTTGCGGTGGGGGCGGTTTGCAAAAGATTTCTTGAAGAGTTTGGCATAAAAATAGGTAGCTATGTGGTTCGCATAGGAAAAGTAAAACCACCTATAGAGGAACAAGACCTCCTAAAAAGACATCAACTTGCAGAGCTATCTGAAGTGCGTTTTCCAGACCCCACAAAGGACGAGGAGTTTAGAAGGGCTATAGATGAGGCAAAGGAAAGGGGAGAAAGCCTTGGTGGTGTTTTTGAAGTTTTTGCATTAGGCGTCCCTCCTGGTTTTGGAAGTCATATTCAGTGGGACAAACGTGTGGATGGCAGGATAGCTCAGGCTATGATGAGCGTGCAGGCTATAAAGGGTGTGGAGATAGGGCTTGGCTTTGAGAGCGGGGAGCGTTTTGGTTCTGAGGTTCATGACGAGATAGGTTGGTCAGAAACTTATGGATATTTTAGATACAGCAACAATCTCGGTGGGACAGAGGGAGGCATAACTAACGGTATGCCTGTCGTAGTTAGGTGCGTTATGAAACCCATACCAACCCTTACAAAGCCTCTCAGAAGCGTCGATATACAGACAAAAGAGGAGGTAAAGGCAGGAAAGGAAAGGAGCGATGTGGTGGCAGTCCCTGCTGCCTCTGTAGTTGGAGAAGCTATGCTTGCCATAGTGCTTGCGGACGCACTACTTGAAAAACTGGGTGGAGACTTTATGGAAGAGATAAAGGATAGGTTTGAAAGGTATATTCAACATGTTAAAAATTTTTGAGGAGGTTGGAAGGGCTACACTTCTTACCCTCTGGGGTCTGTATTACCTTTTTAGAAAACCACCAAAACTAAAACATTTTTTTAAACAACTTGCCTATTTGGCATCTGAAACCATACCTGTGGTAGTTATAACTTCTATTTTCTCTGGTGGCGTTATAGCACTCCAGACTTATAGCACCTTTCACCGTTTTAATGCAGAGTTTCTCATAGGTGCGGTAGTTGCCATATCAATGGGAAGGGAACTCGGACCAGTGCTTGCATCCCTTATGGTAGTCGCAAGGGTGGGCTCTGCCATGACCGCTAACATAGGCACAATGAGGATAACAGAGCAGATAGATGCCCTTGAGGTCATGGGCATAAACCCCAAAAGCTACCTTGTGTCTCCAAGGCTCTTTGCGGGCATTGTGGGAGTTCCTATGCTAGTTTTGATAGCAGATATCTCTGGCATAATCGGTGGTTGGTTTGTGGCAGTTAAACTTTTTGGAGTAAACGAATACCTCTTCTGGGAAAAGATGAAAGACCTTACGGAACTTTATGACTTCATAGGCGGGCTATACAAGGCAGTCTTTTTTGGCTTTATTATCTCTGCGGTTAGTTGCTACTTTGGATACTACACAAAGGGCGGAACGGAGGGAGTGGGAAGAGCAACAACCAACAGCGTAGTAACTTCATCTATGCTTATCTTAATATCCGACTACTTCTTGACAGCGATAATATTTTAGGTTATGCTATAATTGCGTTAAGTAGGCTTTCGGGGGATTTTGCTCCCGTGATATCTTGGCAACTGAATAGGATTATGTTTTAAAACTCCACGGGCTTGTTTTGACTTTTAACTTGTTGCAAATGATACTCGTCTCAAAATTTTGTGCATAAGGCGAAGTTTTTGATATTTTGACTACCTTTAGCTTTGGGTTGTTTTGCAAGGCTTTAGGGAGTTTTTGAGATTTTCAGTTTTCTTATGTGTCTTGGAACAAGGTGTATCAACAACTTCGTGTATAAGCCTTGATACTCAAGGGCTGTATGCATGTTTATGATATTTATCATGTCAAAAGTCAAAAAAGAGCCTATTCTAATCCTTGTCTTTCAAGGACTTTAAAAGTAGGGTTGCATTTTTATCTGACCCGTGGGGAGTTGCAACAGTCTCGGAGTTTAAAACTGGATGGGAAAATCCTTTCAGGGTTGTTGCATTTTTATCTGACCCGTGGGGAGTTGCAACCTTGGC
>JAXSOP010000038.1:0-9767 GCA_037926125.1 Aquificaceae bacterium
TACAGCTTTGCAAGGGAGGCTGAATTGAACAAGGCAATGGAAAAAGTAGTAGAGCTTGCGGAAGAATTTGCTGTGGAACACCCTGCCGAGTCATTGCTGGAAACACACCCTATTGGTGAGTCATTACCTACAGAATCTCAACCAGCAACTTTGCAGGAAGAAGAAAGAGGAATAATGAACCTGCTTGAAGAGATAATGGGCTCTGGTATTGGAGAAGAAGAACCCCCAGCTTTAGTAGAAGAAGCTCCTTTAGAGATTGAAACAACGGAAAAGCCTGTGATTTCTGAAGGCATAACCCATATGGAGAGCGTGGCGGAAAGTCTTGCAACAGCAATAAAAGATGTGATCAGAGAACAACTATCCCAGGAAAAATTCCTGTCATTTATGTCCAGCTTTCTGAGCCCAGAAGAGGTAGGTAGACAGGTGACTTCCCTTCTCGAAAGAAAGCTTGAAGAGATAATAAGAGAGAAGGTCAGTGAAGCTTTTTCAAGAATTGATATGAGTCAGATAGTTAGGGAAGAAGCTCGCAAGGTATTAAAGGAAAAGCTCAACGAGCTTATCACCTAAGAAATAAAGCCTCTTCCCTATACCACCCCCAAACGGTGGGGAGGAGGTTCTCAAACTTGCTTCTTACCGCAAGCATGCTCTTAGGTGTTGTTAGGAATATCATGGGCTGTTCCTCCGCTATAATACGGTAGGCTCTTCTGTATATCTCTGTTCTTTTTTCTGGGTTCGTCTCTTTTGCTCCCATATCAAAAAGTTCATCAATCTCTTTTTCCCACTGGGTTTGAGGCTTGTTCTGTCTTGGGTTCCACATGTGGAGGGTTCCCGAAGAATGCCATACGTTTCTTCCAAAGTGTGGATCCATTGAACCTGTAAGACCAATTATGACAGCTTCCCAGTCGTAGGGTGGAGAGGTAAGTCTACTTACAAGGCTGTTGAAGTCTATGGGTCTAAAAACCACCTTTATTCCTATTTTCTCAAGGTCTTCTTTTATCATGTTTCCCATAGATTCCCTTTCTTTGTTGCCTGCGTTGGTAAGAAGCACTATCTCAAGGGTATTTCCCTCTGGGTCTTCAAGCCAGCCATCGCCATTTCTATCTGTAAAGCCAAGGCTTTCAAGGATTGACCTTGTCTTTTTGAGATTGTATTCATAATTGGGAAAAAGTCCTTCTGTGTAGTAGGGTCTGTTGGCGGGCGTGACAGGACTATACAAAGGTTCAGCCAAGCCATTGTAAACAAGGTAGCACATACCCTCTCTGTCTATGGCGTGAGATATGGCTCTTCTGAACTCCTTGTTTTGAAACCATCTTAGTTTATGCTTTGGCACGTTAGAATTAGGGTTTTGATTAAACACCAAAAAGGTAGTGGATGGAGTAGGTCCAAGGTCGTAGAGGGTGGTGTTCTTCACCCTGCTCATAAATAGCACGTCCTGAGGCCTTACACTCATATAGTCTATTTCTCCGAGGGAATACTTCAAAAGGGCAGTGTCTGAGTCTTGCATTATGTATCCTATTCTTCTCTTTATGTAAGGTAGCCTCTTGCCGGAGCTATCATATTCATAATAGTAGGGGTTTGCCTCATACTCTACCATAACGCCCTTTATATACCTTTTAAGCATATATGGTCCCGTTCCAACTATCTCTTTTGGGTTTGTGTTTACATTCCATGCAGTCATAAAGTTTCCTTCTTTTACAAACATCTCCAATTTGTGCTTGGGAAGTATGGGTGCGGAAAGGGCATTCAAAAAGGGTGCAAAAGGCTCTGGAAGTCTAAATTCTAATGTGTAATTGTCTATTTTCTTTACAAAGTTTTTTATGTCTTCCTGATTTTTTAGAATGCCTCTAAACATATCTCCTGTGGAGTTGGGTATTTGAGGGTTCAGGTATATATCCCTGTAGGTAAAGACCACATCCTCTGCAGTAAAAGGCTTTCCATCGTTCCACCTTAAGCCTTTTCTAATATGAAAGATATAAAGCCTTCCATCCTCCTTCTCTTCCCATCCTTCTGCAAGGTCTGGAATTACTTGCATGGTTTTGAGGTCTGTCTTAGTAAGTCCTGTAAAAATGTCAGAGAGCACCGCAGTTGAAGAAGTCTCTTGAGCTATTGCTGGGTTTAAGGTTCTTGGGTCAGAGTTTAGCACAAAGCGAACCTCTCCTCCTTCTTTGCCTTCCTTTATGTAAAAATCTTCTGGCTTTATCCTCATAAAGGATACATCACCACCCTTTGGCGAAGAACTCAAATAAAAGGGCAAAAAAGACAAGATTATAAAGCCAAAAGCAAAAACAAAGGGTTTCACCCTGCCACCTCCAAAATCTCCAGGCCCTTCTTGTACGCCCAGTCTATTGCGGAAAGCACATCTTCAAGGTTTTGTGGGTCTTTTAGACTTACAGAACTGAGTATTTCTTCCACAAGGTTCACAATATCCAGAAAGCCTATCTTACCCTGTAGGAAGAGCTCCACCGCTACTTGGTCCGCACCCACTAACACCGCAGGGTATATACCACCCATAAGGGCAACCCACTTACACAAAGGGATACTTCTGAACTTTTCTGTGTCTACCTTCTCAAAGGTTATGGGAGAAAGCTCAAGTAGGCTCTTTCTTTCGAAAGGAAAGGCTTTTCTCTCTGGATAGTAAAGGCTATACAGTATTGGTATTCTCATATCTGTCTGTGAGGTATGAAATATAAAGCTACCGTCAATAAGCTCCACAATACCATGCACCACACTCTGGGGATGGATGACCACATCAAGGTTCTCCACCTCAAAGTCAAAGAGGTTTATGGCTTCTATAAGCTCCATACCCTTGTTCATCAGGGTGGCGGAGTCTATGGTTATTTTTGCACCCATCCTCCATGTGGGATGTTTTAGTGCGTCCTCTACGCTTACATGTCTCAGCTCTTCCAAGCTTCTATCTCTAAAGGGGCCTCCAGAAGCGGTTAGATAGACCTTTTTGACTTCCTTAACCTTTAGCCCAAGCAGTATTTGAAAGAGGGCGTTATGTTCACTGTCTACAGGTAAAATCTTTTCTCTGTTTTTTCTTACAAGTTCTCTTAGGCATATGAGGGATTCCTTATTAGAAGCCAATAGATTCTTACCCTTCTGAAGTACAAGGTAGGTGGGCAGAATGCCGTCCACACCCGATATGGCGTTCATTATCATATCTGATCCTTCTACTATAGCGTGCAAGCCCTCCTCACCTTTTAGAAAGGTTGTGCCTTCTGGCAGTTGAGAGAGCCAATCCTTCGAGGGATCCTCGTAGCAGGACACAAACTTTGGCTTTAGCTCTATTGCTTGAAATAATAGATTTTCTGATGCCCGCCTTGCTAAAAGACCAATGACTTCAAAATCCTCTTTGTATGATCTCACCACTTCAATGGTTTGACTTCCCACAGAGCCTGTAGATCCAAGTACTCCCAGCTTTTTCATATGATGCCCGCCCTGAGTATATCGTGCATATGTATAATGCCTATGGGTTTTTCCTCGTGGTCAACAACGAGAAGGACTGTTATTTTGTGGTCTTCCATCCTTTTTAGGGCTTCCACTGCGAGCTCATCCATGCGCGCGGTCTTTGGGTTTCTTGTCATTACATCCTTGGCTACGCTTGTATCAAAGTTCCCGCCTCTATTTACAAAACGCCTTAGATCCCCGTCGGTTATTATGCCCATGAGCTTTCCCTTTTGGTCCACCACTGCGGTAGAACCAAAGCCCTTGCTGGTCATCTCAATTATTGCCTCCTTCATGGGAGTGTCTTCTTTTACTATGGGAACTTCCTCTCCTTTGTGGCAAAGATCTGCCACTTGCCTTAGCCTTCTGCCAAGAGAACCTGCGGGATGCCTCAAGGCAAAGTCCTTTTCGGTAAAGCCCTTAAGCTCCAAAAGAACCATAGCCAAAGCATCCCCAAGTACAAGGGATGCGGTAGAAGAGCTTGTAGGTGCAAGTTGCAGAGGACAGGCTTCTCTTTCCACAGAGAGGAATATATGCACATCTGAATGCTTTGCCAGAGTGGAATTTGGATTGTTGGTTATGGATATGAGAGGCACACCCAGAAGTTTTATGTAGGGGATAAGGGAGTTTACCTCGGGAGACTCACCGCTGTTGGAAAAGGCAAGCACCACATCTTCAGAGTCTATTACTCCAAGGTCTCCATGGAGAGCTTCCGCAGGATGTAAAAAATGGGCTGGCGTGCCGGTGCTTGAAAGGGTAGAGGCAACCTTACGGGCTATATGACCGGATTTGCCTACACCTGTTGTTATCACCTTCCCCTGACAGTACAATACTAACTCTACCGCCCTTACGAAGCCATCAGTAAGGCTATCTCTAAGCCTTTCTAAAGCCTGAATCTCTATATCAAAAACTCTCTTAGCCTTTTTGAGTATCTCATCCATCACTTCTTGTAGTTTTCAATACCCTTCCTTATTTCCTCATAGGCAAAGTCCACCCCCTTAAAACCTTCCACCTTTACCCACTTGCCCGGTTCAAGCTCCTTATAGTGTTCAAAGAAGTGCTTTATCCTATCAAGGAGAGCCTTTGGTAGGTCTTCATAAGACTTTACATTTTCGTAAGTGGGGTCTAACTTGTTGTGTGGCACTGCAAGTAGCTTTGTATCTACGCCTTCTTCATCTCTCATCTCAAGCCCACCTATAGGTCTGCACCTTATAACGCTACCGGGTGCTACAGGATAGCGAGATATTACCAAAACATCCACGGGGTCTCCGTCATCCGCAAGGGTTTGAGGGATAAAGCCGTAGTTAAAAGGATAGTGCATGGCGGTAAAGAGAAACCTGTCCACAAAGATAGCTCCACTTTCCTTATCAAGCTCATACTTTATTGGGCTATCCTGTGGTATTTCCACTACCACATAAATATCTTCTGGTGGATTTTTCCCTGATGGAATGTTCTTTAGGTTCATATTTTCACCTCCTCTTTTATTTTACACAGGAGTGTTGCAGAAGTTCATGCTCTCTTCTATGCCGTATTCAACGCATCTTTGCAGGCACTCGCCTGCTTTCTTTAGCACCCTTGCTAGCAGTGGCTCTTCTTCTTCACTGAAAGGCGAAAGCACATAATCAACTACCTTGCTCTTGTCCTTGGGTCTACCTATACCTACCCTGAGCCTTGGGAATTTATCTGTCCTTGTCTCTCTCATTATAGACTCTATACCGTGATGCCCTCCACTGCTCCCCTCAAGCCTTAGCCTTAGCCTTCCCAAGGGTAGGTCAAGGTCGTCGTATACCACTAACATCTCCTCTGGCTTTATATCATACTCCTCAAGAAGGTTAACTACCGCAAGACCAGAATTGTTCATATAGGTCTGTGGCTTTGCTATAAGCACCTCTTTACCATCTACCCTGACCTTGTATAGGTGGGAAAGGCATTCCTCTGAATAATCTTGCACCTTTAGCCTTCTGAGGAATTCATCCATGACCATAAAACCCACGTTATGACGAGTTTTTGCATACTTCTTGCCCGGATTGCCAAGACCAACAAGAAGCCTTATCATTCGGCTGGTGTGGCTTCCTCCACTTCAGGTTCAAGCACAACAGCAACAGTCTCTTCTGGAGAGTCCATGATTACGCATCCCTCTGGTGGCACTATGTCCCTAACGTGAAGGGCGTCGCCAAGCCCAAGATTGCTCACATCAATGGTTATCTTTTCTGGAAGCCTGTCCACCTTTGCCTTTACTGTAAGGCTGTGCATAAGAGGCTCAAAGGTTCCACCAAGACCAACACCTGCAGGTGTTCCAGCAAACTCAACAGGCACCTCTACTTCAATCTCACTTACATGAGTAATGTCTTGAAAATCCACGTGTATGGGGTTGTCTCCAAGCCAACCAACCTGCATTTCTCTAAGAAGACAAACCCTCTTGTCCCCGTCAATCTCTGCCTCAATTAGAAAGGTTTCACCTCTTGGAAAAGCTTTAAGGTCTTTTATGCTTATGTATGCATGTCTGTTTTCCACATCTTTGCCGTAAACCTCCACAGGCACATAACCTTCCCTTCTTAACCTCTTTATCTCGCTCTTTTTGCCTATGGCTCTTGGTATTAGCTTTACTTGAACCCTTTTCATCCTTTACCTCCTTTATGCAAAAAGTGAGCTTATGGATTCACCTTCATGGGCGCGCTTTATGGCTTCCGCTATTAGGGAAGCTACAGAAACAACTCTCAGCTTTTCAAAATGCTTCTCATCCATGTTAAGGGTGTTAGTAACTATAACTTCTTCGATAGGTGATTCTTTGAGTCTGTCTAGTGCTGGACCAGAAAAGATGCCATGGGTAGCGGATACCAACACACCCTTTGCACCCTTCGAAAGAAGCATGTGGGTAGCAGCTACCACAGTTCCTGCAGTATCTATAATATCGTCCACAATTATCGCCTTTTTGCCCCTCACATCACCTATTAGGTCGAGCACCTCTGCCACGTTTGGCTCAGGTCTCCTCTTGTATATTATGGCAATACTACAACCTAACTTGTTTGCAAGGAGTCTTGCCCTTTCTACCCCACCTGCGTCCGGTGATACCACCACGAGGTCATCATTTACCCTATCCTTTATGTATTCGTATAGCACATTCAAAGCGTATAAGTTATCCACTGGTATGTTGAAAAAGCCCTGAATCTGAGGAGAATGAAGATCCACTATTATGAGCCTTTGAGCTCCTGCGGTTGTTATAAGGTCTGCCAAAAGCCTTGCACTTATGGGAACTCTTGGTCTGTCCTTTCTGTCCTGCCTTGCATATGCGTAGTAGGGAATAACTGCTGTTATTCTTCCTGCGGAAGCCCTTTTGAGGGCATCAAGCATAAGAAGAAGCTCCATTATGCTCTCGTTAACTGGATAGCCCAGAGACTGTATGACAAAGACATCCTCTCCTCTCATGGATTCATTTATCTTTACTCTCACTTCTCCATCGCTGAAGCGCCCTACCACCACATCGGAGAGGGGAATGCCAAGATATTCAGAAACTTCCTGTGCAAGTTTTGGATTACTGGTACCTGTTAGAAGTTTTATAGAGCCAAACATTCCGCACCTCTTTTCTTTTATGAAAAGCTGGGGTGCCTGGATTCGAACCAGGAGCCCCCGGATCCAAAGTCCGGTGCTCTGCCAGTTGAGCTACACCCCATAACTTTCCACTCTGTATGGCCTCCAGCCTCTTGCTCTGCAAGCAAGCTCCACCTCTTGGGTAAGTTCACCCACGTAAAAGACGCTGGAGCCGCTACCGCTCACAAGGGCTACTTTGCCCAAACCTCTCAAAAACCTAAGCACTTCGCCTACTTCTGGGTAAAGCTCTCCAGCAAGCTCACCCAGCTTATTCTGGAGAAGGCTTAGGTCTCCAGCCTTTAGGCAATCTATTATTTTATCACCCTCTATATTCTCTGTCAAGATATCTTCTCTTACCATACCGTAGACATGTGCAGTGGAGCATTTAACACCAGGATGTATAAGGGTAAAGACCATCTTTGGCAATTCAACCCGCTCAAGAATCTCACCCCTGCCCCTTCCTACGGCAGAGCCTCCCATGAGGAAAAAACTTGCGTCAGAGGATACACTACTTGCTACCTGATGCAGTTCCTTCTCACTCAATGGGCTACCAAGCAATTGGTTCAAAGCCCTCAAAACCGTTGCCACGTTGGAAGAGCCTCCTCCAAGACCAGCACCTTCTGGTATGTTTTTCTGAATAAAAACTTTAAAGTTAAGCTCTTCTCCAAGAAGCTTTTCCATAGACTTTATACCCTTGTAGACGAGATTTTCCTCCATAGGTATACCAGTGCTGGTCTCCACACTCAAGGGTCCCTCTTTTATAAATATTTCATCAAATAGAGTTATAGCCTGGTATATGGTGAAGACCTCGTGGTATCCGTCAGGTCTCTTTCCAAGAAGCCACAGACCTAAGTTGAGCTTAGCAGGGGACAAGAGCCTTAGCATGTGTATAAATGATAGTTGATAGCTAACTACTCTGCAAGAGGCATCAGTTAATCTGGATAGCTAAAAAAATATGAGTGTTGTAGACTAAAAATTTTCTCAAAAACCTCTTGACAAAGACCAAGGATGTTAATATAATATCTACCCGTAAAAATCCCTTGAAGGAGGTGGAACATGGCAAAGCTCAAACCCCTTTATGACAAGATAGTAGTTAGGAGGTTTGAAGAGCAGGAACAAAGAACTGCCTCTGGCATCATCATACCAGACACTGCCAAGGAAAAGCCACAGATAGGAGAGGTTGTGGCGGTGGGAGAAGGAAAGCTCCTTCAAAACGGTCAGCAAGTTCCACCTAAGGTAAAGCCCGGGGATAAAGTGGTCTTTAACAAGTATGCGGGCACCGAGGTGGAGCTTGATGGCGAGAAGTTCCTTATCATGTCTGAAGACGAAGTGCTTGCAATAGTTGAATAACAAACTTTTAAAGGAGGTGATAGCATGGCAGCAAAGAAGGTTATCTACGGAGAAGACGCAAGGGCAAGACTTAAGGCAGGCGTTGACAGGCTTGCCAACGCAGTTAAAGTTACCCTTGGACCAAGGGGTAGAGAGGTAATAATTGAGAAAAAGTGGGGCACACCTCTAGTCACTAAGGACGGAGTGACCGTAGCAAAGGAGATAGAACTTAAAGACCCCTATGAAAACATGGGAGCCCAGCTTGTCAAGGAAGTAGCCTCCAAGACCGCAGACGTGGCCGGTGATGGAACTACCACTGCAACGGTGCTGGCACAGGCTATATTCACAGAAGGTCTAAAGGCAATAGCCTCTGGTGCTAACCCTATGGACCTTAAAAGAGGCATAGACAGAGCAGTAGAGAAGGTGGTTGAGGAGATAAAGGCTCAGTCCATACAGGTGGGCGGAAGGAAGGAGATAGAACAGGTAGCCACCATATCCGCCAACAATGACCCCGAGATAGGAAAGATAATCGCAGACGCCATGGAAGCGGTTGGCAAGGATGGGGTTATAACTGTTGAAGAATCCAAGTCCGCACAGACCACCCTTGAGACAGTCCAAGGTATGCAGTTTGACAGGGGATACCTATCCCCCTACTTTGTGACCAACCCAGACAAGATGGAGGCGGTTCTGGAAGAGCCATTCATACTCATATATGAAAAGAAGATTTCCAACGTAAAAGACCTCTTACCTGTGCTTGAACAAGTGGTAAGGGCAGGAAGACCTATTCTCATAATAGCTGAAGACGTAGAGGCGGAAGCCCTTGCGACACTTGTGGTAAACCACATAAAGGGAGTCATTAGAGCATGTGCAGTAAAGGCACCTGGCTTTGGTCAAAGAAGAAAGGATTACCTCCAAGATATAGCCATACTTACTGGTGGCACTGCTATAACCGAAGAGCTTGGTATAAAGCTTGAAAGCGTAACCCTTGACATGCTCGGAAGGGCAGATAAGGTCATAGTGGACAAGGATAACACCACTATAGTGGGCGGTAAGGGCTCAAAGGACAATATAAACGCAAGGATAGAGCAGATAAAGAAGCAGATAGTGGAAACCACCTCTGACTACGATAGAGAAAAGCTTCAAGAAAGGCTTGCCAAGCTGGCAGGTGGGGTTGCCATCATAAGGGTTGGTGCAGCCACCGAGGCTGAGCTCAAGGAAAAGAAGGCAAGGGTTGAGGATGCGGTGCATGCCACAAAGGCGGCAGTGGAAGAGGGTATAGTCCCCGGTGGTGGTGTGGCATTGGTTAGGGCTTCTGAAGCCCTTGAAAACCTCAAGGTAGAAAACCCAGACCAGCAGGTGGGTGTGGATATAGTAAAGAAGGCGTGCAGGACACCTCTCAGACA
>JAXSOP010000039.1:0-9692 GCA_037926125.1 Aquificaceae bacterium
TTGCAGGTCTTCCTTTTGAATTTCAATTGGGTTTAGCTTTTGGTCTCTTGTGCCTTTGCCTATACGGTATACCTTGCCTTTGGTGTAATAGGATAGCACTGGTGAGGTTGAGGTTATATCTTCACCTATGAAAACATAAAAGTCTGCCTTTTTTATATCTTCTATGCCTATTGGCTGATATTCTCCATAGCTTTCAAGGAAGGGTTTTAGGTCAAGACTTAGGGTTGAGCTTACTATTACGCCCGTTCTTTTCACTATCTCGCCTATTAAAGCATAGTCCTCATTTGTCGTGTAGGAAGAAAGAAGGAGCACGGTCTCTTCTGGCTTTCCTTTTAAAAGCATGGAGAGAAGGTTGGCTATATTACCGCTTGTCTCTTCTCTGCCATACATCTTGGGAGAAATTAGCCTCTCGTGGTTTAGCACATCGTAGCCAAAGAAAGCCTTGGCACATATGTTTAGCTCATCGGTGGGCTTTGTTCTGTATACCCTTTCCTTTGACCTCCAGTCTCCAACACCGTACTCTATCTGAATTTCACAGCCTACTGGGCATATGTTACATGTGGTTTTATCCCTTTTTAAGAGCCAGCTTCTTGTCCAATACTTAAAGGGTTTGGAGATGATAGCACCTACAGGACACACATACACACAAAGACCACACATCTCGCAGGTAGAGGTATCCATAGGTCTAAGGGTGGGAGCTATGTTTGCCTGAAAGCCTCTCTCTTCCACATACAAGGCGTGAGCCCCCACCACATCATCGCAAACCCTTGTGCATCTATAACATACCACGCACCTATTGGAGTAGTACTCTAAAAAGTCGCTTTCCCAGTCAAGCTGGTGTCTTTCCTTTTCAAGTGCGGAGATGGGGACAATCTGCTTTTGTGGACCAAAGAGGGCTCCATAATTTTGCAGGTCACACTCTCCTGCCTTGTCGCATATGGGACAGTCAAGGGGATGCCTTGTCATGAAAGCCTGAAGAAGGTATTTTTGGTTTTCTTTGACCAAAGGATGCTGAACTGATATGGACATACCTTCTTCAGGATAGACATTGCACGAGGTCATGAGTCTTCCAGTCTTTTCGTTATAGACAATGCACATCCTACAGGCACCTATTATCTTTAGGCGAGGATGGTAGCAAAAATATGGAACGTCTATACCAAGGTCAAGCAGGTTCTGAAGAAGTGGCTTTCCCTTATCCACTTCATATTCTGCGCCATCAACGTATATCTTTACTGTGCTCATACTCTACTCCTCCTTCAACATGGATTAGGTAAATATCGTCCTTTGACTTGGCAACTCCAATTTTACCCTTGCCAGATTTTTTAGCCTTATACATGGACTCGTCTGCCCTATTTACAATATCCTTAAAACTTCTATCTTCTCTAAGTGGCTGAGTCAGTCCTATACTTACCGAGACATGGAAAGGAAGCTGTATTTGTTCCACACACTTTAGCAATCTTATTGCCGCATGCTCACTTGCATCGAGATTAGTATTGGGCAAAATAACAAGAAACTCATCCCCACCATACCTGCATGCAACATCAGAAGACCTTACCATAATTTTGAGACATGCAGATATCTTCTCTATAGCTCTATCTCCCATAATATGTCCGTACCTATCGTTTATTTCCTTAAGGTTGTCAATATCTATAAACATAAGCCCAAAGGTTTGCCCGTACCTTGTCCAGAAAGTAAAGCTCTTTTCAAGGAAACTCTCTGCGAACTTCCTATTATAAAGACCAGATACAGAATCTATTATGCTTGCCCTGAGCATGTCTACATTTGTTATGTTTATAACACTTTCCCAGTATATACCACCCATTGGCACTTTTCCATAGCTTCTTACATAGTTTTCATAGTCTATACTTACTATATCTGTGTCTACAATCCGGTCATATACTGGACATTTAATTCCCTTCTGATAACAGGGTTCTTCGAAACCATACAACACCTTGTAGCACTTTTTACCTATAACTTCACCAAACATTTTCTTTGCAGTTGAATTTAAAGCTATTAGATTGTAGGATGAATCAATTACGACCGATGGAATAAAGTTTTTTAACTCTTGCTCTTTAGTTTCCTGAGTTTCTTGGTTATTTAAACTTTCCATACTATTACCTCATAAGTTTATTTTAACTACCGAGCCTCTTTTCATTAGATGTATGATGCTATCTACAGCTCCCTCAAAATCTAATACCACACCCCCAAAACCCTTAGCAAACTTTTCTGCATCCTCTTTGCTCGCAAAGGCTATGGCGGATGGAAAACAACATGGCGTGGCAGAAGAGCCCACCACGTACCATGCGGAAAAGCAACTCAAAGGTCTACAATTTATAAAGTCCCAAGTCATACAAGACTCAATATCCTCTTCTTTTAGGTTTTTGTATAGCAAAAGCCCACAGTGGGCGCAACAAGCTCTTACAAACTTCCCTCTTTTCATTCTGTATGTAAACTCAAGCCTCTTTTCTATGGGTTTGGTGCAGTAGGCACAGGAGGGAACAGTTTCTTCTATAGATTCTCCTGCCTCTTCTCTTAAGAGCAGTTCTCCATGCTTTCTTACAAGCCTGCCCTCCTTCTCAAGCTCCCTCACATCCCTGTAGATGGTCATGAGCGATACCCCAAAGTGTTGAGCAAGGGCTTTTACGCTTCTATATCCCTGGGGTATAAGCTCTATTATTTGCTCTTTCCTGTCCATGTTAAAATTATATTCCCGAAATGCCAAAACATCTAATATCTGTGAGAGACCTCAGCAGAGAGGACATAGAACTTTTGAGGCATTTGTCAAACAGGTTCAGCAATGGAGAAAGAAAAAGCCTTGAAGGTGACGTTGCCTTGCTCTTTCTTGAAAGCTCCACAAGAACTCGTTTTTCCTTTGAGAAGGCTTGCAGGCTTCTCAACCTCAGAACCTATTACGCAGGCAGAGGAGAAAGCTCAATAGAGAAGGGAGAAAGCCTAAGAGATACCATAAAAACCCTTCAAGCTCTTGGTTTTAGAGCCTTGGTGCTTAGAGTTCCCTTTATCCTTTTCCCTCATGAAAGCTATACGAAAGAGGATATAAGCCTTATAAATGCAGGCGATGGCACACATCAACACCCCACACAAGGTCTCATTGACCTTTTTACAGCTATGGATGTTTTTGACTCTTTGGAAAACCTTAAGGTGATCTACGTTGGAGATATACTTCATAGCAGGGTCTTTCGCTCTAGTGCTTACCTTTTTGGTCTTTATGGTGCTAAGGTTGGTGTTTGTGGACCCAGGACTCTTATCCCTTCAGACCTTTCTCCCTTTGGAGTAGAGCATGTCTTTGACAGTGTAAATGATGCCATTGAGTGGGCGGACTTGTGTATATGGCTAAGACTACAAGAGGAGAGGTTTACAGAAAGCTACGTTCCAAGTAAAGAAAGCTACTTTCTCCAGTTTGGCCTAACTAAGGAAAGATATAAAAGGTTAAAAGGCTACTTTATGCACCCTGGACCTGTAAACCTCTATGTGGATATGGACGCGGATGTGGTATATTCAGAAAAGTCTCTTGTTTCAAGGCAGGTGGAAAAGGGATTATATTTAAGAATGGCAGTCCTCTACTGGGCTTTAAAGGATGGCTAAGATACTTCTCGGTGTTAGTTCAAGCATAGCCATATACAAGGCTTGTGAGCTTGTAAGAGAGCTAATAAAGTCAGGACACGAAGTGAAGGTTGTTATGTCTCCCTTCTCTGAAAGGTTTATAAGCAGGCTCACCTTTGAGGCTCTTTCTGGAAACAAGGCTTACGTGGACTGGGAAGATGACCCCCTTTTGCACATAAACCTACCAAGATGGTCTGACCTTTTTGTGATAGCTCCATGCAGTATAAACACCCTTTCAAAAGTAGCCTTAGGCATAGGAGATAATCTCCTTACCACTTGTGCTCTCTCTCATAAAGGAAAACTCTTGCTCGCACCTGCGGGAAATGTGGAGATGTATAAGAACTCAGCAGTGCAGGAGAATATAAAGAAGCTAAGGGAAAGGGGAATTACCCTTGTTGAGCCAGAGGAAGGAAAACTCTTATGTGAAGAAGAAGGGCAGGGAAGACTTGCATCCATAGAGAAAATTCTTGATTGGATAGAGTATGCCCTCAGACCCAAGCCCCTTGAGGGCAAAAGGATTTTAATAACCGCGGGGGCAACAAGGGAATTTATAGACAGTGTGAGGTTTATATCCAACCTTTCCAGTGGAATTATGGGCTTTTCTCTTGCAAGGGTTTTTAGATGGTATGGTGCACAGGTAAAGGTTATAGCAGGCTTTACAACCGCAAAAGAGCCATTAGAGGTTGAAATCATAAGAGTGGTATCTGCAAGAGAAATGCACGAAAAGGTAATGGATATAAAAGATTGGGCGGACATAATAGTTATGAACTCTGCGGTAGCGGACTACAGACCCCTTGAAACCTACGAAGGAAAACTAAAAAAGCAAGAAAGGCTCACTTTGGAACTAGTTAAAAACCCAGATATACTCACAGACCTTGGAAAGTCAAAGGGAAGCTATTTGCTCGTGGGCTTTGCTCTGGAAGAAAGGCAAAAACTCCAAGAAAACGCTCTTAAAAAACTGCAAGATAAAAACCTTGATGTTGTAGTGGCAAATCCATTAGAGAGCATGGGTTCAGAGCAATACGAAGGAATGATGTTATTCAAAGAAGGAAAAGTGGTAGACTTAAAGGCAAGCAACAAACTGCAGGCAAGTGAGCTCATGGTTAAAGAGTTGATAAAAACTGTAGCTCCTTAAAAACCTCTTCCACTTCAAGCTCAAAGCCATCAAGAACTTTTGATTTAATTTTTCCCTTTTCTGTAACGTAAGAGAAAAGCTCATAGCCATTTTCTGTAAGTTCGTAGACGAATATGGTTTCTTCCAAGGGAAATACAAGCCAGTATTCTTTGACACTAAAACTCTCATATAACCTCAGCTTATCCACAAAGTCCCTTTTAAAGTTTGAGGAGATACCACCTCTACCACAAGCTCAGGAACACCACATAACTTGTCCTCTACCTTTGAAGGGTCAGACACATAAACAATGTCAGGTTGTAGAACGTTTTCTTGGTCAAGACAACGTCCACATGTGAGAAAAAGACCTCACCCACTCCTTCTCTTAGAAAATTTCTAAGTTTAAGGTATAGATTGCCTACTAATCTTTTATGGTTTACACTCGGTGCGGGCATCTCGTAGACCTCCCCGTCAATGAGTTCAAGTCTACTTTCTTCTTGGTATGTTTCAAAAAATTCTTTGGCTGTTAGCCTCCTTTTGGTTTCCATAAGCTTAAATCCATTAAACCACTACCTGCTTGGCAAAAAGTATCTGAGGTATTTTTCTTAGTTCTTGCATAACCTCCTCTGGGATAGGGTCGTCAAGGTTAAGTATTCCTAAGGCTATGCCACCTTTCTTTTCTCTTCCAAGCCTAAAGCCTGCTATGTTTACACCTTCGTTGCCCAATATGCTACCTATCTTTCCTATAACTCCTGGGACATCTCTGTTTTCAAAAACAAGCATTATACCTTCTGGCTCTACGTCTACCCTGTATTGGTCAATTTGGAATATCCTCATGATGTGCCCCTCAAGCACTGAGCCAGCTACTACCCTTTCTGTGCTGTCTCCTCTTGCTACTACCTTTATGTAGTGTTTGTAGTCTTCGCTTTCTTCTGAGGTGAGCTCCTCCACCTTTATGCCTCTATCTCTTGCCACATAGCTGGCGTTTATTATGTTTACTGGAAAGTCCACTGTTTCCTTTAGTATTCCCATCAATACAGCAGAGGCTATTGGATGAAAGTGTTGGGCTATGTCTCCACGCACCTCTATATGCACTTCCCTTATGCCCTCTTCCGCCCATTGGACTAAGAACCTGCCCATCTTCTCCGCAAGGTCAATGTGTGGTTTTATCAAAGTTAGCACTGAAAGGTCTGGGAAGGGTGCGTTTACCACATACTCCACCGTTTGACCTCTTAGAGCCTTTATAACCTGCTGAGCTACTATAACCGCAACATTTTCTTGAGATTCGTAGGTGTTTGCACCTATATGGGGCGAAAGGGACACGTTGGGAAACTTGGATATTTTGTCTATAAACTCCTTTGGTGGTGGTTCTACAGAGAAAACATCAAGACCTACGCCTGATAGCTTACCGCTTTCCAAAGCCCAGATGAGGTCTTCATCCTTTACTATCCCGCCTCTGGCACAGTTTATAAGAACCGCACCATCTTTCATAATTTCAAACTCTTTCCTCGTTATCATGTTTCTTGTCTCGTGGGTCAAAGGTGCATGGATGGTTAGGAGGTCTATTTGACGAAGCATGTCATGTAAGTTGTCAAAGAGTTTTACGCCGAGCCTGTCCGCCTTTTCTCTTGGGATGTATGGGTCGTAGGCATAAACGGTCATGCCGAAGGCTTTTGCCCTTATGGCAACTTGAGAGCCTATGTTTCCAAGACCGATTATGCCAAGAGTTTTTCCGTATAGCTCTGTTCCCATAAACTTTTTCCTGTCCCACCTGCCATCTACCATGCTGTTGTGAGCGGTATGGGCGTTTCTTATAACGTTTAGCATATGGCTAAGGGTTAGTTCTGTTGCTCCTATTGTGTTAGCACCAGGTGTGTTTATAACCAGTATACCTCTCATGGAGGCGGACTCTATATCCACATTGTCCACACCTACGCCAGCCCTACCTATAACCTTTAGGTTTTTAGCCCTCTCTATTAACTCGCCCGTGACGGGAGTTCTACTTCTGGTTATAATGCAGTGGTAGTTTTCTACCACCTCAAGTAGCTCTTCGTAGGATATGTCTGGCTCGTTATCCACTTCAAAGTCTGATTCGCGCCTAAGCAGTTCAATGCCCTTTTCCGAGATGGGGTCAGTTATTAGGATCTTATGCATTTTTAACCTCCAGAAAGCTAAGTATTATATTAGAATAACATGAAAGTAAACCTGACGAACCTATTAAGGAAAGAAGAACCTAATAACTGGTCAGAGGAAGACTTTAAAAGGTATCTTAAGGACAGTCTTATTGAAATCATAAGGCTTGAGTTAGAGAGCCTACCAAGGCAAGAGTGGGAGAAGACCATCAAAACTTGGTCTAAAATATGCTCCTTTGCGGATAGCCTGAGGCAGAAAGAGGAAAAAGAAAGGCAGGAGTTGTATAAAAGGTTTAACTTTGACAGTGTAATGGTGCATATAACGGAGAGTGTTATAGAAAAGCTAAACATAGCCCACTCCACGGGGCTTTTGGGTAGAGATGATAAGCCAGAAAAGATAATTCGTCTCGGTCTTGAGGTGGCTGAAGACTCTGAAGAGGTTAATTTTATTAAGAGGTTTTTCAAAGCCTAAATTTATCCTCTATGAGAGTTGCAGTTGGTATGAGTGGGGGTGTAGACAGCAGTGTCTGTGCCCTTCTGATGAAGGAGGCAGGTCATGAGATTGTTGGTATAACGCTTCGTTTTCATCAAGCGTGCGATACGGATGGTTTGAGAGTCTGCTGTTCGCCAGAGGACGTGAGAGATGCGGTAAGGGTTTCTCAACACTTAGGCATACCTCATTTAACACTTAGCTGGGAAGAAGTCTTTGAAAAGAGGGTTATAGACTATTTTTTGAAAGAAACCCTCAAGGGTAAGACTCCAAATCCCTGCGCGGTATGCAATAGGGAGGTCAAAACGGGCTTTCTTGCGGAGTATCTTCAGAGGGTTGCAGAAATGGACAAGCTCGCAACAGGACATTACGCAAGGATTGTGGAATACAAGGGTAGAAGGCTTATAGCCCGTGCAAAGGACAAAAAAAGAGACCAGTCTTACTTTTTAAGTCTTGTAAGAGGAGAGCATTTAGAACTTTTGGAGTTTCCTCTTGGTGAGAGAACAAAGGAGGAGGTGAGGCTTATAGCCAAAGAGAAGGGTTTGCCTGTATGGGACAAGAGGGATTCTCAAGACGTGTGTTTTCTTATGGGTAAAACTCCCGGTGAATTTCTTGAAGAACGGTTAGGTTCAAAGGATGGGTATTTTTACTTTGAAGGCAAGCCTGTGGGAAAGCATAAAGGCTTTTTCCACTACACCGTGGGCCAACGCAAGGGTATTGGTGTTGCTCTTGGGTTTCCAGTGTATGTGTGTAGTGTTGAACCAGAGGCTAACGCTGTCCATCTATGCAGAGAAGAAGACCTATACAGAGATTGGTTGATTCTTGAAGACATAAACTTCCATCTTGAGCTTCAACTCTGGCAGAAGCCTATCGCTCAGATAAGGTATAGAAACCAACCTGTGCCTGTGGAAGGTATAGAAAAAACCAAGAAGGGATACAAGGTGAAGTTTTCTCAGCCAGTAAAGGGCATAACGCCTGGGCAGGTTTGTGCCTTTTATGAAGGAGACCTTCTGCTGGGTGGTGGCATAATAAAGGAATGATTGTTTACGGTAAAAACCCAGTCCTTGAAGCCCTAAGGTCAGGAAGGGACATAGAAAAGGTGCTATTTGCTCACGACTCACATCCACCACATCAAGTTGTAAAGCTATGCAAGGAAAGGGGTATAAAGCTCCAGAAAGTGCCAAGACAGAAAATAGAGGAGCTAGCAGGGGATAAAAAAACTCAAGGCATCCTCGCCATCTTAAGCCCAGTGGAATATGTAGCCCCCCATGTGCTTTTTAGAGAGACCCTCAAAAGAAATTCCTTCTTCATAACCCTTGACCATATCACGGACCCACAAAATGTGGGAAACCTCCTTAGGACATGCGAAGTCCTTGGTGGAGTTGGAGCCCTCATGCCCAAAGATAGGTCATGCCCTATAAACGAGACTGTAGTCAAGGCGTCTGCAGGTGCGGTCTTTCATTTAAGACTGTCAAAAGTGGGGAGTCTCTCTAAAGCCCTTAGGGATTTCAAAGAGATGGGAGGATGGGTCATAGTGGTAGAGAGAGGAGGAAAAGATATAAGAAACCTTGACTTTCCTCCTGCTTGCAGTCTTGTTCTCGGGTCAGAAGGAGAGGGTGTATCCAAAAGCGTCATGGAAGTTGCGGACATGCTAGTATCCATACCTATGAAAGGCAGGGTAAACTCTCTAAATGTTTCAAACGCAGGTGCTATAGCCATGTGGGAGGTTTTTAAAAAAGTACTTGACAAACCCCATGCGGTGGGCTATAATGGATAAAACATATTCAGTTTAGGGTTCAAAAGAACCCGTGAAATAGCTTGACAAAGCCAAAGAAGGAAGCTATAATAGTAAAGCTTGCGGTTGAAGGGGCAAAAAGCCCATGACATCTTAATAGCTTAAGGGGTCAGCCCTATAAAAGGGGTTGACAAGAGGCGAAAAGTGGGATATAATAAAAAGTCCTGCTTGAAAAAATTAGGGATCCCAGAAGGTCCCTTGACATCTTGGCAACTGAATAAGGAGGAAGGACCCAAAACTTGGGGTTTTCCTGAAGAGTTTGATCCTGGCTCAGCGCGAACGCTGGCGGCGTGCCTAACACATGCAAGTCGTGCGGGGTGGTTCTGCCACCCAGCGGCAAACGGGTGAGTAACACGTGAGTAACCTACCTTCAGGAAGGGGATAACCCGGGGAAACTCGGGCTAATACCCTATAATGTCTGGGGTCACTAAGGCCTCAGACCAAAGGTGGCCTCTGTCTCATGCTACCGCCTGAGGAGGGGCTCGCGGCCCATCAGGTAGTTGGTGGGGTAACGGCCTACCAAGCCTATGACGGGTAGCCGGC
>JAXSOP010000040.1:0-9673 GCA_037926125.1 Aquificaceae bacterium
GTTCTTTGCAAGCTCAATGAGAGCTTGACAGACCTCTCTTAGGTTGTGAGAGGGTATGGAGGTGGCAAGACCCACTGCTATACCGCTTGTGCCGTTGCAGAGGAGGTTAGGAAACTTAGAGGGTAGAACCGATGGTTCAAAGGTAGAGCCGTCAAAGTTTGGCACAAAATCCACCGTGTTCTTGTCTATGTCCTCTAAGAGCTTGACTGCAAACTTGGAGAGCTTCGCCTCCGTATACCTCATAGCAGCGGGCGGGTCTCCATCCACAGAGCCGAAGTTTCCTTGACCTATCACCAAAGGATAGTTCATGTTAAAGTCCTGTGCCATACGCACCAGAGCTTCGTATACCGCCTGGTCTCCGTGAGGATGGTAATACCCAAGCACCGCACCCACAATCCTGGCACTTTTGACAAAAGCCTTTTCTGGGTATAGACCCATATCGTGCATAGCGTAAAGTATTCTTCTCTGGACAGGCTTTAGACCATCCCTAACATCAGGGATAGCCCTGCCCACAATAACGGACATGGCATAGTCTATGTAGGATTGCTTGACCTCTTCTTCTATAGGGACACTTATGATTTCCATGGAGCTTTTAAAATTATAACATGCTTGAGGACTGGTTGAAAAGGCTAAGAGAAGTGTCTCAGAACTCTGCAGTGCTCGTGGAGGGCAAAAGGGACAGACATGCCCTACAAAGGTTTGGAGTAAAAAACATTTTTACCCTTGAAGGCAAAAGGTTTACAGACATTCCAGAGCTTCTTGAAGGCTTTGAGAGAGTTGTGCTTCTTTTTGACCTTGATGAGCATGGAGAAAGGATTAATTCAAAGATTAAGGAAATCCTAACCAAACAGGGCTATATTTTAATAGAAGAGTTTCGAGAAGAGTTGAGGAACAAAGGAATACTCTATGTGGAGGACATAGATGGAAAAGGCTGGAGTCTTAAGTGCACTGATGGTTCAGGACAGACTATTAAGGCTCAACATACAGATGTTAGAGGGCATTCTCAGGGAAATAAAAGCTGATGTGGAGGAACTGAGCATTCTTGCAGAGGCATGTCTTTCTGAAGAGGAATACAGAAGATACAGGGATATAGTTCTCAAGGTTGAGGCAGACCTTTTAGCCAAGATTTCAGAAGTGGTAGACCATATATACGACATATATGAGGTTTTCAACTTTGACATAACCTTCCTCTCCACACTACCAGAAGAGTTAGGCAGAGAGATAGAGAGGCTTGATGCAGTAACCTCCATAAACTCCAAGCTGGAATTGATAATTGCTATATTCGAAGAGATCCTGCTTATCGCAGAGGAGAGCCCAAAGATGTTTGCCATACTTACCCCCTTCAGAGTTTACAAAGAGGTGGTAAAACAGGGCCTTGAGTTTAACAAAAGACTAAACGAACTCAGCTTTCAGAAGACAGGATAAGCTCAAGGACTTTTTTAGCTGCCAGCTGTTGTGCGGACTTTTTACTTTTCCCCTTTGCTGTAGCCCTAAACTCCCTTATACTGCATTCCACCTCAAAGAGTCTGCTATGATGAGGTCCTTCCACGCTTACAACACGGTAGATAGGTCTTTCTTTCCATCTTTTCTGTGTCTCCTCTTGGAGAAGAGTCTTGTAGTCCCTTTTATAATCTTTGTTTTTTACCGCAGAGATGAGCCTTTCTCTGTATAGCTTACTGAAAAGGTCTTTCACAAAATCTGCGGACCTTTCACAATCTAAATACACCGCAGCCCACAGGGCTTCAAAGGTATCCGCCATAAGAGAGGAGCTTACATAACTGTTTTTTCTTCTTCCACCGTAGAGTATATACATGTCAAGGGAAAGCTCTTCAGCAAGCTCATGCAGATAGTCTTCGCTTACAAAGTAGGACTTCATCATTGCAAGCTCGCCCTCAGAAGCGGATGGAAATTCAAAAAGCAATATATCGACCACGAAGAAGTTTATGAGAGAGTCTCCAAGAAACTCAAGGGTTTCATAGCTTTTAAGACCATGCTCTCCTGCGTAAGATTTGTGGGTGAGGGCTTGTATAAGAAGCTCTGGATTGTTAAAGGTGTAGCCAAGCCTCTGTTGAAGATCTTCAAGGTTTTTTGAAGACAAGGCAGGCATTTGTTCCACCAAAGCCAAAGGAGTTGGATAAGGCATACCTGACAGGAGACTCTATTGCCTTGTTTGGCACATAGTCAAGGTCGCACTCTGGGTCTGGGTTTTCAAGGTTTATGGTAGGAGGGATTATGCCCGTTTCTATAGTTTTCACCGTCGCCACCGCTTCCACTGCACCTGCCGCACCCAAAAGATGCCCTATCATGGATTTGTTTGAGCTTATCTTAAGCCTGTAGGCATGCTCTCCAAAGAGCCTCTTTATGGCAAGGGTCTCAGACTTATCGTTCAGGGGCGTAGATGTACCATGGGCGTTTATATAGTCCACATCCTCTGGTCTTATGCCTGCATCTTCCAAGGCAAGCTTCATACACATATAAGCACCCTCACCATCTGCACAGGGGGCGGTTATATGGTAGGCATCGTCGGTTGCACCGTAACCCACAAGCTCTGCGTATATCTTTGCACCTCTTGCCTTTGCATGCTCGTATTCCTCAAGCACCAAAATCCCCGCACCTTCTCCCATAACAAAGCCGTCTCTGTCTTTGTCAAAGGGTCTTGAAGCCTTCTGGGGTTCGTGGTTTCTTGTGGATAGTGCCCTCATAACCGCAAAGCCCGCAATACCGAGAGGAGTTATGGCACTTTCGCATCCACCTGCGATAGCCACGTCAATGTCTCCCTTCTGTATGAGCCTCATGGCATCACCTATGGCATGGTTTCCCGTAGCACAGGCGGACACCACGCAGTAGTTGGGTCCCTTTAATCCAAACCTTATGGCAACAAGCCCGCTCGCCATGTTGGAAATACCGTAGGGTATAAAGAAGGGAGATACCCTCCTTGGACCCTTTTCCATAAGAACCTTTTGCTGTTCTTCTATGTCTCTTAGCCCACCTATGCCAGTGCCTATTATCACCCCCACCCTGTAGGGGTCGTATTTTCCTTCCAAAAGACCACTGTCCTTTATTGCTTCTTCAGAGGCGGCAACAGCAAACTTGATAAAGTCCGATACTTTCTGAGCATCCTTTTTGTCAAAATACTTTTCTGGTTCAAAGTCCTTTACTTCTCCCGCAATGTGAACTGTGAGCCCTGCCTCAACTGGGTCAAATCTTTTTATTATGCCTATACCACTAACACCCGCAATAAGGTTTTCCCAGAACTTTTGCACCCCGGTCCCCAAGGGGGTTACAGCCCCGAGACCAGTCACTACAACACGGCGCATCAGCCCTTTACTCTCTCCTTGAGATAGTCTATAACATCTCCTACTGTTCTTATCTTCTCTGCGTCTTCGTCAGGTATTTCAATACCAAACTCTTCTTCAAAAGCCATTACAAGCTCAACAACATCCAAGGAGTCCGCACCAAGGTCTTCCACAAACTTTGCACTGGGGTTTAGTTTTTCCACCTCAACACCAAGTTGGTCCGCGATTATTTCCTTTATTCTTTGCTCCAGGTCCATTTTTTACCTCCTGCTTTTTGTGGGTGGATTTATTATATCACACTTCACGGATTGAAGCTATAATATTATCTACTATGGCAGGACACAGTCATTGGGCTCAGATAAAGCACAAAAAAGCAAAGATTGACGCACAGAGAGGCAAAATATTTACAAAGATAATCCGTGAAATTACTGTTGCAGTAAGGGAAGGCGGACCAAACCCAGATACAAACCCAAGGCTGAGAACAGCCATAGAAAACGCCAGAAAGGTCAATATGCCCACAGAGACTATAGAGAGGGCAATAAAGAAGGGAACTGGCGAACTTGGGGGTGAAAACTACGAAGAGGTGCTCTACGAAGGCTATGCACCCGGTGGTGTGGCACTTATGATACTTACTTATACAGACAACAGAAACAGAACCACTTCAGAAGTAAGGCACGTGCTTTCAAAACATGGTGGAAACCTCGGGTCTTCTGGGTGTGTCTCCTTTCTCTTTGACAGGGTGGGTATTATTGAAGTGCCAAAGGAAGGCATAAGCGAAGAGGAGATATACGAAAAAGCTATAGAGGCTGGTGCGGAGGATGTGGAGATAGGAGAGGTTGCATACACATTGTATACAAAACCTGAAGAACTCTACAGTGTAAAGGAAGCTTTAGAATCTGGTGGGCTACGTATAGATAGGGCGGAGATAGCTTACAAGCCTAACACCTTAGTTCAAGTGCAAGACCAAGAGATCGCAAAAAAGATAATAAAACTTATTGAAGCCTTAGAAGACCTTGATGACGTCAAAGAGGTTATAGCCAATTTTGATATACCCAAGGATATTATGGAACAGTTAGTTTAGAGCAATCTGTCTAAGAGGACGATTATAAAGAAAATTACGCTCACGTATCCATTTACTGTAAAGAAGGCTTTATTTATCTTTGAAAGGTCATGGGGCTTTACGAGGCTATGTTCATAATATAGGAACAGTGCAATACCAAAGAGACCAAAGAGATACAAGAGACCAAGAAAATCTATCCTAAAAAACAATCCCAAGAGTGCAAAGAAGGTTATAAGGTGAAAAAACCTTGCTATCCAAAGAGAATTTTCTATGCCAAATCTTACTGGAGTAGACTTAAGACCATGTGTTTTGTCAAATTCATAGTCTTGGAGTGCATAGAGTATATCAAAGCCTGCAACCCAAAAAGCCATAGCAACACCAAGAATTATGGCGTTAAGGGATATGCGCTCATTAAAGGACACATCTATAGCCAAGGGTATAAGGAAATAAACCGCACCAAGAACTAAGTGAGGATAGTAGGTTATTCTCTTGGCATAAGGATAGAGCCAGAGAAAAAAAAGCACTAAGGGAGAGAGCAAAAAGGCGTATATGTTTATCATAAAAGCAGAAAACAGGAAAAGTCCAATAGATAAGAAAATGAGCCTTTTTATATTTTCCTCTGATACCTCTCCCTTTGCGTGAACCCATTGGCTTGTCCTTGGATTTAGTCTATCTATGGGTAGGTCTATTAACCTGTTTAGTGCCATACCTGCGGTCCTTGCACTAATAAAGGCGAGAATAACCCAAAAAAGCTTCCACAGGGATGGTGTATTCTCATACAATAAAATTACGCTTGCGAGGGCAAAGGGCAGGGCAAAGATGGTGTGTTCAAACTTGACAAGCTCAAGGTATTTTCCTGCACCCTTCATGTAATAAACCTCACCAATTAGGCTTATATTATAACTATGCTTCAGATAAAAGAAAGAGACCCACTTAGCAGTTTGGTGCTTGAGGTTTTAGACGACCCGTCAAAAAAGGAAAAGCTATTCTATCTCTTATGCTATTCACAGCTTGTAAGAAGAGAAGGAAACTCATACGTGGAACTTGAAAAGTTCCTCTCTTGTGCCTATAGAAGCTTTAAAACCACAAGGAATTACTGGAAAGATGTGCTTGTGGAAATGAACCTCTTTGTTATATCAGACCTGTATGGGAATATATACTCTGGCAAGGATATATATAGAGTAGAGGAAGATGGCATATACCTTATAACCATAAGAAGTGAGTATCATAGCACCTTTGAAAGTATTAGCCAAAAGGTTCTAAGGTTGTGGAACATACTTAGTAGAACAATGGTATACAGGAAGCATCTAAGTGCGCAGGATGCAGTGGTAATGTCAACCTTGCTTTTCAACGAAGGACTTTACGAGGAGCTAAAAAGCTACTGTGAGTTATGCGTGGAAAGATACCCATCAGAGGGCAGATACTTTTCCATGCTCTATAAACTTTCAGAGCTCTACTTAGGTCTGAAAAAGGAGGTGGTAAAGGAGCTAAGAGACATTTTGCAAGAGGCACAAAAGCTCGGGGATGTATACTACGGACTTAACCTACATAAACTCAAAAGAGACCTTCAAACCCTCCTTAGAAAAGCAGAATTAGGAAAGAGCATAAGCCCTCTAAAGATAGAGTTTATAAATCAAAGGAAAACAGGCGAAAACTGGTTTAAAAGAATTCTCACGAAGCTAAGAGATGCGATAGGTAAACTTTTACGCAGGAATGAGGACAAACATTTTTTTGAGGGGGATATATGTTTAAAGAGTTTTCAGACCCTATACACGAGCTAATAAAAGCCTACGACTGTGAAATAAGGATAATAGATAGTTTCCCTTTTCAAAGACTTAGGTTCATAAGCCAGTTAGGCATAGCCTATATGGTATTTCCATCCGCACAGCACAGCAGGTTTGAGCACTCTTTGGGAACTATGAAGCTCGCAGGAAGAATTTACAATAGCCTTGGGCTCAAAGATGAAAAGCTCTACAAGATAGCAAGATTGGCAGGTCTATTACACGATATTGGACACACACCCTTTTCTCACACCACAGAGGTCCTCCTTGGAGACAAAAGTCATGAATCCATAGGAGAAAGGGTGCTTTTTGAAGAGTGTATTGCGGATATACTAAAAAACTGTGGATACTCTCTTGAGGATATCCAGCTTATTGTGGAGCTTGCCTTTAGGAAGGGCAGTAGTCTGCCAAAGATAATCACTGGAGAATTCGGTGCGGACAGGATGGACTACCTCAGAAGAGATGCTTACTTTTGTGGGACTTCCTATGGCTTTTTTGACTACCGTAGGCTCTTGGAGAATATGCTTTTTATAGAGGGTAAAAAGTGTGTCCATATAAGTGCACTCAGAGCTCTGGAGAGCTTTATTCTTGGAAGATATTTTATGTATTCTCAGGTTTATTTCCACAAGGTGGTACGTATCTTAAACATCCATTTGGAAGAGGTAATCCATGACTTTTTGGAAAGAGGACTTTTAAACAGAATGGACTTTTATAGAAAGACAGACCCTCATGTACTTCACCTTATGTTAGACAAGTTTTCAGAGGAAAAGGTGAGAAGGGTGTTAGGAAGAGAACATTTCAGGGAAGTCTTTTCCACTTCATCAAAGGAGCACTTTGAGTTTGTAAAAGAAAGACTTTTGGAAAAGTATGAGGAGAAGCTTTTGAGGTTTGACCAAGCTAAGAAAAAGGTATTAGACGAAGACATACCCGTATGGAACGGGAACGAGCTACTTAGTCTGCGAGAGGTGTCCACCATCGTAGCCTCTTTGGAAGATATAGAGCTTTACAGAATATACGCACATCCAATGTATAAGGAAGAAGTAAGGAGCTATGTTAGGAAGATATCTAAGTAATTCTCGCCTGACAACCATTATGCTTGTGCGTCTTACTTCCCTTGTAGGTATCCTATCCCTATGGAATGTGACGGATACGGTGTATTTTTTCGTATTTGTAGTCTTATACCTTTTGGGTGTGCCTATGGACATAAAGGCTACCTATCCTGTAAGGAGAATATTTCTAAACCTTTTTGGCGTTGTCTTGACCTTATATTTTCTGTCCTTTCTCACTCTTGAAGACCTTCTCAAGCCCTTTTCTCATATAGTCCTTCTACTTCTTTCTATAAAAAGTCTTGAAGAAAAAAAGCCAAGAGACCTCTATCAGATACTTCTTTTGAGCCTTTTTGCGGTATCCATATCTACCGCATATAACCTTAGCCTTAGCTTTCTTCTTGTTTTTATCTTGCACAGTCTTTTGGGTGTCTCTTCCCTTGTGTTTCTTAATCTGTACAGAACTCTGGGAGAGCAGAGCTTTGACCTTGGCGTATACAAACCCTTTGCGGTGTCAAGCCTTATCCTGTTTATTTTGGTTGCCTTTTTTACTCTTCCCTTTTTCTTTCTTCTTCCAAGAACACAAACTCCTCTTTTTGACCTCATATCCAAAGGCAGTGGATTAAAAACTGGTCTTGCAGAAAGCGTAAGCCTCGGTAAAGTGGGAGAAATACAGGAGGACAATACGGTTGTTTTTAGGGTTTATGGACTTCCTCAAGATATAAAAGACCCATACTGGAGGGTGGTAGTTCTTGGAGACTACGTAAAAAACACGTGGGTTAAAGTAAGAGAAGAAGCCTTCCAAATGCCTTCGGGAAGTGGAAACATTATATACACTCTTGTTATTGAACCGTCCTTTGATAAGCTGATACCCGCACTTGACTACCCTTACAGGGTCTTAAATTTGGAAGGGCTTTCCGCCAATGCCTATATGGCTACAGGGAACACCCTTCGCCTAAGTAGAGAAATAAACAGAGCCATAAGGGTTAAAGTTAGCTCCTCAAATAACCTCTATCTTGAAGAGGACCCAAGAGATTACATGAGGATACCACCAGATATAAGCCCAAACCTCAAAAGACTTGCAGAGGAGCTCTCCACCAATGCAAAGACCAATATGGAAAAGCTAAGGAATGTTATACAGCACTTTTCAAAGGGTTATAGCTACACTTTGAGGTTGGAAAGGTATGAGGGAGACCCTCTTGATTATTTTGTTTTTGTATCTAAGAAGGGGAACTGTGAATACTATGCCAGTGCTACCGCTCTACTTTTGAGGCTTATGGGCGTGCCTGCCAGGGTAGTGGGAGGATACAAGGGTGCTCTCTGGAATCCGTATGGTGGATATCATATAGTAACCAACTCTATGGCTCATGTGTGGGTGGAGGCTTATGTGGAAGGAAGATGGCTAAGGGTAGACACCACACCACCCTATGTGTCTCCCAGCTTAGAAAGGATTTCCACCCTTGCTCTAATAAGAGACTCCATAGTGAGCTTTTGGTATTCCAACATAGTGGGCTACACTTCAGAAAAGCAGATAAGGCTCTTTAGAAACATAGGAGAGGGTCTAAGGGCGGAGTTAAAATTAGAAAACCTAAGAACAAGAGCTTTAAAGATATTTTGGATACTTCTTCCTGCTACCACCCTTTATTTTATCCTTCTTCTACTTGGGAGACTTAGGAAAACTCCCAAAAACCTATACTGTAGGACAAGAGAACTTCTTGAAAAGGAAGGCATAGTATCAAAGAGCCTCCTACCAGATGAGATAATATATGCCTGCAAGGGCACAGAGCTATACAATTATGTCAAGTTTATCCTTTCCATATACCAGAAATACAAATACTCACCCTATAAGGTATATCCTGACGAAATAGAGGAAGGCTATAAAGCACTAAGGAAGCTAAAGGATATTATCCGTAATTCTCGTCGCTCCTAACCTTTATGACTGTATGCACATTACCCCTTGGGTTGAAGTCTCCAATTACTTCAAGGAAACGTGGCTTTAGAGTTTCATAAAGCGCGGTGTATATTTCATTAGTTGCTTGCTCGTGAGATATGTAGCGATTTCTAAACTTATTGAGCCAGAGCTTTAGGGACTTCAGCTCTACGATGTATTTATCTGGAATATACCTTATCTTTATGGTCGCATAGTCTGGATACCCTGAGCGAGGACAAAGACAAGAAAACTCGGGAAAGGTTATTTCTATCATGTAGTTTCTCTCTGGTGTAGGGTTTTCCCAAGGTTCAAGTTGAGCCTCTTCTATTGCTATCTCTCCATATTTCTTCTCCATAGTAGTCTATTTTAGCTCATTTTGACCATTCAGCAAGGGGCAGAGGGTAATAAACCCTACTTAACCTACCTTTTACTCATAAACCTACCATAGAGAATTAGAAGGTATATCACCATAAGGCTCACAAGGACGAGCACAAAAAAATACAAAAACACATCCAGCATGTTAATATACTATTATAAAGGATGAAAGGTAAAGACTTTCT
>JAXSOP010000041.1:0-9564 GCA_037926125.1 Aquificaceae bacterium
ATAGTTGAAAATATCAAAGCAAGGTTTAAACCTTAACAATTTTTTCATAAAAACGATGTATAATATAGGGGAAAGGAGGTGGTAACATGAAGAAGATTGCACTTGCCTTGACATTAGCTTCAGGCCTTGTAATGGCTCAGGATAAGCAAAATCCCATGGACCCCTGTGGGAGTCCAAAGGAGTTCTACTCCAAGTACATGTTAGACAAATGCTATAAGGGCTATTTTGATGCTATAGTGGAGAGCAAGAGGCTGGCAGAAGAAGCAAACAAAAAGGCTAATGACCTTGAGGGAAGGGTCAAGAAGTTAGAAAATACTGCGGAAGACCACGAGAGACGCATAAGGGCTCTTGAAAGCAGACCTGCACCAGCACCAGCCCCCAAGAGAGAAGAAGGTGTTGGTCCGTACAAGTGGCAACTTGAGGAGGTAGGTCTTGTTTACTTTGACTTTGACAAGTTCAACATAAAGTCTTCCGAGGCAAAAAAGCTTGATGATATGGTTGGAAAACTAACAGGAGATAACAGAGAAATCCTAATAGTTGGCTTTGCGGACACAAGAGGAAGTAGCAGATACAACTTCAACCTCTCCATGTGGAGGGCACAAATGGTTGCCAGCTATCTGGCAAGGAAGGGGGTAGATATAGGAAGAATAAGAATAGCTTCTTACGGTAAGGAAGTGGCAGACCTTCTCGGTCCAAAACATGCCCAGCAAAGGGCTGTAAGGGTCTATCTCATAAAGTAATCTCTTATCCTTCTGGCACCTTCTTTGAGGGTGCCCCCATCTTTTGCAAAGGAGATTCTTATATATTTGTCTGTGTTGTTATTCCCAAAATCCACACCAGGCGTAACAGCCACCTTAGCTTCCTTTAAAAGTTTTTGTGATAGGCTATAGCTATCAAGCCCATACTTTTCTACCCTTGCCCATAGATAAAAGGCTCCTTCTGGACGTGCATCAATATCAAAAATATCCTTCAGTTCTTGGTATAGAAGGTCTCTTCTTCTTCTATAAGTTTCCCTAACCTTTTCAAGGTATTCGTAGTCAAAGGCTCCAAGGGCGGAGTATTGGCTCAATACGGGAGCAGATATGAAGAGGTTTTGTATAATTAGCTCTGCCCTTCTGACCATACCCTCATCGGGAAGTATAATCCAGCCAAGCCTAAAACCCGGCATACAGAAAGCCTTTGAAAAGCCGTTTATAACTATAGTCTTCTCGCTGAATTCGAGAGCTGTTCTTTCTTTTCTATCGTATACAAGTCCATGATATATCTCATCGGATATAAAGTATTTACCCTTCTCCTCGCAGTGTTCTATCAAAGACCTGAGATTTGCATCCTGATAAAGAGTGCCTGTGGGATTTGCGGGAGAGGATATGTGAACAGCGGTAAAGTCCCCAACTTCTCTAAGATAGTCTAGAATTATCTGATATCCTGTGCTTTTGTCCACATTTACAAAAACAGGGTTTATGTTAAGCACATGGGCGAAGTTTTTATAACAGGGATAGGAAGGGTCAGAAAGCACAACTTTTTGCCCCGCATCCATCAATATAGCGTAGGCTATAAGGAAGGCTCCTGATGTTCCGGTTGTTATAACAACCCTAGAAGGTGAGACATCCACGCCATAATACTGGTAATAGTGCTGGGCTATACGCTCTCTGAGCTCCCATAGACCAAGGCTGGGTGTGTAATGGAACCTTTTTTCTCTGATTGCTCTTTCTAAGGCTTCTAAAACTGAGGGTGGAGGCTCGAGGTCTGGCTCACCTATCTCCATATGAATCACATCGCCCATGACCTGAGCTTCTTTAAGAATGTCCATAACTATAAATGGGCTTACTCTGTCAAGTCTTTCCATCTTTTAGATTATCAAGTATAAACTTTGCTATACCTATACCTCCAGCCTCTGCCAGCTTCCTGCTAACATTTTCAAGGAATATGTCGTAGTATAACTTAGTATCAAAGGATTTTCCCTCTAACATAGGTCTAAAGGCTTCTTTCATAATTTCCTTTAGAAGTATGGCTTCAAACTCAATGGCTACCACCTTCTTGTCCTTTTTCATAGTATCTAAGTAATTCATCCCTTGAGTAGAAAACAGCACTTTTTTTTCAAGCCCCATTGCTAAAATTATAATATGCTCTTACTTATTCTTTTCCTCTTTTTTCCACTAACCATCTTTGCCCAAGTTTTCATAATTTCCAATTACCCGCTGAGGAAAAGCAACATAGAAAGGGTTATTAACGAGGAGAATTATAGGGAAATGGTTGATATCATAAGAAATATAGAGGATGTGAAAGATGCCTACCTTATGGAAAGTGAAGAAGGAATATACATCTATGTGGAAAGATTCCCCATAACAAGGTCTATACATATAAAGGGAAATGTGGCACTTATCAGAGAGGAGATACTCTCTTATCTTGGCTTTTATGAGGGCATGCCGGTGCGAGGTCCGGAGTTCAAAGATTTGGATGTGGAAGAAAGGGTCAAAAGGTTATACATGGATAGAGGCTTTCTTGACGCTTCTGTAAGGGTTACATTAATAAAAGATGAAAATGGTTACATAGACCTATATATAGGAATAGATGAGGGACCTGTTTATTTTACAGATGAGGGAGTATACAGAGGAGCAAGCTATCCGTCTTCTGTTTTGGATGAGTTCATAGGGCTTGTAAAAGGTAGAGTGGTAAAAGAAAGTTTTTTCAGAGAGAGTGTTTTTCAACTTCAGGACTTTTACGTTGGGGAGGGCTTCTGGGACAGTTTTGTGTATTACGAAGGGCTGGAAAAGTTAAGACTGAACAGGCCATTCTACAACGTTCTTATGCCTATAGATGGGAGGATAAAAAGAAGCCCATTTAGGCTTCTTGGTTCTCTCTCTGAAGGTATATCAAACCTTTTTAGCCATCCAATCGCCACCTTTAAAGCCATAACAGGAAGAGGTTTTATTGCAAGACCTGTGTTTCAAATAATTGAAGGTAAGAGATACAGAATTAACTCAGAGGGGGCAAGCTTCTTTACAGAAAAGGAGCTTACCGCTATAAGCGGTCTACAAAGCAAGGGTGTTGACCCCTTTTCTCTTGAGGAGGCAAGGGAAAGCATAATAAGAGCGTATCATAAAAAGGGTTTCTTTGATGTGAAAGTTGAATATGAAGTGACAGAAGACAGTATAAATTTCAAAATACAGGAAGGAGACAGGTATAAAATCCTTGGAGAAGGTTTTGATGGCCAGTTTTATGATGAGGAAATGTTAGAGAAACTCCTTAAGTTTAAACTGGAAAAGTTATACAAAGAGGGCTATACACTTGCAGATGGTAGATTAAAAAAGGAGGTACTTAGAGAACAAAAAGAAGTAAAGATAGAGTTTGATACAAAGCCTGGGAAAAGGCAGATACTAAAGGATATAAAGTATGAAGGAGAAAACAAGGATATAAAAAGAATATTTAGAAAACATAGAGATAAACTACCTGCTATATTCAACACAAACTTGATTGAAGCCATAAACATAGACCTACAAAACTATTTCCTTAAAAAGGGCTTAATGGATGGTAATTTTTACATAGATGTTAAGTTCCAGGAGGACGAAGAAAACCTATTTTACATATACACATACAAAGTGGAAGAAGGACAGGTCTACAAGCTCGGTGATACTATCTACTACGGCTATGAAAAGACCTCATCCAGAGAGCTATCCTATATGACAACAAAGGAGCAGAATTACTCACAAAACCTTGATGACGAAACATTACACAACATGTTGACCAGTGGTATATTTAACGGTGTATCCATAGACATCTTTGTTGACAAAGAAAAGAAAGTGGTTCACCGCCTAATTCAATTATTAGAGGACAAAAGAGGCATTTTTGACCTTTCTCTTGGATACAACACGGAAGAAAACATATCTATTGAAGGTTTTATCGGTTTAAAGAATTTGTTTGGAGTAGGTCTTTCTTCTGGCTTAAAATATAGAAAAACTGGCAAAAGAGAGCTTTATGAACTTAGTCTTTCTGATAGCTTCTTGTTTTCAAGCAAATACTGGTTCAAATCTAATCTGTTTAAAAACTACGAGGAACATAAGAGTTATAGTCTTGATTCATATGGCTCTAACCTTCAATTAGGCTACAGGATAACAAGGAATACATCTGTAGGTCCTGTTCTTAGCTTGCTCAAAAACGAAGTTGATGGGCAAAAGTATAACATCAGAAAATATGGGGTCTTTCTGCTGAGAGAGTTCAAGGATGACATTTTCTCACCAAGCAGAATACACTACGATAGTGTGAACTTTAGCTTCGCGGAAGGCGACGCACGCTACTCTAAGTTTGACCTGTCCACCTTTTATCTCATACCACTGCCAAAAGACTTTAAGCTTAGCTTCAAGGTGGCAGGAGGTGTAGTTTGGGGCGATGCACCTATATTTGACAGGTTTTTCTTAGGTGGTCTTAGGGACCTAAGGGGCTACTCCTTTGAAGAGGTGGGACAGCCTAACGGTGGCAAGTACTATACCTTTGGAAGGCTTGAATTAATATTTTCTTTGAAAGAGCCGTTCGTGGGAGCTGTTTTCGGAGACGCTGGAAGTGTTGCTAATAAACCCAAGGACTTATTCAAAGATGTTAAGACTAATGCAGGTGTAGCATTAGGCGTAAACACACCAATAGGACCCATAAGAGTGGATGTAGCCTTTCCCTTTGAGAAGAATTGGCTAAGTAGATTTAAAGTATATCTGTCTGTAGGTTACTATTACTGATGTCTCCTCTTTTCAATTTTGTACTTGTATTGGTCTATCTTCTCCTTTCTGTATTGAGGGTTTGTAAAGTAGATGGCACTCACGAGAAAAGACAGCACCACAAGTACTAGAAGTGCTAAAAGGGCTATTGTTTTTTTCATGATCTTAAATGAGGGGGCAAAAGCCCCCGGGTTTTATTGCTTTTTGTGCTGTTTTTCAAGCCATTCGTAGTTGTAGGGGTCCCAGTCCTCTGGCATGTGAGGTGTTTTGTCAAAGTTGTGTGGTGGTGGTGGAGAAGGAACAAGCCACTCAAGGGATGGGGACTGCCAGGGATTATCTTCTGCCCTTTTGCCCAACTTAGTGGAAAGTATGAGGTTTGCAAGAGCTATAAAGACACCAAAGCCAAGTATCATAGCACCTATGGTTTGAAGTTCATGAAGTCTAATCCAACCCTCTATTGCAGGGTAGTCCGCATACCTCCTTGGCATTCCCTCAAGACCTACTATAAACTGGAGGAAATAAAAGAGGTTTGAGCCTATCATTATAACCACAAGTCCCAACTTTGCCCAAAACTCGCTATACATCCTACCCGTATACTTGGGATACCAATAATGGAAGCCACCAAAGGCTGCGAGGGTAAGAGCCATGCCAAGCACATAATGGAAGTGAGCTACAACAAAGTGAGAGTCATGAACCGCAATATCAAAAGCAGGAAGACCAAGAGGTATACCAGTAAGACCACCTATGAGGAACATGAATATGGCGGAAAGGGTGTATAACATGGGAGTGGTAAACCTTACAGAACCCTTGTAGAGAGTAAATATCCAATTAAATATCTTTATACCTGTCGGCACGCCTATAAGAACTGTAGTGTAAGAAAAGATTATCCTTATCCAGTCTGGCACACCACTGGTAAACATATGATGTATCCAAACCATAAAGCCAAGAATAGCAATTCCCCATATGGCTATTATCATGGAAGTTCTTCCAAAGATTTCCCTTCTTGAGAAGGTTGCTATCATCTCAGATATAAGGCCAAAGGCTGGCAGTATCATAACGTAGACGACAGGATGAGAGTAAAACCAGAAAAGGTTTTGATACAGAAGAGGGTCTCCACCTCTTGTAGGGTCAAAGAAGGCTGTGTGGAAATATTTATCCATAAGGAGCATCGTTACCGCACCTGCAAGGGCAGGTACACCCAAAATCTGAATGACGTTCATAGCCAAGAAGGAATGCAAAAAGAGGTTCATCTTCTTAAGGGTTATACCCGGTGCTCTCATTGTAAGGTTTGTTACCACCAAGTTTATAGCACCTGCTAAAGAAGAAGCACCAAGCATGTGGATTATAAGAGCGTAAAAGGCTACAGGTCCAGCATTTTCATTGAGCGAGAAAGGTGGATAACCCGTCCACATCATCCTTATGTGATTGCCTGGAAGCAGGGTTATAAGGGCTAAAACGCTCGCAGCAAAGAAAAACCAATAGCTAAGGGCATTAAGTCTTGGAAACGCCACATCTCTTGCTCCTATCATTAAAGGCAGAAGATAGTTTCCGAAGGAGCTCCATATGGCAACCGCCCACCAAAATTGCATGAGAACACCGTGAATAGTAAGAGCCTGATTGTAGGTGTCTTCCCCCATATACTGAAGTCCAGGCTGATATAGTTCCATTCTTATGGCAAGGGCGGACAGACCAGCTACGATGAAGAACACGAGGCTGGTCACTCCATACATGATGCCTATCTTTTTGTGGTCTGTGGTGAATATCCACTCCTTAAGACCAGCACTGAAATACGGTTTGTAGCTTACCGCAGCCATGGTGGTGCACCTCCTTTAAAGGTTTTGTTTATCTGAAATATTGCTTCTTGTTTGCATACCTTCGTTGACCCACTTTTCAAACTCTTCTTTTGGAACCACTTTTAGTACCGCCGCCATCTTTGAATGTTGTGTTCCACAGTATTCCCTGCAAAACACCCAGTATTCACCGGGTTGGTTTATTTGGAACCACATATGAGTTATCCTTCCAGGCACAGCATCTTCAGTCACCTTTGCTGGATGAACGTAGAATGAGTGAAGCACATCCCTTGAGGTTAAGAGCACTTTTATGGGTGTTCCCACAGGTATATACGCCTTGAACATATCGTTTACTTCCTCTGTCTTAAGGTAAGCATTAGTCTCTGGGTTTACCACGCTGTTGAAGAAGGAATACACCTTCTTGCCATTTGGATACTCAAACTCCCAACCCCACATGAAGGCGGTAACCTTTACCTCCATAGCATTTTCAGGAGCGTTTCTTTGGATTCTATAGAAGGCAAAGCTTTGTGTTGCTAAGTATATGACAACTATTGTGGGTATTATAGTCCAAAGGATTTCTAGAGCTTTGCTTTCGTGCACATGCTGTGCCTTCTCGTTAACACCTTTTCTGTAGCGGTATTTCACAAGAAAATATGCTCCGGGTATGAAAACCACGAGGTAGATAATCACCGATACAAACAGCCATATTTCATACATGGTCTGCCAGTAGTTGGCAGGATAGGCAAGTATTTCCTTCATGGGTGCACCTCCTTTCTATTTTTACTATAAAAATATACAAGAGTAAAAGTCCCTATAACACCAACTATGCCGATACCCGCAAATATTAGCGTTGGGTCTATGACATACCTGCTTCTTGTATGGTCGTATCTGTAGCAGGCGAGTATAGCAAGGTCTACGATGTTGTTAACAGAAGGCTTTTCCCTCTGAGCGTCCACAAAGGCAAGGGTTATGTCCTTGTCCCTAAGGAAAGCACCATAGAGATAACGCATAACCTTTCCATCTGGAGATAGGAATATGGTTACGTTTGGATGTATGAAAATCCTGTCTCTGTCTATGTAGTAGAACTTATAACCTACAGACTGGCTTATCTTCCTTATCTCTTCCTTAGAGAGAATTCCCACAAGCCAGTTGTCGGGCGTCTCAGTCGTGCCAAAGTTCTTTTGCATAAACTCCTTCATAGTATCAAGGTTATCCCTTTCGTCAAAGGATAGAACCACATACCTATAGTCTTTGGAAAGATTTTTTGATAGCTTGTAGAGGTTTTCTGCAGTTATGGGGCAGACAGTGTCGCAAGTATAGTATGCAAAGAGCAGAGCAGTAGGCTTGCCTTTTATGAAATCCTTAAGCTGGGTCTCACCATTAAGGGTTTTTACCTTAACATCCGCAACTTCTTTACCGATAAACAACTCCTCCTGAATTTTCACCACACTAACGTCCTGCTCCCCATGATAGCTTGTGTATCTACCGTATTCATAATGCTCTCTTGCAAAAACCATAGAGAGAACCACTATAATAACTAAGGACAACCTCATGCCAGGCTACCGATAAGATACGCACTGCTTGCCACAAGAAGCCACATAATATCCACAAAATGCCAATAAAGAGTTATGGCTTTTATGTAAGTGTGACCCTTGTGTTCGCTTGCTTTACCACTTAAAAGCAAAAATACCGCAACCAACATGGTAAGTATACCAACCACTATGTGAGAAGTGTGTATACCAGTAAGCATGTAAAAACCAGTACCATACATGTTGGAGCTTAGGGTGAAGCCCTCATGCCACAGATGAAGCCACTCCATAACGTGCATAACCATAAAGGCAGAACCCAAAGCTATGGTAAGCAGGACAAATATAGCGGACAGCCCATTCTTACCTTTCTCAAAGAACTTTTCCGCAAGGGCTATCGTAGCACTTGAAGCCCAGAGGATAAAGGTAAGTATTACGGGTATGGTCAGGTTCATACCCTTTGGAACCCACTGAGACCATACATCCGCATGGGTCGCTCTCGCCATGTAGAAACCGGCAAACATAGTTCCGAATATGACCACTTCAGACACTATGAAAAACATCATAGCGGGCATACCAAGCCCTTCTTCATGACCCTTGGAGAAGAACTCGTGAACCCAGCCAGCTATACCGAGCACAAAAAGAACCAGGCTGACACCCCCGAAAACAAGAGCCAGCATAGGTTTTTGCCAGACCATAAGGGCTATAAAGGTAAGAGGGACAAGAAGCACCGCAAGACCTACTGGCAGGGGCCAATAGCTATACTCATGCTCTCCCAGGTGGTGGTGCACCTCGTGTTGTGCCATTTTTCACCTCCTTTTAGACTTACAGGAATAAAGTTTAATAATTTACTTGGTATGTATTCAACAAACAAACACTTATAATATTATAAGAATAGCTTATACTATCTTAGCATAACCTCCTTTATCTTTTCCCTTTCCTCTTTCCAACTTAGCCTTCTTTGAACACTTACCTTTAGGCTATTGACCTCCTGCCAGGGAAGTTCAATGTAGGTAGGGACTCCATATACAAGGGCGTTCTTTGCCTGGTAGGATAAAACTCTAACTATTCTGGAAGATTCCCCATTGGGTAAGTCTGCATCTATTATGATATAGAGCTTCGGGTCTCCTTGGTCTGCGGTAGGGAGGTTATGGGGAACTCCCACATTGGTTATTTTCAACCTAAGGTTTTCTGTCCTTTCCAACTCAATCTGTATGTCTTCGGGCTTTGCTATACCTACTGGAAAGCTGTGGTCATGTCTTGGCTTTTTACTGTGAAAGTATTCAAAGGGAAACTTCTGGACAAGCCTTTTATCTCCCATAGAGGGCATATGGCAATCCTGACAGGACTTTTGAACCTTCGTCAAGTGCCATTCCTTGTATGTTTCCTGATGGCATCCAGCACAGAAAAAGGATTTCGTATAGTTAAGGTCTTGTTTTGAAGGATGGGGTGGAGACCATACCTTGTGTGGTCCGTGCATGGCTTTTGTTTGTTCCTTAAAGTGGCATGCAAGACAGGATACTCCATCTTCTCTAAACTCAA
>JAXSOP010000042.1:0-9503 GCA_037926125.1 Aquificaceae bacterium
AGAAGGGAAAAGGTCTACATACTGGCTGTAAAGCCCAGCAATCCAATCCCTCAAAGAGTTCATGCCATTTATGAAATCATACTCGGATATTTTGCCTTTCCAAAAGCTCTCAAGAAGGCCTTTGAACTCCCTTTTTTCTCCCAGCTTTGGGAAGCCATAGGCTAGGGTTTTCATGGTAAACACCTCCTGTTTTAATAGGAAGGTATATTATTATAAGCCAACTCCTCTATTTGCTTTGTTAAGGGTAATATATAATAGGGCATGGTATAATTCTAATGAAATGGTGCAAGAAATTCTTTCAAGGCTTGATAATGTGTTTCCAGATAGGCTTGAGCTAAACTTTTCAAATCCTCTTGAGCTACTTGTGGCTGTTATACTTGCAGCACAGGCAACGGATAAAAAGGTGAATCAACTGACCGAGAGCCTATTTAAGAAGTACAGAAGCTGTGAGGACTATCTTAAAGTCTCCCTTGAGGAGTTAGAAAAGGATATAAGCTCCATAAACTACTATAAAAACAAGGCAAAGTTTATAAAGTCCGCCTGTCAACATATAGTGGAGAGGTTTGGAGGAGAGGTGCCAGATAGTATGGAAGCCCTAACAAGCCTACCCGGAATAGGCAGGAAAAGTGCAAACATTATCCTATACAACGCCTTTGGAAAAAACGAGGGTATTGCGGTAGATACGCATGTGTCAAGGGTTAGTCAAAGGCTGGGTCTCACAAGGGAGACAAAACCTGAGAAGATAGAGCAAGACCTCATGAAAATAGTCCCAAGGGAACAATGGGGAAAATTCTCTAACCTTCTTATCCTTCTTGGAAGGTATATATGCACCGCACAAAAGCCAAAACACCATGAGTGTCCTCTTTATGACCTTTGTCCTTCAAGGGAGCTATGATAGGCATAATAGGTGGTAGTGGGCTCTATAAACTTGAGGGCTTTGAGGCAGTGAGGAAACTTAGGATAAGGACGCCCTTTGGTGAGCCATCCTCTGAAGTGGTAATAGTCAGAGCAAGAGATAGAGAACTTGCCTTTATTTCAAGGCACGGCGAAGGGCATGTATATCCTCCTCATCTTGTGCCATATAGGGCAAACCTTTGGGCTCTGAGAGAGCTTGGTGTAAAAAGGATATTGGCGGTGTCTGCAGTTGGTGGTATAAACAAAACCTTCAAAGCAGGAGACTATGTGGTGATTGATGACCTTCTTGACCTTACAAAAAGCAGAAAAGACACCTTTTATGAAGGAAGGTTTTCTCTACCCATGGAGGGTGATGACAAGGTAGCTAAACTTTTGAAAGAAGGTAAGGTGGTGCATATAGACGCAAGCCAGCTTTATTGTCCTCAGATGAGAAGCCTTCTCTTTGAAGTCTTGGAAGATCTAAAACTTCCCTACCATCCCTCTGGTGTTTATGCCTGCACGGAAGGTCCAAGGTTTGAAACACCGGCGGAGATAAGGGCTATTGAAAGGTTGGGTGGTGATGTGGTAGGTATGACAGGCTATCCTGAAGTGGTCCTTGCCAGAGAGCTTACCATGTGCTATGCCAGTGTATGTGTGGTGGCAAACCCTGCAGCAGGAATAGCAGGCCACAGGTTAACAAGCGACGAAGTCATAAGCCTCATGAGGGAGAAAGAGCAAGAAATCGGCAGGTTGATAGTTGAGTTTATAAGGAAACTGCCAGAAGACAGAACCTGCGGTTGCGACCGTATACTGGATGGTGCGGAGGTTTAGGCTTTTACTTCCTGCAGGAATTTACTCAGTTCCTCAATAAAGTTTCTCACCGCCGGGCTTTGAGGCCTATCTTTGCTGTATACCATGTAGAACTTTCTTGTGGGTATTTCCAGACCAATCACATTTAATACCTTGACTTCAGGACTTTTGAACTTTCTAAGCACGTGAGAGGAAATGTAAGAAACCGCTCTCATACTTCTTAGCACGTCAAGTATAACCTCATTTTTGTTCACAAGGAGAACCACATTAAGCCCCTTCACATCTACACCCACAGATCTCAAAAAGTTCTCCATGAACTTCCTTGTGCCAGATGTCTCTTCCCTAAGAACGAAAGGCATAGCCATAAGTTCCTCAAGAGTGAGCCATTCTTTAACATTCTTGCTACCAATGAAGAATATGCTGTCTTCCCAAACCTCTTTCATTTCTATTCTATGGTCATTCTGGAAAAAGCCGGTAAAGCCAATATCTACTTCTCCTGACTCAACCTTCTTAAGCACCATCTCAGAATCTTCTACCGTCAGGTCTATCTGGGTGCTGGGATTTTTGCTTATATACCTACCTATAAACTCTGGCAAAAGATAGCTCCCAGGTATTGAACTCGCTCCTATCTTTATATAGCCCTTGTAAGATCCTGTGAGAAGTTTTATCTCCTCTATTATAGAGAGCTTTAACTCAAGTAATCTCTTTGCATAGGGATATAGCATATGGGCGTTGCTTGTGGGAAGTAGCTTCCTGCCCTTTCTGTAAAAAAGTTTAAGCCCTGTGGATTTTTCTAGCTGATGGATATGAAAGCTTATTGTGGACTGGGAAAGGTGGAGACAGTTGGAGCTCTCGGACAAACTTCCCTTCTCATACACGCAACAAAAAAGCTCAAGCAGTCGTAGGTCTATATCAATATTCTTCATGAAATTAGCTTATACATAAACTTATCAGACCTTCAATGAATGTAGTCATATGTTTTTGTTCACAGATTGACCTTTTCTTCCACCACAAAGGGTTTATCTTCCCTTGTCCTGTAGTATATCCTTACCAAAAGCTCCGCTATTATTCCTGTAGATATAAGCTGTATACCCGCAAGGACAAAGAGGACGCTAAGTATTAGGAGAGGCCTCCTGCCTATATCTTGGTCAAGAAAGAGTTTAACAAAAAAGAGATAAAAGAGAGCAATAAGACCTAAGCTAAGCAAAATAAAGCCAAAAGTTCCAAAAATATACATAGGCTTGTTTATATATTCGTTAAGAAACTTTACCAAGAAAATATCGAGAATAACCCTTACAGTCCTACCAATACCATACTTTGACTTCCCGTATAATCTTGGATGATGCCTTACTGGAATCTCTGTTATCCTTGCCCCAAGCCTCTTCGTGAGTGCTGGCAGGAACCTGTGCATGTCTCCATATAGCTCAAGTTTTTTTATTATGTCCGCCCTGTAGGCTTTTAAAGTGCAACCATAATCGTGAAGCTCTACGCCTGTTACCTTTGAGATTATCCAGTTGGCTATCATGGAAGGAAGCCTTCTTGAAAGGAACGGGTCTTTTCTGCCCTTTCTCCAACCGCTCACTATATCGTAGCCCTCTTGTAGCTTCTCGAGAAGGTTGGGTATGTCCTCTGAGTCATTCTGAAGGTCTGCGTCTAAGGTTATGATAACCTCCCCGCTGGCATGCTGAAAACCCGCATACATGGCAGCAGTCTGACCGTAGTTCTTCTTGAAGCGTATCAGCTTTACTCTTTGGTCTTTTTCCGCTATCTTTTTTAACCTTTCCCACGTCCTGTCCACAGACCCATCATCTACAAAGATAACCTCGTAGTCTTTTCCAAGTTTTTCAAGAACACCTTTTAATTTTTCATACAGTATAGGTATGTTTTCCTCTTCGTTGTAGGCAGGTATAACTACAGAAATGTATGGACTATTCACATAATCAGACCTCATACCTACCCTCCGACCTCATAACCACTACAGTTCTATCACCAGTGCTCCTTATACTTTCCACCTTGTAGTCATAGAAGTTTATCTTTTCAAGTTCCGAAAAGCTCAAGTTCTTCTCAGCTATGTATCTTAGGGTATAAGCGTAATGTTTGTAAGGCGTTTTCACCCTCTGGTCTTTCCTGTAATACTCAAAACTCAAAATACTGTGGGCATGCCTTAGATCAAAAAACTTCTCATAGGACTTGTCAACAAGGAAAACTACGACTTTTTCAGAAAGTAGTTTTTTTGAAAGGTTTCTTATGTGTTCTTTCCAAAAGTCCATAAGAGTTTTTTCTCCATAACCTTCTTTCCAAGATACAGGTGCAAAGGGAACACAAGCGGTGGGCTTAAGAAGACCGTATAAGGGGGATATTACCCACGAGTTTTCCTCTATGTATCTCACTACAGGAGGAGGTAAAATCCACAGCTCAAGACTTTCCCAAAAGGCACCGCCAAATCTTCTATACACAGGTGCAAGGGATCCATTTCTTACAAACTCCTTTTCAATAGACCTTGCGAGAGGTTCAAACTCCTCAAGTGTAAACCTATTCTCATCACAATTTTTAAAGACTAACTTTTTCTGAAGTCTGCTGTAGGGCAAGAGAAAGAGAAACATGCCTAAAATTATAAGGCATGAAGCTCAAAAAACATCTTGGACAACACCTTCTTGTGGCAAAGGGTGTCTTGGAACGTATAGTGGAGTTTTTGACCCTTAAAGAAGAGGATGTAGTGGTTGAAATAGGTCCAGGCACTGGAAACCTAACGAGAGAAATACTAAAAAAGAGCTTCAAAGAGCTTCATCTTTTGGAAATAGACGTGCAAATGGTAGAGATTCTTCAAAGGGGCATACAAGAGGAGAGGGTGTTTATTCACAAAGAAGACGTCACTAAATTTAACCTATGCTCTCTGGGGAAAAACCTCAAAGTGGTAGGAAATCTACCCTATAATGTGGCAAGTCTTATATTGGAAAACACAGTTTTTCACCACTTTTGTATTCCAATGGCGGTCTACATGCTACAGAAAGAGGTCGCGGAGAAAATTCAAAAGGGTCCTTCTTGGCTCTCCACCTTTGTAAGGACTTTTTATAGGGTTGAGTATCTTATGAGCTTGCCCGCACGCTTTTTTGTACCACAACCAAAGGTGCAGTCTGGACTTATAAGGCTAAGTAGGAAAGAAAACCCTCCAGAGTTAGACCTTGAGGACTATAAGAGTTTTTTGGTAGGTATATACTCCATGAGGAGAAAGGCTCTCAAAAACAAAGTTTCAGAAACTATACTTCATAAAGCAGGTATTGACCCCATGTGCAGGGTTGAAGCTCTTGAACCAGACAGAGTTCTTATGCTTTATAATATGCTTCAAAAAGATGAGAGGTGAAAGGCTATGATGGACACCTTCTTTATGGAAAGGGACCCCTACGCACCTATAAGACATTGCTATCCTATAAGCAACGTGCTTTATCATGGCAAAAGTGAGTATCAGGAAATAATGGTAGTGGAATCGCCTCACTTTGGAAGAATTCTAATCCTTGACGGTGTTGCCCAGTGCGATGAGCGGTATGAGTTTATATACCACGAGTTTATGGCACACGTGCCCCTGTATGCCCATCCAAACCCAGAAAATGTTCTCATAGTAGGTGGAGGAGATGGTGGAGTTCTTAGGGAGGTTCTAAAACACCCAGAGGTCAAGAGGGCTGTCCTTGTGGACATAGACAAGGAAGTTATAGAGGTCTCCAAAAGGTTTTTACCTACAATGGCGGTCGCCTTTGAAGACCCAAGGGCTATAGTTCTCAACGAAGATGGGTACAAATACATCCAAGACTATGAGAACGAGTTTGATGTTATCATCGTAGATTCTACAGACCCAGTGGGCTTTGCCCATGTGCTAACTACAGAAGAGTTCTTCAAATATGTCTACAGAGCCCTCAAGGAGGACGGCATATACGTGGGTCAGACAGAGTCTATACATTACCATATTGAAATAGTCAGAAGAATACAAAAAGCCCTAAAAAAGGTCTTCCCAATAGTAGACCTTTACACTGCGGTAATACCAGGATACGCAGGATACTGGTGGACTATGTCCATAGGTTCTAAGAAACATCCTGTAAGAGAGCCATCAAGAGAGGTAAAGGTTCAAACAAAGCTATACTCTGCGGGCATGCACCGTCATGCCTTCTTGCCAGAAAGCTTTTACAACAAGCTCATATCTGGTGAGTATGTGTTTTAATATTTACCCGTGATATAGTCCGCTACGGTGGTGGCTGCTATGGAATGAGGCTTTACCACGGGTTTTAGCCCTTGAGCAAGCACGTAACCTATGGCTTCCTTTAGTATTACACTGGAGTTATGTTCTGGGCTTGGGTTTATATCAAGGTGAACTTCAAAGGGTCTGTTGCCAACCACCTCTGAAACCTCAAGGGCAAGATATACCGCCCTGCTTACTTCTTCTAAGAGCCTTTGCCTCAGAGACCTTATGCGTGGCACTTTGTCAACTTTCCAGAATATCTTTGCACCCTTGCAGGAGTCTATGTGAACAACTACCACAGAGACAAAGACTGTGTGGTTTTTAACCTGTCTTGAATCACAGCCCACATAAACCGCAGTCTTCTGCGATGTTTTTCTTATAAACTCCTTAACCTCCTCAATGTCCCTTATGAGAGGCATATATATATTGTAATTCAGCCTTCTGGCCTTCTAAACTCTCTGGAAGCCAATGAGTTATCATATATTCCTCTATTAGCTCGCTACTGATAAGCTTTAGGTTCATCAAGGGAGTATTCCCAGTCTCCACAAAGAATGGAGCATCTCTTGAAAACACCACCATTGGATGATGGATATCACCAGTTTGTCTACGAAAGATTGAACCAAAATACTCCCATTTAGCCTTGCTCCACCTTCCACAACCACGCTTTTTATCCCAAGTTCATAAAGTTTCAGAATTATGACCTTTTAAGGTATATCTTATCTCTACCTGCAAACAGTATTTGAACTTCCTGCCTTATAAAGGTTTCTAAAGTTCTTTAGACAGTGTTTTGCGGAACAACCAAAATAGCCTCACTTGGCGGTCTAAAGACATTCATATCTGGTGATATATCCAATTTTGTTGCATAGTATGACCCTTATAGGGCTTTTACCTTCTGTGTATTCTACCCTTAGGAATAGTTTGTCAAGCCTTACTGTGTAGCATCCCGCACCTATGGCATCAAATCTTTATCTTAGAGCGCGTAAGTATACTCTTACTTTCAAAGGCAAGTGCATAGTGTGTTTGGAAGATACACCTTGAGCGGGAGATATTTTAGCATCAATATTAAGCCTGAGACTATGCTTACCCAAGGCTTAATATTTCTACCCCACTCCCTAAAAATATAGCTTCTCTTATTGCCCTTTTGTTGGCTTGTTTTTACCTTCTGGTGGCAAAAAGCTCACATCCTTGTAGTAGGTAGGTCTGAAAAATATCCAATGCTTTAGGTTTTCTGGAGTTCTTGAGTAGCACACCTCACATAGAAGCCCACCTTCAACCAACTTTGAGTTATCATCACAACAATCAGTTAAGTTCCAAAACTCGTAATTATCGTGAAATACAAGTTTGCCACAACTCAGGCACTCGTATAGCCTACAGCCCTTTGAGACAAGAAACTCCTCCAATTCAATATCCTCTGGAAGTTCCTTAAGCTCAAAAACAGTCTTTAGAAAGTCCTTTTGTTTTTGGGTAAGGTCCTTTATCTCCATAGCAATTCACCTAAAAATAGCCAGCTTCTCAAAAACTCCCCTCACATAGTCCCAGTTGTTTGCTTTCAGCCCATTGTAGGCTTTTACCGCCATAGCCCAGTTTCCAAACCTTTTAAAGTTCTCATAGAGTATCCTTGCTCCAAGCTCTATATTGGTTTCTATGTCAAAAAGCTGGTTTGGGTCTGTTATACCATATTCCTTCATAAGCCTTAGATTGTGCTGGTAATTGACCTGCATAAGACCTCTGTCCTCTGTGCCATCCTTGTTTTTGTTGTAAGCCTTTGGGTTGAAACCGCTTTCTTGCTTTATTATTGCATATATGAGCTCCTTAGGAATGCCATACTTTTGAGACACTTCTTCCACCTTTGCACTAATTCTTGCATCTACTGGCGGGGTTTCCTTACTGACATGCTCCTGCTGTTTTTCCATAGCGGAATTAAGGTAAGAGCTAAATTCCTCGCCAGGCTTTATATGTCCTGCCCTCGTAGTCTTAAGCTCCAACCTCCATCCTTCTATTCTCATATCTTTTCACCTTGCAGTCTGAACATATGCCAAAAATTTCAAGCCTATGGTTTAGAGGTGTAAAGTGATGGTCTTCACACACTTTGTCCTGTAATTCTTCTATCTCCTCTCTGTAAAACTCTATTATCTTTCCACATTCTACACATATGAGATGCTCATGGTGTGGCTTTCCTGCCACAAACTCGTATATGGTTCTATTGCCAAGTTTTATCACTTCCCTTATAGCACCAAACTCCTGAAGAAGTCTAACAGTTCTGTATACGGTAGACCTGCTTGCTATTGTCCTGTCTTGGTTTGCAATCCAACGGACAAGCTCCTCTATCTCAAAGTGAGGACCGTAGCTGGCTATCTTGTCTATTATCTCAAACCTCCCTTTTGTTATCTTGTGTCCGTTTTGTCGGAGGAACTTCTCAAACTTTTGTTTTAGTTCTTCCAACTGCATACCTTATAATATAATCTAACTGAATATCATTTGCAACAGGAGGAAAAAAATGAAAAAGCCAGACCTAACCCTATACCTTGTGACGGATGACCGCTACTTTCAAGACAGAGACCTCGTATCTACCATAGAGTCCGCCATAAAGGGTGGAATAACTGCACTCCAGTATAGGTTTAAAAATAAATCCACAAGGCAAATGTATGAGGAGCTTTTGGTTCTTAGAGAGCTTACTCGCAGGTATAATGTCCAGCTTGTGGTAAACGATAGGGTAGATTTAGCCCTTGCGGTGTCTGCGGACGGTGTTCATGTGGGACAGGAAGACCTTCCTCCCGATGTGGTCAGAAAGCTAGTAGGAGACAAGATGTTTATAGGCTACTCAATAAACTCTGTGGAGAAGCTAAAAGAGGTGGAGCATCTTCCCATAGACTATATAGGTTTTGGTTCTGTGTATGAGACTACCACAAAGGCAAACTACAAATTGGTGGGTATAGAGGGTCTGCGTCAGGCGGTAAAGCTAACCTCAAAGCCCATAGTTGCTATAGGTGGTATAACTCACTATCGCGTTGCAGAGGTGCTCTCTGCGGGTGCAAAAGGTATTGCGGTGGTTTCTGCTATCCTTGGTTTTGAAGACGTAGAAAAGGCTACAAGAAGCCTTGTGGAAGCTATGAAAGGCTATTACAGAAAGGCTCTCCATGAAGGTTTTGCATCTCCTTGACGGCTCTGCCTTTCTCTATAGAAGCTTTTTTGCTCTTCCACCCCTTTCCACAAGGTCTGGCTTTCCCACTGGTGCCATATACGGCTTTATGAGGGCTATCTTTTCCATACTAAAAACAGAAAAGCCCTCTTACTTTGCCATAGCTTTTGACCTGCCTGCACCTACTAAAAGAGAAGAGGTCTATAAAGAATACAAAGCCAAAAGACCTTCCATGCCAGACCCCTTAAAGGTCCAGATACCTGTCATAAAGGAGTTTGTTGACCTTCTTGGCATTAAAAGGTATGAGATAGAAGGCTATGAGGCGGATGACATAATTGCAACCATAAGCTGGTGGGCTCTTGAAAGAGGCTTTTCCGTAAAAGTCTACTCTCCAGACAAGGATATAGTGTCGCTCGTGTGTGAAAGGCTTGT
>JAXSOP010000043.1:0-9171 GCA_037926125.1 Aquificaceae bacterium
AAGCACAGCATTGCAGGGCAGAATTTTATCTGGGTAGATGGATACCTGCGGACCCTGCGGACGTAAGGAAGCTAATACTTGAAGAACAGCTTGACCTAAGGCATCCCAAAGTGGCACAGATAAGAGAGTTTATGTTCGGCGGGTGGGATGTCCACTGGGTAGCTTTTAATTATGCAAGGGACTTTAAGCTGAATCCTCACATGTCCAGTGTAGAATCTCTCAACGAATTCATGTATCCTGTTGCAGAAGTGGGAGGCAAGGCAATAGACAAATACAAGCTTACTTTTGAGCACTCTAAGTACAGGGTGCAGGTAATTTAGATATTAGGGTAGATGCCCTTAGGGGCATCACCCCGACACTAATACCATCTTCTCCTATATAGTCTTTTTGCAAGTAAATACCCTACCACAAAGCCACCTATGTGAGCAAACCAAGCAACTCCTCCAAAGCCAGCAATAGGGAGTGTTATAAGTCCATTTATGATTTGAATGAGTATCCACAAACCTATAAAGAACACTGCAGGAAGCTCCATAAAGGTAAGGAAGAAGAGTATAGGAACTAAGGCAAGTATCCTTGCATGTGGGAACATCCACATATACGCACCAAGCACACCACTTATTGCACCACTGGCTCCCACCATGGGTATATCCGCTCCGCCAAAGATAAGGCTAACAAACATTTGAATAAACGCTGCGCCAAGACCAGAAATTGTGTAAAAGAGAAGATATCTTAGCTTTCCTAATCTATCCTCCACGTTGTCTCCAAAAACCCACAAAAACCACATATTGCCTATTATGTGAAGCCAGCTTCCGTGCAGGAACATGTGAGTCAGGAGCGTTTGTGGTCTTTCAAGGAGATTAGCTGGCACGAGCCCGTAGTGGTATATGAATAGGTTAAGCTCCTTCTCAGACAGGCTCACTTCGTAAAGCCACACAAGAGAGCAGATTAGTATTATGCTAAGGTTTACTACAGGAAAGCTCCTGTGTGGGTTTAAGTCCCTTATGGGTATCATGCTAATAGTTTAAAATCTTTAATGTGTTGACCGCAAGAAATATAAGAAAGAGCTTTAAGAAAAGGGAAATTCTAAAGGGTATAGACCTTGAGCTAAAAAGAGGTGAGATAGTGGGGCTTCTTGGTCCAAACGGTGCTGGCAAAACAACCCTATTTAACTGCCTTGTGGGGTTTCTACCAGTTGACGGTGGAAAGATTGAGCTTGAGGAAGAAGATATAACCCATATGCCAGCTCATGAAAGGGCAAGGAGAGGTATAACTTTCTTACCTCAGGAGCATACTCTTTTTGAAGACCTTACAGTTTTGGAAAACCTCCTTATATTCCTTGAGTTTTTTGAGGAGAGCAGAGAAGCACAGCTTGCAAGGGCGGAGGAGCTTCTGGTAGACTTTGGACTGTGGGAACTAAGAAATCAAAGAGCTGGCAGGTTATCTGGGGGTCAAAAGAGAAGACTTGAGGTAGCCAGGTCTCTCATACCAAAGCCAAAATACATATTTTTTGATGAACCTTTTACAGGTATTGACCCCATAATGATTGCGGACATAAGGTCAATAATACTTAGCCTAAAACAACAAAACATAGGCGTGCTTATAACAGACCACAATGTAAGGGAGACAATAAGGATGGTGGATAGGGTTTACATAATAAGCGAGGGCAGGATATTGGCTGAGGGTGAACCGCACGAAGTAAGTGAAAGAGAAGATGTAAGAGAGGTATACTTAGGTAAGGATTTTAGCTGGTAAGTTGATACAAAGCAGTGTTTAAAACCTTAAAAAGCCTATAATAGAGAAGTATGGAGAAAAGGCTTATTGTAAGCGACATAAATCTAAGGGAAGATAGGCTTCCACCCGGTCAAAGGTGGATATCCGCACCCATAGTCTACGACATAGTAGATGAAATTCCTCAATGGGACATAGAGCAATATCGCTTTAGGGTCTTTGGGCTCGTAGAAAATCCTTTAGAGTTTAGTTATGAGGAAATTCTTAGTCTTCCCTCTATGGAGCTGGTGGCGGACTTTCATTGTGTGACTCGTTGGAGTGTAAAGGAGATAAGATGGGAAGGTGTGCAGACCTCCTATATACTAAACCTTGCAAAACCAAAACCCCAAGCCAAGTATGTTATGGTTCACTGCCTTGAGGGATACACCACTAACCTACCCCTTGAATATCTCTACGAAGAAGACAGCATACTGGCATACAAGATGTACGGCAAACCCATACCACTAAGACATGGCTACCCTCTTAGGCTTGTAGTTCCAAAGCTATACGCATGGAAAAGTGCCAAGTATGTCTGGGGTATAGAGCTTTTACAAGAAGATGTCCCTGGCTTTTGGGAGCAGAGGGGATACAATATGAGGGGAGACCCATGGAAGGAGGAGCGTTATTGGTAAGGTTAAACAAATACCTTTCCATGTGCGGGGTTGCCTCAAGGAGGAAGGCAGACCAGCTTATACTTGAGGGCAAGGTTAAAGTAAACGGTCTTGTTGTAAAGGAACTTGGATGGAAAATAGACCCAGAAAGGGATGTGGTGGAGGTTGATGGGAAAGAGGTAAAACCATCAAGACACAGATATATAATCCTATATAAGCCTTGTTGTTATCTTACTTCACTTGGCAATGCTCAAGATGGCAAAAAAACCATAAAGGAGCTTATCAAGGATATTCCAGAAAGGGTTTACCCAGCAGGAAGGCTTGACTACAACGCAGAGGGGCTTCTTATACTTACCAACGACGGCGAGCTTGCAAACAGGATAATGCATCCAAGATACAAACTTCCAAAGGTTTATTTAGTCTGGACTTCTGGAAAAGTAAGCAAAGAAACCCTTGAAGCTATGAAAAGAGGTGCAAAACTTGAAGATGGCTTTGCAAAACCAGACAGCGTAAAGCTTATAAAGCATCTAAGGAATGCAAGTCTTTTAGAGATAGTCTTTCATGAAGGTAGAAAGCACATAGTCAAAAGGTTTGTATCTCGTTTTGGACACAAGGTTATAAGGCTAAAGAGGGTTGCCATTGGACCCGTAAGGCTGGGTAAGCTCAAACCCGGTGAGTGGAGAGATATGACAAAGGAAGAGCTTAAGAATCTCAGGCAAGCCCTTGGTATAAAATCCTTTGTGAGGGATTGAGCATGGAAAGCCTTTTCAAGTTGGTAGTTTTGTTTTTGGCCCTCTTTTTCGCATTCATGGCTATGTTAAGAATTTATGCAGGTTTAAGGAGCAAGAAGATGCAGGGCAAAAGGTCATAGGTGGTATAATTTACACAAATTTTGAAACAGTCCTTCAATTTTTTTGATGTTAGTTTGCAATTTATGGTGTTTTCTACAGCTGATGGAGTAATGTTTAGATTGAGCGTTGCATGGGAACATCCAAGCCCTTCAAGAAAGTGGTTGATAAACTGTGGGGAACTGGTTTTAGACTTTGCCAAAGAGGAAGTGTGGAAAGGGGGAGAACTTATCCTTCAGGAAAAAAGGGACAAGCTTAAGATGATGCTTGAGAGCTTTCTAAGGGGTGAGTACGATACAAAGAGCAGAGAAAGGGCCATGAGGAACATTAAGCTTTTGGAGAGGGTGCAAGAGCTTCTAACATCTTCCTGAGTGTTATCCTGTTTATGCCTAAGATCCTAGCAGTTTTAGATTGGTTTTCATCCAGTAAGGTGTATGCTTCTTGAACAATAACTGAGGAAAGTTTTTTTAAAAGTTTATGGTATATTCCCTCTTCCCCTCCTTCTATAAGCCTTTTGACCTCCAGTCTGAGAAGGGTTTCAAGTTCCTCAAGGCCTTCCCTGCAGTAATCTACCACCGTAAGCTCAACGTCCCTACTTTTTAGTACATCTCCACTGCTGAGAGTAATTGCTCTCCTAAGAACGTTTTCCATCTCTCTTATATTACCAGGCCAACTGTAAGATGTAACTTTTTCCAAAAACTCCCTTGTATAACCTCTTATCCTCTTCCCCATCTCTTTAGAAAGGTTTTCTATCATACAGTTGAGCAAGATTGGAATATCCTCCTTCCTATTCCTGAGAGGGGGAATGTGTATATGAATGGTGCTTATCCTGTAATATAGATCTTCCCTGAACTTACCATCCTTAACCAAGCTCTTTATATCTTTATTGGTAGCACTTATGAGCCTAAAATCGCAATGCACCTCCTTTGTACTTCCCAGCCTCCTTACCTTCTTTTCCTGTAGTACTCTCAGCAGCTTAGATTGCATGGAAAGAGGCAGGTCTCCTATCTCATCAAGGAAGAGCACACCACCTTTTGCAGACTCTATTAGCCCTTCTTTAGTATGGGATGCACCAGTAAAAGCACCTCGCTCGTAACCAAAAAGCTCTGCTTCAAGAAGTTCTGGAGGGATTGCCGAAGAGTTAATGGCTACAAAGGGACCGTTCCATCTCTTGGACAATTTCCAAAGAGCTTTGGCAAAGAGTTCTTTCCCAACACCCGTTTCACCGGTTATCAGAACAGGCACATCCAAAGGTGCAGCTTTACCGACGTTTTTCAGTACTTCCTTCATCTTCCCCTCTGGGTTTCCTATTATGGAGCAAAGCTCTTTACATAACTCACCAGATAGGTTCTCACCACCGGTAAGGACTGGTATGACCTCTTCCTCGTGATAGATCTCCCTCTTAGCTTTACTTATAGACATTTCCAGAGCTTTAACATCAACAGGTTTCAGGAAGACATCATAAAAGCCGAGGCTTATGAGTTTCATAGTGTACCCTGGTAAACGCTTTGCAGTTATGGCCATTATGATGTTACCATTCTCCTTTAGGTCTGGAACTGCAGAAAAACCAACAGTATCTACATCCAGTATTACCACAGAGTTCTTGATGTCATCTGGTAATTCTTCAACGCGCTCTATGCCATCTAAGTAAAGCTCGCAATCTTTTGTGTAGAGCACCACATCCATGTTTATTAAGTATACAAGTTGTTTATAAACTATACATGATACTTATCATAAGTGAACAAAAACACTGGCTTCTGCATTCATCACCGATTGGCACAGATTTTGCAATACTCAAGATAGGAGGTTGAAGTATGAAGACAGAACATTTGGAAGAGATCATAGAAAGGAATCCAAGAGAAAAGCTAAAGGTGGACAAACATCCTCTTGATATAATGGAAGACCTTCCAAGGCTAATAAGAGATGGTTATGATAAAACTCCTGAAGAGGACCTTGTACGCCTTCAGTGGTACGGACTCTACCATGATAAACCACGGATTGGGTATTTTCTTCTGAGGATAAAACTACCAGGTGGCATGTTAAGCCCGAAACAGCTTAGAGAAATAGGTTCACTTGCTAAGGATTTCAACGACTATGCGGAGCTTACAACCCGTCAGGACATACAGCTGCATTACATAAGGCTTGATGACCTTCCTCTGGTGTTTAAAAGATTGTCCAGCGTTGGACTCTTCCCCGTTGGATCCTGCGGTGATACAGTAAGGAACATAACAAGCTGTCCTGTCGTTGGTGTAGACAAGGATGAGCTCTTTGATGTCAGAGAGTGCATAGGGGAGCTTGAGAGCTTCTTCCACAACCCTGAGAACAGGAAGTACTTTAACCTACCAAGAAAGTTCAAGATAACCATATCAGCCTGTCCTTACCACTGCAATTATCCAGAGATGCATGACCTTTCCTTTGTTGGGATGGTAAAGGATGGAGTTGAAGGCTTTGCAGTATGGGTAGGTGGTGGGCTTTCATCAACGCCAAGGCTTGCAAGGAAGCTTGGCATATTCATCCCAAAGGAAAAGGTCTTAGAGGTGGCAAAGGCAGTTGTAGATATATGGAGCGAAGAGCCAGAAAACAGAAAGTCCTTTGTAAAGGCGAGGATAAAGTACTTCGTAGACAAGATAGGAGTAGAAAGGTTTAAAGAGATGCTCTTTGAAAGGCTAAGCTTCACTCCAGAATCCATTAAGGAGGAGCCAGTGGCAATAAGGAGGAACTTTCACGTGGGGATTGGAAAACAAAAGCAGGAGGGGTTCTTCTATGTGGGTTTTCCTGTAGAAGCTGGTAGGGTATCTGGCAGTCAGCTTATAAAGGTAGCAGAGCTTGCGCAGGCTCTTAACCTTTCCATAAGGGTCTCTCAGAGGCAAAACCTGATACTAACAGACGTACCAGAGGAAAGGCTTGAGCATGTTATAGAAGGTATGGAAAGGATAGGCTTTAGCTTGAAAAAGAGCATTCCAAGGAGTATCTCCATAGCCTGCACCAGCGACCCCTTCTGCAATTACTCTGTTGGTTCCTCAAAAGAGTGGCTTTTGGAACTTCTTAACTATCTAGAAGAAAGAATTGGAGATATAGGGGACATAGCAATAGGCGTTGATGGATGTCCCCATGCCTGCGCCCATCATTGGCTGAACGATATAGGGCTTCAGGCTACCCACATAAGACATCCAGATGGTAGTGTGGAAAGTGCCGTGAATATTGTGCTGGGAGGTGGTTATGGAAGGCATGCAAGCATAGGCAGGATTGTGGTAAAAAGGGTTCCTTTACCTTTGGCGAAGGAGTACATAGAGAGGCTCATCATAGCTTATAAAAGCTCAGGGTATGGAAGCTTTCATGAGTTTATAAAAACTCATTCTGATGAGGAGCTTTTAAACATCATGCAGGAAAAGAAGGTTATAAAAGAAGAAGGGGGAAAGGTAAGAGTGAGGATATTTGGACCTATAAGCAGGTTCTTTGGCGGTCTTTCTGAGGTTGAAGTGTCTGCGAAAACGGTAGAAGAAGCCCTTTTGAAGCTTGAGGAGGAGTTTGAAGATTTTCGTGGAAAGGCCATTGATGAAAGGGGAGAGCTAAAACCCTTTTTGAAGGTTTTTCTGAATGAGGAAGACGTGAGGTTCTTACAGGGGCTTAAAACACCCGTTAAAGAGGGGGATGAGATAGCTATGTATCCAGCTCTTGCAGGAGGTTCTCCCATGTACGATGAGCTTGAACTTCATGAGCTTGCCATTGAGTACGAGGACAAACCAGCTAAGGATGTGATAGCTTGGGCTCTTGATAGCTTCCATCCAAGGCTTTACATAGCGTGGAGCGGTCAAGCAGAGGACATGGTTCTACTTGATATGGCTCACAGGATAAACCCACAGGTTAGAGTTTTTACCATTGACACAGGAAGACTCTATGAAGAAACTTACAGGCTTATTGAACGAGTTTACGAGGTATATGGTTTAAGGATAGATGTTTATTTTCCAAACCGTGAAGAAGTTGAACAGATGGTACAGGGATTTGGCGTAAATCTTTTCTACAAGTCTGTAGAACTAAGACACCTTTGCTGTCATGTAAGAAAAGTGAGACCTTTACTGAGGGCTTTAAGACAGGTGGATGCATGGATAACTGGACTAAGAAGGGAGCAATGGGCAAGCAGGCAAAACATAATGAAAATTGAGGTAGACCATGACCACGGACAGATAGTAAAGATAAATCCATTGGCAGATTGGACAGAGAAGGAAGTATGGAATTACATAAAGGAGAACAAGGTTCCCTACAATGAGCTATACGACAAAGGCTTTAAAAGCATAGGATGTGCTCCTTGTACAAGGCCCGTGTCTGAAGGTGAGGACCCAAGGTCTGGTAGATGGTGGTGGGAAAAGGATGCACCAAAGGAGTGTGGTATGCACTGCAGTTTAGAAACTGGAGGCTTTGAAAGAATAGCTGACAAAGTGCTGGGAGACATAAAATGATCAGAGTTTGGTGTGTCTCAAAAGATTTTGAAAAGGAGCTTATAAAGAGAGGCTGGAAAGAGGGAAAGTTCGATGGCCGGAGATGCCTAATGAAGGAATTAGGAAGCTGGTTATGGATTTGTCTCCTTTCAGACCAAGAGGTGAAACTTGTATCTTTTCCCATAGAAGATAGCTCAAGGGTCCACTCTGAAGGTATGAGGAAATTGATAGAGGAACTGAAGGAGGTCTCTGAAATTATGGACTTTTCCCTTTCTGCGAGGATGGAGTATGGGAGCTGAGCACATTATGTTTGCTTTTCTTGGATTTTTCATAGCCTTTGCCATAGGCCTAACTGGTGTGGGTGCTGGGACTCTCACAGCTCCTACCCTCATACTGCTTGGATTGGACCCAGCAAAGGCTGTCGGTTCAGCCCTCACTTTTTCAGCCATCGTAAAGCTACCAGCAGGTTTTTTACACGCACTCCATAAAAACGTAGACTACAGAGTTCTCAGGACTATGCTGTCTGGAGGCCTTCCAGGTGTTTTCATAGGCTCTTACTTCCTTTCCAAGCTTTCACTTGCTCAAAGCCTAAAAGGTCTGATCTTTCTGACCATAGGCCTTACCATACTTTTATCCATACTCCTAAACCTCTTTCTCCTATTTAAAAACATGAGGATAGATATGACAGAGCATTCTTACGTATTACCTTTTGCGTGCTTTTTTATAGGTCTTGAGGTAGGCTTTACCTCGACCGGCGCTGGAGCATTGGGAATGGTGTTATTGATCTATTTTACTCGTTTGGACACTCCAAAATGCGTTGGTACGGATATAGCTTTTGGTTTAGCTTGTTCTTTAATCGGTGGCTTTTCTCATATGTTCTTGGGACATGCGGAGGCGAGCTTTTTCCTTCCTATGAGTATTGGTGGCCTCTTAGGTGTTTGGCTTGGAACTAAACTAACAAGGAAAATCGACCCAAGACCTTTGAGGTTCATTATATCAGCCCTGCTTTTCATAGTGGCTTTAAACCTTATCCACAGAGGGCTTAACTGATGGGTAAAGTATACATTGTAGGAGCAGGACCAGGAGACCAAGAGCTTTTAACACTTAAAGCTTTAAGACTCATAAAATCTGCGGATGTCATACTCTACGACAGGCTCATAAACCAAGAGATACTTCTTTTTGCAAAACCAGACTGCGAGCTCGTATACGTAGGAAAAGAAGATGGAAAGCATACAATAGAACAGGAGAAGATAAACGAGCTTTTGCTAAAGTATGCCCAAACAAAGGATGTCGTTGTAAGGCTAAAGGGAGGAGACCCTTTCATCTTCGGAAGGGGAGGAGAAGAGGCATTATTTTTGGCAGAGCATAGAATAGACTTTGAGATAGTTCCAGGGGTGAGCTCCTTTTACTCAGTACCAGCCTATGCGGGTATACCATTGACCTTTAGGGGAATATCCTCTTCCTTTGCGGTAATAACAGGGCATGAGGACACGAGGAAAGAAAGCTCCA
>JAXSOP010000044.1:0-8698 GCA_037926125.1 Aquificaceae bacterium
CTTCTTTCTGGTCCTTTTGGACCTCCACGGGCATAAATTCAGAGTATAGCCTTCTGCGATAAAAATCCGAAGAGTCGTGAGCTATTCTCCCATTGCTTCCAAACCTGCTTGTTTTAGTCCTCATACTACCTCACCAAAGAGCCTACCCTTTCACCCATCACAGCCCTTAGTAGATTTCCTGGCTTCTTTATGTTAAGCACCAATATGGGCAGCTTGTTTTCCTTGCAGAGGGTCATGGCTGTATGATCCATTACTCTCAAGCCCATGTTTATAGCATGAATGTATGCTATTTCTTGGATAAACTCCGCCTGTGGGTTCTTCAGTGGGTCATCGGTGTATATGCCGTCCACCTTTGTAGCCTTTATGAGAAGATCTGCCCCTATCTCTATGGCTCTGAGGGCACCTGCGGTGTCTGTGGAGAAAAAGGGATTACCCGTACCTGCGGCGAATATTACCACACGACCCTTTTCTAAATGCCTTATAGCCCTTCTCCTTATATAGGGTTCTGCAATTTGTCTCATCTCAATAGCAGACAGAACTCTAGTGGGAATTTGTGCTATCCTCTCAAGGGCAGACTGCAAGGCAAGGGCGTTTATAACCGTTGCCAACATACCCATATAATCACCTGTCGCCCTATCTATACCTATCTCAAGTCCTTCTATACCTCTAAAGATATTGCCCCCTCCTATCACCACCGCTGTTTGGACTCCCACTTCCACAAGGCTTTTTATCTCAAGGCTTATGTATTCAAGAAACTTTGGGTCTATACCAAAATCCTGCTCCCCAGCAAAGGCTTCACCAGAGAGTTTTAAAAGCACCCTCTTATATACAGGTGCTTCCTCCATTAGGCACCACCTACTTCAAACCTTACAAACCTCTTAATCTCCACACCCGTTTGGCTTTCTTTTATGTATTGCCCCACAGTTTTCTTTTCTTCCTTTATGAAAGCCTGCTCTAAGAGCACCTTTTCCTGATAGAACTTTTTGAGCCTTCCCTCTACCACCTTTTCTATGATGTTTTCTGGCTTGCCTTCCTGTCTTGCCTGCTCTGTGAGTATTCTCCTCTCTCTTTCAAGGGCTTCTGGGTCAACGCTCTCTATGCTTACAAACTCAGGCTTCATGGCAGCAATTTGAAGTGCTACATCTTGCACAACCCGAAGGGTCTGGTCGTTAAGGCTTGGAGCAGAGTAGTCTATAAGCACACCCACCTTTCCTATACCATGCACGTAAGCATGCACGAAGCCCTCCGTGTCATACCTTACAAACCTTCTTAGCTGTATGTTTTCTCCTATCTTGGCTATAGCGGACTTTATGAGGTCTCCTACGCTTATGTTTGTGTCCTGTGCATAGGCTTGACTTGTAATATCCTCGCCATTGCCTGCTCTGTCCTTGTTCTCTTGAGTGCTTGCTATGTGCTTGGCGATTTTCAGGGCAAGCTCTACAAAGTGTTCGTTCTTTGCCACAAAGTCTGTCTCGCAGTTTAGTTCTATAAGCACTCCTGTTTTTCTCTCTTCGGAGACATAGGCGTATATTATTCCCTCTTTTGTTTCCCTTCCTGCCTTTTTGTCCGCCTTTGCAAGACCTCTTATTCTGAGTATCTCCTTTGCCTTTTCCATATCACCGCCTGCTTCCTCAAGAGCCTTCTTACATTCCAACATGCCAGCACCAGTCATCTCTCTTAAAGTCTTTACCATCTCCGCACTTATCATGCTCACTCCTCCTCTGCACCTTTGTCAATGTATTCGTATTTCTCAGACATTTCCATCGCCTTCTCAAAGAGGACTTTTTCCTCTTCCTCAACCGCAATGACCCTTCTCCTTGGCACTTCAACCGCCGCTTCTCCGAGGCTTTCTCTTCTTTGCTTGCCCTCAAGGACCGCCTCCGCTATCTTTGAGGTAAGTAGCTTTATAGACTTTATGGCATCGTCATTGCCTGGCACAGGATAATCTATCACGTCTGGGTCGCAGTTAGAGTCTGCTATGGCTACCACTGTTATACCCAGCTTTTTAGCCTCCTGAACTGCTATAGCTTCCCTAACCGTATCCACAACCCAAAGTATGGTAGGAAGCCTTTCCATGTTTACTATACCACCGTAGAGCTTTCTGAGCCTTTCCATCCTTCTTTTTAGTTCTCTTACTTCCTTTTTGGGAAGCACATCAAAGACACCCTCTGCTTCCATCCTCTCAAGGGTGTGGAGCTTGAGTATACTTTTACGGACAGTCCTAAAATTGGTAAGAAGCCCACCAACCCATCTTTCGTTAACATAGGGCACACCAGCCCTTTCCGCTTCTTCCTTTATCACATCCTTTGCCTGCTTTTTTGTGCCCACAAAGAGCACCTCCGCACCCTGTGCCACACTGTCCGCTATAAAGTGATAGGCTTGCTCAAGGAAAACCACCGTTTTGTTGAGGTCTACGATGTGTATGCCATTACGCACACCGTAGAGATAGGGAGCCATCTTTGGGTTCCATCTGCCCTTTGAGTGTCCAAAGTGGACACCTGCTTCCAAAAGGTCTCTCATAGAAACTACAGCCATACTAACCTCCTTGGGTTTTGCCACCCTTTCCCAGACCCCTTCGGGGCAACCCATTTGGGAAAGGTGCGGTCTTAGAGAAATTATAGCATAAGCTGTTCCCTGCTAAAGCGATAAACCCTCTTGCAAAACTTACAAACTACTTCTGCGGGACCCTCGCTTAGTATTTCTTCAAGCTCCTCTTCCCGCAGGAGCATGAGGCTTGAACGGGCTATTTCTTCACTACATGGGCAGTAGTATTCTACCTCCTTCAGCCCTATTAGCCTTGGTTCCATGCCCTTAAGTATCTCAAGTGCCATCTCCTCTGGCCTTTTGCCAGAAAGAGATAGGTTCTTTAGGTTTTCCTCTATAAGGTCAATGTTTCTTTGGGAAACTCCAGAAAGCACTTGCACAAGATAAGCCCTTGCTTGGGCTCCTGCGGGAGTAAACTCTAAATGCATATCCAAATAGGTTCTCGTCTGTTCTGATTGTTCAAAGTAGAAGGAAAGTGCTTCCTTTAGATTTCTACCAACCACAGGGACTACGCTCGTGTAAGGCACTCCAAGTCTTAGCTCTTTTACTACGGTTAAAACTCCAGAACTCCAACATTCTTGAGGTTCACCTTCTATAAAGCCTCTTACTCTGCCCTTTCCATCCGCCTCTGAAACTAAAACTCCACAGTCTGTTTGGACCTTGAAAAGCACCTTTTGTTCTGTTGCGTGCTTTACAAGAGAGGTCAAAAGCAAAGCGGACATTATGGCACAGCCCATAAGCTCTGCCCTTTGACCCTCCAGCTCGTGTATTCTTTTGGCAACCGTCGCTGTATGGTTCACCTGAAGTGTATAAACCCTTATAAGCTCATCCTTTGGCACAGAGACCACCATGTAGTCTCTATCTTGGAAATAGAGCCTCAGGTCTTCTTTTGTTTGTGCGTCAAGGTTTCTATACATAGGTTTAAAATATAAGCCTACACGTTAAACCTAAAGTAGACAATGTCGCCATCTTTGACTTCGTATTCTTTTCCTTCAAGCCTTACAAGACCCAGCTCTTTAGCCTTAGTCATGGAGCCAACTTTTATATAGTCCTCGTAGTTTATTACCTCTGCAGCAATAAAGCCTCTTTCAAAGTCTGAGTGTATTTTCCCCGCAGCTTGTGGTGCCCTTGTGCCCTTTTTTACAGTCCACGCCCTTGTCTCCTTTTCTCCCGCAGTGAAAAAGGTTATAAGGTCAAGAAGCGAGTAAGCAGAACTTATAAGTTTGTTTAGCCCCGGCTCGTCAAGTCCATAAGACCTAAGGAGCTCCTCTTTTTCTTCCTTTTCAAGACCAATAAGCTCTTCTTCAAGTTTTGCACATATCAATACCGCAAGAGAGCCCTCCTCTTGTGCATATTGAAAAACCCTCTTGCTTAATTCATTGCCCTCTGGCAAGTCCGATTCGCTCACATTTGCCACATACATGAGAGGCTTGGTTGTAAGGAGAAAAAGATTCCTTCTGGCATACTCAAAGACCTCTGAACCAACGTCCTTTATGTGTTTCCTAAGAGGCTCCATGTTCTCCAAAACCGAATTTATGGCCTTTAACATTGCCAACTCTTCCTTTGACTTTTTGTCTCCAAGCCTTGCCATCTTTTCCACTTTCTCAAGTCTTTTATCCACTGTTTCCAAGTCCTTTGCTATAAGCTCAAGGTCTATTATCTGAGCGTCCCTTATCGGGTCAACATTGCCTTCTACATGAACCACGTCAGGATTTTCAAAGCACCTTAGCACCATAGCAATTGCGTCCACTTCCCTTATATGAGCAAGGAACTGATTTCCAAGACCTTCTCCCTTGCTGGCATTTCTTACAAGCCCAGCAATGTCCACAAACTCTATAAAGGTAGGTGTTATCTTCCTTGACCTTTCAAGCTCTGCAATGTGGTAAAGCCTTTTGTCTGGCACCTCCACCGTGCCCACGTTTGGCTCTATGGTGCAAAAAGGGTAGTTTGCAGCGGTCGCCTTTGCGGACTGTATTAGGGCGTTAAACAGAGTGGACTTGCCCACGTTGGGCAGTCCTACAATTCCTACGCTTAAAGCCATAAGCTATTAATTATAAGCCTTAGTAGTTACCTTATCAACTCACCCATCTTGAATATTGGCATATATAGGGCTATGAGTATAGTTCCCACTATACCGCCTATGAAGACTATAAGCATTGGCTCTATTAGCTTTATCATGCCTTCAACAGCCTTGTCAAACTCGTCTTCATAAAATCTCGCTATGGTGTCTAACATATCATCAAGCCTACCTGTATCTTCACCTACTCTCACCATGGCTATTATGAGCTTCGGAAACATACCAGTTTTTTCAAGAGCCTTGTGCATGGGTTCACCCTCTATAACCCCCTTCTTGGCAGACTCAAGGGCTTCCCTTATCACCACGTTTCCCGTTACTTGACCTGCTATTTCAAAAGCCCTCTCAAGAGCCACACCACTTGAAAAGAGGGTTGCCATAGTTCTGGCAAATTTTGCCATAGTGCTTTTCACCACAAGCTCACCCATCTTTGGAGCTCTAAGCATAAAGGAATGCACAGATTTTCTAAACTGATAGTTATTGTTGAGTAAAAATCTAAAGATTAAGGAAAAAGCCACTATGAAGCCAAGTATAAAGATAAGGTTTGATCTAAGGGCGTTGGACGCAGCAATAAGCATTTGAGTAGGAGCGGGAAGCTCTCCACCAAGAGAGGCGTATATTTCTCCAAAGGTTGGAACCAGAAAATAGAGTATGCCTGTAACTATGGCGGTAGCTATTATAACCACAAAGGTAGGATAAAAGGCAGCACTTTTTATCTTGCTCTTTATCATTGCCATCTTTTCGTAATAATCCGCAGCCCTTATGAGGGCAGTATCAAGATTACCAGTTTCTTCACCCACTCTGACCAAATTAACCACAAATTCAGGAAAAACCGCAGGAAACTCAGCCATAGAGTTAGATATTGGCTTTCCTTCGCTTACCATTACTGCAACTTTTTTGCTGGCTTCCGCAAGCTTTTTGTTAGGAAGCTGATCTCCCAATATATTAAGAGCGTCTATTATGTTAAGCCCTGCGTTTACCATGGTGCCAAGCTGTCTGCAAAATATGGAAAGGTCTCTATCGCTAACCTTACCACCTATTGGAAGGTTAAAGGTTAGCCCTCTCTTTTCTTCTTTTCCCTCTTCCTTTTCAATCTTTACTATCTCTATAACGCTCAGTCCTTTCTGCTGTAATTCCGCTATCAAAGTTTCTTGAGTTGGATAGTTTACCTCGCTTTCTACAAAGGACCCTGTCTCATCAAAAGCTCTGTACTTAAACCTTGGCATATTTACCCTCCTCTTTCTATCATTCTCTCCAGCTCTTTTATATCTGGCGAATACTTATAGGCTTCTTCAAGAGATATAATACCTGCCTTGTAGTGTCCATAGAGGGACTGGTTCATGGTTTGCATGCCCGTCTGAGTCTGCCCGCTCTGCATTATGGCATATATCTGCTGAAGTTTGTTTTCCCTTATAAGGTTTCTTATGGCTGTATTGGGTATCATAAGCTCATAGGCAAGGACTCTTCCGCCTCCAATTTTTGGTAGTAGCCTCTGAGATATAACGCCCTGAAGCACAAAAGAAAGCTGAACTCTAACCTGCTCCTGCTGTTCTGGAGGGAACACATCTATTATCCTTGTAATGGTTGATATGGCAGTGTTTGTGTGAAGTGTTCCAAAAACAATGTGTCCCGTTTCTGCTGCTCTGAGCGCTATCTCTATTGTTTCAAGGTCTCTCATTTCACCCACAAGGATAACATCTGGGTCTTCACGCAAGGCTGCCCTGAGAGCATCTGCAAAACTATAAACATCCTCACCTATCTCTCTCTGGTTTACTATACTCTTTCTATGCTGAAAGACATACTCTATAGGGTCTTCGATGGTTATTATATGATATGGGAAGGTTTCATTTATATAGTTTATAAGAGCCGCCAGAGTGGTAGTCTTTCCTGAACCCGTAGGTCCTGTAACCAACACTAGACCCATACTTTTATGGCATAGGTCAAGGACCTTTTCTGTAAGTCCTAGCTCCCTCAAATTCATCACTTTGTATGGAAGCCTTCTGAAGGCAGCTGCAATAGCACCCCTCTGGAAAAAAACATTTGCCCTAAAGCGACCAATATCTTTAACACCAAAGGAAAAATCCACCTGCCCCTTTTCTTCAAGTGTTTTCCTGTGTCTTTCTGACATGACAGAGTAGGCAATCCTCTGGGTCATTTCTGGTGTTAATACAGGATACTCAATGAGCTGCATTATCCTTCCGTCAACCCTTAGTACGGGTCTTGCTCCTGCTGTTATATGAACGTCTGAAGCATTAGCCTGAACAGCCTTTTGCAGAACGTCTGCGAGCCTAACTTCTGAAGGCATGACGGTTATATTTTCTGTTGGTGTCATTTAACCCTCCTTTTATAATTAATTATATGAGGCTTCTTTACGAAGGCAAGGCTAAAAAAGTTTATGAAGTTGACAAAGAGAAATGTCTGATATACTTCAAAGATACTGCGACCGCTTTTGATGCCACCAAAAAAGCTGAGTTGGAGGGCAAAGGAATCCTCAACAACACCATATCAAGTCTACTATTTAAATTACTGGAAGAAAGAGGTATAAGAACCCATTTTATAGAACGTGTATCTGAAAGAGAGATTCTTGTCTGGAAGGCAAAAAGGTTTGACTTAGAGGTTGTAGTAAGGAATATAACCGCAGGGAGCATATGCAAGAGGCTTGGCTTCAAAGAGGGAGAAAGGTTAAAAAAGCCCTTAGTGGAATTTTTCTATAAAAACGACCAGCTACACGACCCCCTTATATGTGTTGATCATGCAATTCTTCTTGGCATGGCGGATAAGAAAACCTTAAGAGATATAGTGAAAATAGCCCTTAAGGTAAACACAGTACTGAAAAAGTTCTTTAAATCTCATGGTCTCTTGCTCGTGGATTTCAAGTTAGAGTTTGGAAGCCTCCATGACGGCACTCTCGCAGTTATAGATGAAATATCTCCAGACACATGTAGACTCTGGGATGCAAAAACTGGAGAAAAGTTAGACAAGGATAGGTTTAGGTTTGACTTAGGAGACCTACTTGAAGGCTACAGAAAAGTTCTTGAAAGAGTTCAGAGTGGATAGATTATCAGAGCAACCCTCCCCATCTTTGACCAAATTCTATCAAGCTCTCTGGCTTTAATGGGCTTCTTTTCTTCATAGCCAGTATGGAGATAGAAAACATCTCCATCGTATCCAACCACCACAACGTAATGGGGCACGCTTAACCACAACCTACCAAGGTCTACAAGCAGTATGGGTGGTATGCCTTGGTCTATATAACTTTTTATTTCTTCAGGGTTTAAGACTTTTGTTTCAGACCTAAAGCCCTTCTTTCTTGCATAATTTTCAAGGTCTGTTATAAGTGCACCTTTTAGCTTAGGGTTGTATACCTCTTTCCCTATATCTTCTTGGGAAAGCTCCACACCATAGTAGTAAAGCACAGAGCTTAAAGAGGCAGGACCGCAGAACTGGTCCCGCTGTTTAACAAATGGAACGTCAAGGCTTTTGGAATATAACAGAAGAGGAAAGAGAAGTAAGAAAAGGAACATTCCTCACCTTATGATTATCTCCTTGTTTAGAAGTTTGAGGAGTACGACGAGGAGAATAGCCACTATGAGTATACCTATTGCAAGACCTACACCGTCACCACCGGCAAGAACCCTATCAGAAGCCTTTGCCAACGTGTGTATTTGCTCATCGCTTAACTCTGAGAGCTTGCTCTCCACCTCCTCCTTTGTGAGACCATAAGCTTTTAGTTTTTCCTGAAGCTGTTTGCTTTCAAGGGCTCTTTGGATTTTGGCTATATCTTCCTCTCTCTTCATAGTCAGGGTTTCAGAAGTAGGCTTTGAACCCACAAGTCCAGCAAGGGCTGGAGATGAATTGAAGGCAAAAAAACAACCAGCCACTCCAAGCACAAGCAGGCGTCTTCTAAAAAGACTTAACATGTTTCCACCTCCTTGTCAGTTTTCCTAAGATTATATCAAAAGTCTTCAAGCTCAGGGTTAAAGGGTAAAGTTCCATACCTTGCCCCTTCCACCACCACCCTTCTGCCCTCAACCCTAACCCTTCCCTCTGATATCCATCTTATCACCTGCGGCAGTATCC
>JAXSOP010000045.1:0-8665 GCA_037926125.1 Aquificaceae bacterium
AGGCACGATTATAAAGAGGAGCCACATGAGAGCCCAGGTGTGATGGCAATACCGATGGTAGTGCTTGGAGTTATGGCTGTAGTGGCAGGATTTTTTGAGGGGTGGTATGGTGGCATTTTAGGAGTAAAGAAGGAGCTACATATAGGTATAGCCATACTTTCAGTGCTTGTAGGTTTAGCGGGTATAGGTGTAGCCTATCTTGTGTATGTGAAGGGTTTGATAGACCCACAGAAGGCATATGAAGCTCTCAAGCCTTTGCATACTACCTTCAAAGAACAGTTCTTTACTGAAAGGCTTTACCACAGAGGTATAGCAAGGGGTTATATGGGTCTTTCTAAGGGTCTTTTCCTTGTTGGTGATAGGGTTTTGATAGATGGCTTTATAAACCTCTTTAACTTCCTCTACTTTAAGGTGGTAAAGTTCCTCTGGATGAAGTTGGACATAATGTTTGTGGACCTTTTTGTTAATGGCGTGGCAAAGCTGTCCTATTGGACGGGCAAAAAGGCAAGGAACATACAGACAGGTCTTCTTAACAACTATGTGAGCTTTCTACTGCTTGGTGTGGTCTTTATACTGGGTGTCATACTATACAGCATGAGGTGAAAGGATGGATGGTTTTCCACTAATTTCGGTGAGCATGATATTGCCTCTGTTTGGAGTTTTTGTGATACTCTTCACAAAAGAGGAGCTTTCTAAATGGATAGCGGTCTTCTTCAGCGGGCTTGTGTTTGGCATATCTTTGGTGTCTCTTTTCTTCTTTGACTTTTCAAGGGCTGGCAAGGTGCAGTTTGAGGAAAAGTATGTCCTTATCCCTGAGTTAAACCTTAGCTTGCACTTGGGTTTTGATGGGCTTTCTTACCTTATGTATATACTCACCACCTTGGTTTCTTTGGTTGCCATCCTTTGGTCTACAAGAGACCATCAAGTAAGCCGTCGCCTCAAGGAATATTACATATGGTTTTTGCTAACAGAGACCTTTCTTGTGGGCGTTTTTGCTAGTCTTGACATTATGGTCTTCTATGTCTTTTATGAGCTTACTCTTGTTCCCATGTTCTTTGTTATAGGTATATGGGGCTATAAGCTAAGGCTCTATTCCGCCTATAAGTTTTTCATATACATCTTTGTTTCTTCTCTTTTCCTTCTTTTGGGTATAGTAAGCCTTGCGGTCCAACACTATAGACAGTTTGGCAAGTTTTCCTTTAACTACTTTGACCTTATAAACAATCGGTATGACCTTACCTTTGAGGTCTTTATGTTCCTTCTCTTTCTAATAGCCTTTGCGGTAAAGACTCCTATTGTACCCTTTCATACATGGCTTCCTGACGCCCACGGAGAAGCACCAACCGCAGGTTCTGTAGTGCTTGCTGCAGTGCTTCTTAAGATGGGGACTTATGCACTGCTCAGGTTCAACATAGGACTCTTTCCAATTGCTTCTGTATATCTTATGCCCATAATGGTGCTTTGGGGTATATTTACCATAGTCTTTGCTTCTTGGTTTACCATAAGCCAGAGCAATGTCAAGAGGTTTGTAGCCTACTCTTCTGTGAGCCATATGGGTTTTGTGGTAACGGGTATGTTTCTCCTTAATGCAGAGGGTCTAAGAGCCAGTATTACAGAGATGTTTGCCCACGGTCTTACCTCCTCTGCCTTGTTTATGATGGCGGGCTTTATCTACAACAGGCTACACAGCTTTAATATGCAAGCACTTAGGGGAAGTATAAAGTTTATGCCTCTCTTTGCAGTTCTTGTCGCTATAACCGGCTTTTCCTCTATGGGGCTTCCTGGTGGTTCTTCCTTCTGGGGTAAGTTTCTCACTATCGTGGGAGCAAGAGAATACACATTACTTCTTGCCTTCTTAGTGGTTGTGGGTGCCTTCTTTAGTGCGGTCTATGTGCTATACCTCCTAAAGACCCTATATCTTGACACAAAGGAGGAAAGCAGGCTCATTCACTTTACAGACCTAAGAGGCTTTAAGCTAAGTGCCTTCTTGCTTGTGGTTATTCCCATGCTTATGGTAGGCTTTCTGCCCTTCCTATTCTTCGCTTTTTATGACCTTTACATAAACAGCCTTTTGAATTACTTAGTCTCAAGGGTAATGGGAGGTTAAGATGGAACAGCTAATAAGCATAGAATTTCCTCGTTTGTCCCTTGTCCTTCCAGAGCTTGTGGTCTTGCTTACTGGCTTTCTCCTCTTTAGTCTTGACATTGTATACAAAAGGATAAACCATGCCCTTGCCATAAGCGTAAGCCTTGTGGGTTATCTTCTGGCTTTTCTCCTTTTGGTATTTAGCTGGGGCGTAGAGGGTGAGACCTTTTATGGGCTTTACAAAAGGGACAGCTTTTCAAGCCTTATGCAAGCCTTTATGCTTTTGCTTACCATGACTCTTTTGGGCTTTAATTACCTTTACTATAAAAGCAAAAAGTCCCTCTATGGAGAGTTTTACTACATCCTTAGCTTTACCCTAATAGGTGGAATGTTTTTAGTATCTTCTTACAACCTAGTAGTTTTGTATGTTGCCCTTGAGGCTGTTTCCATAGCCTTTTATATGCTTACCGCCCTTCTTAGGTCAGACTTCAATTCAAAGGAGGGTGCCTTTAAGTATCTAATTCTTGGAGGTCTTTCTATAGCTTTGGCTTCCTACGGTGCAGGCTTTATGTATCTCTACTCTGGCTCACTTGACCTTAGATACATTCTCACACATGTGGGTGAAAACCACTACTTTTTGGTGCTTGGTCTTGTACTTTTTTTGATAGGCTTTGCCATAAAGATAGGTGCAGTACCCTTTCACTTTTGGCTTCCAGATGCCTATCAGGGTGCTCCAACACCCATAACTGCTTACATGGCATCCTTTGGAAAGCTTGCCTTCTTTGCTCCAGTGGTTAGACTCATGCCTTTGGTTCAAGAACACTTTGCCTATGCTTGGATAACCACTACCGCTATCATCTCCGCCCTAACCATGCTATACGGAAATCTTACCGCCTTGGTGCAAAAGGATGTAAAAAGGCTTCTCGCCTACTCTTCCATAGCACACTCTGGCTACATACTGGCAGGTATTGCGGTAGCAGAGGTTATAGGGCTAAAAGCGGTCATATACTTCCTTCTTGCGTACTCTCTAATGGGCTTTGGTAGCTTTATGGTGCTTGCCCTCTTGGAGAGAGTGCCGGGCTGGGAAAACAGGCTGGAGCAGTTCTCAGGCATGAGGTTTTCCGCACCATGGCTTGCCCTCTCCTTTATGGTTATGCTCCTTGCCCTTCTGGGAGTCCCGCCAACTGTGGGCTTTATTGGAAAGGCTTTGGTGTTTATGTCTCTTTCCTTTGAAAGGTTGTGGTGGCTTGCTATCGTGATGATAGTGGCAACTGGTATATCCACAGGCTATTATCTTAGGATCACTGTGCTTATGTTTATGAAAGAACAAAGCAATAGCCTAAGCCTTTCTGTGTCCAACGTAGAGAAGTTTCTTATAATGCTCTTGAGCCTTGCCCTTGTCCTTATTGGAGCAGTGCCTATAATATTATGGAGCTTTGTAAGTCCTTCTGCGGAGAACCTTTTTATGAGGTGAAAGCATGGAATACATAGCACTGCTTATATTCTTTGGCATTATGTTGGGCTTAGCCCTCATTTTTGTCTTCGTAAACAAGCTACTGGGTCCAAAAAGCTCAGATGCTATGCAAGACTATCCTTACGAATGTGGTGTACCTCTCTATGACAAGTCCGCCCAGTCCACCTTCCATCAGGGTTATTACTTGCTTGGTCTACTGCTTCTGCTCTTTGACATAGAGGCAGCCTTTCTTTTCCCTTGGACTGTAGTCTACAGGTATTTGGGTGTGTTTGGTTTTGTGGAGATGTTCCTTTTTATACTTATACTGACATATGGGCTTCTCTATGCATGGAGAAAGGGAGCCCTTGACTGGCAGTTTGAAGAGGAAAGCCTTTAAAGGAGTGTAAGATGCCTTGGGCAAAGGAACAAGACTTTATCGACTTAAAAGGCAGGTTTGAGGGGCTTGAAATTGAAGAAAAGCCCACGATTACTTCTCTCCACATCCAGAAGAGAAAGCTCATTGACCTTCTTAAGGTTCTAAAGGAAGAAAAGGGTTATAAACTTTTTATTGATCACTCGGTTGTGGACTTTCCCGACAGAAAGCCTCGCTTTTTAGCCTTTTACATCCTATACAATGTGGATGAAAAGAAGCGTGTGGTAGTGAAAACGTGGACGGACGGCGATCTACCTTCTGTAGAAAAACTCTGGTTTGCAGGTAAGTGGGCAGAAAGAGAATGCTACGATATGTTTGGCATAAGGTATGAGGGGCATGAAAACCTCGTGCGTGCCTTTATGTGGGAAACATACCAGCACTATCCTCTTAGAAAGGACTTTCCCCTTGAGGGCTACGCCACTGAATATCTGCCATCTTTGAACGAAGTCCTATGGGGTGATAATCTTCAAGGACTAATGAACTATGACAAGATGCACACTCCTGTGCCTACCTTAGAAGACCTTGAGATAACAGAAAAGAGAAGGCTTCAGAAGAAGGCTCAGATAGTCCTCAACTGGGGACCTTTGCATCCGGGAACGCATGGAACCATGTGGTTTCTCTTTGACCTTGAGGGGGAAAGGGTCTATCAGTGTGATGTGATACTTGGTCAGCTTCACAGGGGCGTGGAAAAGTTGGCAGAAAACGAGATGTATAACCAGTTTCTGGTCTACACAGACCGTATGGATTACCTTTCTGCCCTTTGCTCCAATCAAGCTTGGGTGGTCGCAGTTGAAAGACTTCTCGGTATAGAGGACCTTGTCCCAGAAAAGGCAAAGTATATTCGCACCATGATGTCGGAGCTTCAAAGGATAAACTCTCACCTTTTATGGCTTGGCACTTACGCCCTTGACCTTGGAGCTTTAACCATATTCCTGTATGCATTTAAAGAAAGAGAAAAACTTATGGACATCATAGAGGGAATAACCGGTGCAAGGCTTACCATTTCCTACACAAGGGTTGGTGGTGTGCGTATGGACTTGCCAGAGGGAGCTTTGGAGGTAATAAAAGCCTTTATAAAGAGGTTTCCAAAGGAGCTAAAGGAGTGGGAGACCATCCTGAGTAGAAACCGCATATGGCTCAGAAGAAACGTAGGAGTGGGAGTTATAAGCAAGGAGGATGTGTATTTCTACGGGCTCACTGGTCCAGTAGCCAGAGGCTCTGGCGTGCCATACGATATAAGAAAGGTTGAACCCTATGATGCCTATCCATGGGTAGAGTTTGATATTCCCGTGGGAGAAAGCGGTGATGTTTACGACAGATACCTGGTCAGGCTTGAAGAGATGAGGCAGAGCCTTAGGATAATAGAGCAGTGTGTGGCAGTACTTGAGAAGTTAAAGACCGCACCCTTCTTTGCGGAGTCTCCAGACCCAAAAAAGCTCAAGCTACCACTTGACGGCATAGGTCTAAAGGTTCCAGAAGGTGAGATATACTCCTCTGGAGAAAACCCAAGAGGAGAGCTGGGTTTTTACATATACTCCACTGGTGGCGTTAAGCCCTACAGGGTAAAGATAAGACCAGGCTCCATGTATAACCTCTGCGTGTATCCTAAGCTAATGAAAGACCGCGTAATAGCGGATGCGGTTACCATCTTGGCAAGCATAGACCCAGTGGTGGGAGAGATAGACCGATGAAGCTAAGGCATCTACCACATTACACTTATGAGGACTACGCAAAGTGGCAAGGAGACTGGGAGCTTATAGAAGGCATTCCCTACGCTATGGCTTCTTCAAGGTTCAAACATCAGCTCTTAGCCTCAACCCTCATATGGTTAATAAGAAGTCTTTTTGAAAAGCAAGAATGCAACTGCTTTGTGGTGGGAGAGCTTGACTGGGTCATATCAGAGGACACGGTTGTGAGACCAGACCTTGTAGTTTTGTGTGAAGAGCAGGAGGACTACATAAGGAAGAGACCAGAGGTGGTCTTTGAGATAGTTTCAGAGAAATCAAAGGAGATGGATGAGTTTGTAAAGTTTAAGCTATACGAACAGCAAGCAGTACCTTATTATGTGCTTTTGTATCCAGAAGGCAAAAGCTGGAAAGCCTACAGATGGACTTCAGAGGGTTTTGTGCCTATGGAAATGCTCTCCTTTTCTTTAAAAGACTATTCTTTTGAAATAGACTCAGAAAGGCTCTGGAGGCAAACATGGAAAATGTTATAGCTTGGCTTGTAATAACCCTTATAAAGATACTTGTCATATTGGGTATAGTCCTTGGTGTGGGTGCATATCTGACCTTGGTGGAGAGAAAAGTAGCAGCACATATACAGAGAAGACCAGGTCCCATGGTGGTGGGTTGGCACGGACTTTTGCAACCCCTTGCGGACGGTCTTAAGCTCCTCACAAAGGAAGACCTCTTTCCAAGATATGGAAACAAGTTTTTGTATAACCTTGCCCTTGTGATGGCTCTTGTGCCTGCGGTTTTGGTTTTTGCGGTGGTTCCCTTTGGTCCCGAGTTTGAACTTCTTGGATACAAGATAAAGCCTATTCTCACCGATGTGAACATAGGTCTTTTGCTCGTCTTTGCCCTTGGCTCTATGGCGGTCTTTGCCATAGCCTTGGCGGGATGGGCTTCTAATTCAAAGTATGCACTTATAGGCTCTATGAGGAAGGCAGGCATAGTGGTCTCCTATGAGGTGGTTATAACCTTTGCGGTCATGGGTCCTATAATACTGGCAGGGACCCTCTCCACTTACGACATAGTTCAAAAGCAGATAGACCAAAACCTCTGGTATATGTGGCTTCAGCCTATGGCTTTTGTGGTTTACATGTTTGCAATGCTGGCGGAAACTGGCAGAGTGCCCTTTGATATACAGGAGGCGGAGGCAGAACTAGTCACAGGCTTTACTGTGGAATACGGCGGCATGAAGTTTGGCCTTTTCCCACTTGTGGAATGGTATGTGGAAGTGCTTTCCCTTTCTGCAATTGCAGTGGTTCTCTTTATGGGCGGTTGGTCTCCCATAAACATACCCTTTCTCGGCTTTGTAGACCCCCTCTTTTTCCTTGGACCGCTATCTCCCTTTGTATGGTTTATCCTCAAAGTAAGCCTTCTCTTTCTATTTGTGCTATGGCTTCATTGGACACTGCCAAGATATAGGATTGACCAGATAACCGCCACTGCCTGGAAGGTGATGCTACCCCTTACCTTTGTAAACTTGGTGCTTACCGCAGTTATAGCACCCCTTATATGGAGGTAAAAAGATGGTAAAGAAGGTTTTTGAAAGACCGCTAAGTTGGCTGGAGAGAATTTTCTTCCTTGACTTTATAAAAGGACTATCTATTACCATAAGGCATGCCTTCAGAAGGACAATTACCACCCATTACCCTTATGAAAAAATCACGCCACCTAAAAGGTTTAGAGGCTTCTTTGGGCACAAGGTGGTGGACGGAAAAGAGCCTCAACCTGCCTTCGATGAGTGGGTAGAAAGGTTCAAAATAAAGGTGGAGCCGGGTAAGAGCAGGTGTGTGGTCTGCATGCTTTGCAAAAGGGCATGCCCAGTGCCACAGCTCTTTGAGATAGAGGGAGAAAAACTGCCTGACGGCAGAAGAAAGGTATCTGTTTTTAACATGAATATGATGCTTTGCACCTTCTGTGGTTTTTGCGTGGACGCATGCCCTGTAGACTGCCTTTTCCAAAGCGACATCCACGAAACTGCAAGCTACACAAGAAAAGACTCAGTGTTAGACCTTGAGGTGTTAGAGAGGATTGGCAGAGATTGGCAAAGGAGAAGAGAAGAGGAGCCAGACAGAATATGGATAGATGACTATCAAAGACAAAGACTTTGGTATGAAAACGACCTTAAACTTCCGGAGGTGAAAAGGTGATACAGTGGCTTGTATTTTTTCTATTTTCTGGTCTTGCGGTGCTTTCTGCGTCGGGGGTTGTGCTTTTGTCTAACCCCATATATGTGATCCTTTCCCTCTTGTCGGTCCTTGTAGCAGTTGCTGGAATATTCTTTGTGGCAGGCGCGGAGCTTGTTGGTGCTCTTCAGCTTCTTATCTACGTGGTTGCGGTGACGGTCTTTTATGTCTTTGTTCTCACCGCAGTCCCATGGGAGAAAGCCCTAAAAAAGGATTCTCACTACAGGGTTGAAGGTCTTATATCCTTTCCTCTTATACCATTGCTCTATGCGGAAATGCTCTTGGTGTTTCTAATAGGAGTTAGCGTATCACCAAAGGGTGAGTTTAGAGAGCTTATACAAAAGTTTGGCAATGTGGAGGTAATAGGTGGTATACTCTTTAGCAAGTATTTCCTTGCCTTTGAGTTGGTTTCCCTTGTTCTGCTGATTGGTATGATAGGTGCGGTAATAATAGGAAGGAAGGAGGCACAAACCTATGACAACCATACCCCTTGAGGCATACCTGACCCTTAGTATAGTTCTCTTTGGGCTTGGTGTTTTTGGTATGATAGTGCGTAGAAATATGGTGACCGTTCTTATGAGCATGGAGCTTGCTCTGAATGCGGTAAATGTGCTTTTTGTGGGTGCGGACGCACACCTTAGCCTCGTGGACGGGCAAGTCTTTGCCCTTTTTATAATAGCCCTTGCCGCTGCAGAAGCTGCAGTGGGTCTTGGTATAATAATAGCCATATTCAGGCTTAGAAAAGTGGACTCTACTGATGAAATAACAGATATGAGA
>JAXSOP010000046.1:0-8647 GCA_037926125.1 Aquificaceae bacterium
AAAGGGAAGTGTTCCCGCTTCCACTTTAGCCTTCTTTGCTACAACCACACCTTCATTAAACTTGAAGAATATACCATCAAGAGTGTTTCCCTCTCTTTTTTCCACATATAAGGTGAACTGTCCAAAGCTTTGAAAACTTTTTGAAGGTATAGAAGTTATTAGAAGGGCGTAATACTTTAGTGTAAGCTGTCTTCTTACAAAACCAATATCCTCTTCGTTTAATGTGCGAAACACAAAGGAAAGGGCAAAAATAACAGGAAACAACATAAAAATGCTTTTTGTATATAGATTAATAGGTCTTATTCCAAAAGACTGTATAACATGAAGCTTTTTGCTTTCTTTTAGTTCAAAAAGGTGGAAGGCAAAGGCTATAAAGAATGCGGGTGGGAGCATGTAAGAGAAATAAAATAAAAACCAGAGTAAAAGGAAGGGCAGAGACTCCTCAATAGGCAACTGGAACAGTATCTGGTCAAGTCTAATTATCTGGAATATGAGGAATGTAAAGGTAAATAGGGAGCTGATAATCACAGCAAGTCTAAAAAACCTCCAAAAAAACCAACTAAATATCATTGAGCTTTTATCTTACCCTTTAGCCTTTCCTTTTGGTTTGGTTCTCCCCTTTTACCCTGCATAAGTAGGTCATAGGCTTTTTTGTAATATTCCTGTGCTTCCTTTTCCTTTCCTAACTTGAGAAGGACATCTCCCATGTGTTCGTATAGCACAGGGTCTTCCTTCTCCTTTTCAAGAGCCTTGAGGAGAAGCTCTTTAGCCTTCATGTAATCGCCACGGTAATACAAAACCCACGCCATGCTATCTATATATGCAGGGTTTTCTATGTCTTTTTGAAGAGCTCTTTTTATGAGCTTTTCTGCCTCATCCAATCTTGCACCTTCATACCAAAGGAGAAGAGAGTATCCAAGATGGTTCAAAAGCTCCGGGTCATCGGGGTTTAGCTCAAGAGCTTTTTTGAGGTCTTCCTCCGCAGACAGTATCTTGCCCAATTTGTCGTAGACTATTGCCCTTAGGAAATAACCTCTATAATTCCTCGGGTCTATTTCCACTGCTTTGTTTACGTATTTAAGAGCTTCCTCAAGTTCCTCCTTCTCACTGTAAAGGTTTCCCACAAGAAGGTTTAGCTGATAACTGTTTGGGTCTACCGCAAGAGCCTTTTTGAGTAAGTCCTCCGCTTTTTGATATTCCTTCCTATCTATGTATATACCTGCCAGCCTTTCAAGGATCTTTGGGTTGTTTCCTACCTTTTTCTGAAGGTTAAGATATATGCTAAGGGCTTTGTCAGTTTCCTTTTCAAACTCAAGAAGTAGTGCATAGCTATAAGCCACGTCGGGATTATCTGGATTTTCTCTATAGAGATTCTCTAAAAGCTCTTTAGCCCTTTTTGTATCCCCCGACCTAATAAGAATAAGAGCATACTGATATAGGTAACCACCGTCGGGATAAAGTTCTGCCAGCTTTTGGTAGACATCCTTTGCCTCTTCATATCTGCCAGTTATTGTATATATGTTTGCAAGCCTTTCTAAGGCACTTCTGTTTGTTGGGTCTTGCTTGAGTATGTCCTTATATAAGCTCTCCGCTCTTGAGTATTCTCCTCTCTGCTCGTATATGCTTCCAAGGGTTATAAAACCAGCTTCAAAGTCTCCTTTCACCTTGAGAGATTTCTCAAGGTATTCTATAGCTTCTTGCTGTTTACCCTCAGAAAGGGCAATTCTTGCAAGCATAAAATAGGGCAGAGGATTTTCTGGACTTACCTCTGCCAGCCTTGTAAGCACACTGCGAGCCTTTACCATCTGTCCTCTTCTAAGATATTCCTCCGCTAAAAAGACCATTATCTCCCTTGAATCAGGGTTCTTTGAGTATCCATCCTCAAGAACTCTTAAGGCTTTTTCCTCTTCTCTTCTTATACTGTATACGCTATGGAGCAAGAGGTATGGGTCGGGCATATTAGGATACTTTGACTTAAACTCGCTGGCGACCTTGAGTGCCATATCATTTTTTTTCAGCTTAAGGGCTAACCTCACAACATCCACATATAAAGATGGTGTTGGTGCCCTTTCAAGGGCTCTCAGGCAGTAGCTTTCAGCTTTAGGAGCTTCTTTCTCCTGATAGAGCCTGCAGAAAACATAATCGGTGTATGGATTGTAAGCTAAGGACACTCCAAGAAACATAAGAAAAAAAAGCACTCTCATTCTAAACTCCTATGTATAATAAAAGAAACTTCCAAAGACCTCAGAAGTTCCGAGGATGTGCTTCCAAGAAGCACCCTCTTGAAACCAGAAAGACCTCTACTTCCCAATACCACCATGTCAATGTCTGGATTTTCCTTCAAAAAGTTCCTTATACCATCAGCAGGTGACCTGTCCTCAAGTATATAAGCTGAAGCTACAAAGCCAGATTCTCTGAGCCAACCTTCAATTTTGCCGATATGTTTTAACTTTTCTTCCCTGTATTTTTCACTTATAACATCCTTTATTCCTTCAACGATTGGTAGTTCAATAGTTTCTTCCACATGCAGAAGAATTATATGAGGAGAAAAGGGCTTTAGTAGGTTTACAGCAAATTCAAGGGCTTTTCTTGCATGCTCCGAGAGGTCGTATCCTACAAGAACCTTTTTTATACCCTCTGGTTCCTTCCCTTTTAGCACAAAAACAGGCTTTCTTGAATACTTCACAACCTTTTCTGTTGTTGAGCCAACTATTATCCTTTCCACAAGACCCTTTTTGTGACTTCCCATAAAGACAAGGTCATAGGCCTCTTCTCTTTCTAACACCGCCTCCGCAGGCTCGCCTACTTCTACAAAAATTTCCACTTCCAGAGGCTTTAAAAATTCCACGAGGCCTTTTAATCTCTCTTTTGCCTCTTCCTTCTTTCTCTCCTGAAGCTCCGCAAGCAGCTCAAGGTCTACTGTGCTCATACCAAAGCTCTCTGGATAGGGAAGGTAAAGCACTGGAGATACTGTATGAAGGAGATGAACTGTGGCACTGTGGGCTTGGGCAAAAAGTTTCACTACTCTAATAAGCGGGTTTGTTATCTCCGTAAAGTCAACTGGTGCAAGAAACTTCATTTTCACCTCCTCCTTTGCACTTCTCAAATAACATTACTAAAAAGCTCTAAGAAGTCTACACTCACTTCACATCCATCCAGCTTAAAAATCTTATCTAGCTTTTCTTTGTATTTTACCTCCATAAGCTCAAAGACCTTTATTATCTTCTCATCAGGATAAACAAGGACAAAGTATTTCACGCCTTCTCTTTCACAAAGTTCAAACTTAAGTCCCTCATCCATCTGTCTGCTACTTGGAGAGACTATCTCCACCACCATCTGCGGTGGGCTTTCTACTCTCTCTGGAATTTCTCCACACAATACCATTAGGTCCGGTCTTATGACCGTATCAAAAGACACATACCAATCAAGCTCCACCGCAATCCTGCACTTTGGACATTCCTCTAAAGCATTTCCCATAAGTTGCGAGAGTTTCCCGAGTATTATCTGGTTAATAGGTCTTGGCGAAGCCATAGCGTAGGGAATACCCTCTATTAACTCCCAATCTCCCTGCCATTTAAGGTAATCCTCTACCGTATACCTTACTGGATACTTCTCAGCCAAGCCCACGAAAGACCTCCTCAAAGGCTATTTCTACCTCACAACCATTAAAAACAAATTTATTATCCGACTTTTGCCTATACCTTCCACTAAATAGCTCAAAGACCTTTACCATCTTCTCGTCAGGATATACGAGGACAAAGTATTTCACACCCTGCATTTCACACAGCTCAAACTTAAGACCCTCGTCCATCTGCCTGCTACTTGGAGAAACTATCTCCACCACCATGTGTGGCGGACTTTCCACCCTTTCTGGAATTTCTCCACACAAAACCATTAGGTCCGGTCTTATGACCGTATCAAAAGACACATACCAATCAAGCTTTACGTAAACTTTACATGTGCTACATTCCTCAAGCAAAAACACACTCCTCAGAAAGGCACCAAGTTCGTTAAGAATGTATTGATTAATAGGTCTTGGCAAAGCCATAGCGTAAGGAATACCTTCTATTAGCTCCCAATCCCCTTGCCATTTAAGATAGTCCTCAACCGTATAGTGTGGTCTATACTTATAGGCTAAGCTCATGAAACTCCTCAAGGTTTAATTTAAGCACTTCGTGTATAAAGGGAAAGCATAGGTCGTTCCCCGCATAAACATCCGTTCCCATAGAGAAGCCTTTGGTTAGTGCCACTTTGGCACCCGCCTCTTTGGCTATAATAGAGCCAGCGACCACATCCCATGGGTTTAGCTCAAACTCTAATAGCCCATCAAAGATACCCTCTGCGAGAAAGCAAAGGTCTACCGCTGCAGCACCGGGTCTTCTCATAGCACCTACTTTGTCAAAGACCTCTCTGAATATGTTCCAATAAGAGTTTAAGCTCCTTTTTGCCCTTGAAGGATAGCCATAAGAAACATAGCACTGCTTAAGCTGAGCCTTTTGTTTAATTTTTATAGGCTTTCCATTTTTAAAAGCACCACTACCATCCATAGCCCAATAGAGACTGTCAAACACTGGCAGGTATACCGCCCCCACGATAGGCCTGCCTATGTATAGAAGCCCTACAGAAGTCCCAAATATGGGAAACCCAGCTATGTAGTTCTTTGTCCCATCAAGAGGGTCTATATACCACACATATTCACCATCCGCAGAGCCTCCGTCTTCTTCCCCCACAACCTTATGGTCTGGCAGATACTTACTTATGTGCTCCCTAATCCTCTCTTCCGAGAGCTTGTCCGCAAGGCTGTATATATCCTTTTCTCCCTTTTCCATGATAGGATTGTCTTCTTTTCTGTAAAACTCCTTTAGGACTTGTCCTCCCAGAAGGCTTGATTCTTTAGCCACCCTTAGAAAAAGCTCAAGCTCACGCATCGTCCAACACTTCTATGCAAGGAAGGCTGTTACCCTCTAAAAGCTCCAAAAAGGCACCACCACCTGTGGAGACAAAGTCTATAGCGTTATATACTCCCGCTCTGTGTATAGCATGGTCTGTATCTCCTCCACCTGCGATGGTAAGGGCAGGAGATTGAGCAAGGAGCTTTGCAGTCTCATAAGTGCCGTCTTTGAACCTATCAAGCTCAAACACACCCATGGGTCCATTCCACACTATGGTCTGGGCATCTGCTACTATCTCCCTTAAAAGAGCCACAGAAACAGGTCCTATATCAAGACCCATCCAACCCTCTGGTATTTCTTGCCACGGAACAACCCTTGTGGGTGTGTTGTCCGAGATTTCTTTTCCTATTATAAAATCCACAGGAAGATAGAGCCTCACATCCAGCTTTTGAGCTACCTCTAATATATCCCTTGCTGTGGGAATAAGGTCCTCCTCTACCAGCGAGCTTCCCACCTTGTAACCCATAGCCTTTATAAAGGTAAAAGCCATAGCACCACCTATAAAGAGCTTGTCCACCCTTTTGAGAAGGTTCTTTATAATTCCCAGCTTGGAAGAGACCTTTGCACCCCCTATTATGGCAACCACAGGTCTTTGTGGGTTTACCATAGCCTTTTCAAAATAGCTTATCTCCTTCTCAAGTAAAAAGCCCATTACCGCAGGTTTAAGAATCTGTGGGACAAGGTATACAGAAGCATGCTTTCTGTGGCATGTGCCAAAGGCATCGCTCACATAAACCTCTCCAAGTTTTGCCAAGCTCTTGGCAAACTCCTCACTGCCCTTACTTTCTCCCTCATGAAACCTCAAGTTTTCCAAAAGCACCACATCCCCTTCTTGCATACTCGTTACCTCTTTCTCTACCTCTTCACCAACACAGTCAGGAAGAATTTTCACATCTCTGTTTAGATACCTTGAAAGTCTTTTGGCAACAGGTGCAAGACTGAACTTTTCATCTCTCCCCTTTGGTCTTCCAAGATGAGACATCAGAACTATCTTAGCTTTCGCATCGAGCAAATACTCTATGGTTGGCAGGCTCGCTCTTATTCTCGTATCGTCTTCAATGTTTCCAAGCTCGTCAATTGGCACATTAAAGTCTACCCTTACAAGCACCCTTTTACCCTTAAGGTCTACACCTCTGAGAGTCTTTTTCCTAAAGGGCATGGCAAACCTCCCTAAAGGTCAAAGTCTATATCTTCGTCATCAAATTCAGGACTCTCGCTTGTTTCAAAAATACCTCTTAAGTTCAAAGCAAGCCTTTTGATGTTCTCTAGGTAAAAGACTATATCCTCATAGACTTCAAGAAGTGCTCTATATCTTTTTATCTCTTCGTAGCTCAGTTTTCTGGTCCTTAGGATCTTCTTTATGGCTATCCTTGACACAAAAGCCCTTGAATACTTTTCCTGCCATTCCTTCCAAAACTCTTGGCTGTTGACGGGAGCCTTTACTACAAAAAACTCAAGATTTGACAGTTCTTCCATGAGATTTAGGTCAAGGGCGTTTTTCACTGGTTTACCTCCTCTTAGAAATTATAACCCATAAGTTCTCTCAGTTTTTTTACAGGGTCTTGGCTTTTCATAAGGCTCGTTCCTACAAGAAAAGCATCAACTCCAGAGTTTTCAAGTTTTAAGACCTGCCCACGGCTTTCTATACCGCTCTCCGCTATAACAAACTTTGCTCCAATTTCCTTTATTTTTGGTGCGAGCCTTTCAGAAAGGCTTATGTCTATCTTAAGGGTATCAAGGTCTCTGTTGTTTATGCCTATTATGTAAGCACCTGCTTTTAGAGCCCTCTCTGCCTCTTCAAGACTAAAGACCTCTACGAGGTGAGAAAGTCTAAGTTCCTTAGAGTATTCAATAAGGTCTTTAAGTAGCCCATCCTCTAAAACCCTAACTATAAGAAGCACTATATCCGCTCCATAGGCTTTGGCTTCAAGGATCTGCACAGGGTCAAGGATAAAATCCTTTCTAAGCAGTGGAAGGTTTACTATTTGTCTAACCTCATACAGGTCTTCAAGAGAGCCGTTAAAAAACTTTTTGTCTGTAAGCACAGATATGGCTACTGCTCCAGCTTTTTCGTATAGCTTGGCTTGTTCCTTTGCGGATATGTCTTTTATCCTACCTTCAGAAGGCGAAGCCCTCTTAACCTCTGCTATTATCCTTGTCCTACAGGAAGAAAGAGCTTTTTCAAAGGAGAAAAAGGAACTTCTGAGTTTTGACATATCCTCAAGGCTTTTTATGTAATCTGGGTCTTTTCTTATCTCAGTTTTCTTGTTCTTAACTATCTCTTCCAAAACTCCTATGGATAGACCCTCCTGTATTTCTTACCTTCTTTTTTGTATATAGCCTCTACGCCAAAGCCCTCTTTTTGTAGCTGTTCATATATGTCCCTTGCCTCTTTGTAACCATGCACCGCAAGCACCACACCACATCTTGGGTCTATCTCATCGGGGATGGGTATGAGCTTGGCTCTACCTTTTAGAAACTTCTCCGACCTTGTACCTTCCGATATGGCAATAAAGGTTATAAAGTGGTCGGGCTTTTTGATAAAAGGATTTAAGCTCATGAGGATGTGCCTTACATGGAGCTTTACTCCCAGAGAATGAAACTTTATCCAATACCATAAAGAGGGTTCTATGGCTTGAGAGCCTTTCCTTAAAACCGCAACTACTTTACCATCTTCCTTTTTAAGGCTTATAAGCTCGTTACCAGTTTGGCCACACCAACTTACTATATCCCTTTCAAATCCTGGGTCCGTAGATATAACCACGAGTTTTTGACCTTCCCCTAACTTCCTCATCTTCTCAGAAGTCATCACCACGGGCAAAGGACACATAAGCCCTGTAAGGTCAAGCACCTCTTCCTTTTCCTCTAAAACTTCCATGTTATCACCTCACACAGCTATTACCTTCTCCTTAGGCCTTTCTTCAAGACCTTCTATGTATAAATTTATAAGTTTCCCTGCCCTTTCAAGGGTTTTCAGTAGCTCCTTATCATATAGTTGCATAGGGTTATTCACATAAAAGGACACATTAACCTCTCCCTTTTTAAGCCTTACAGGAACATGAAGGCTCTGGCTGGCTTTGTCAATCATAGATTCTTTGAAGAGATTTCCTTGCATAGGTGTTATGTTTATAGCCTTCAGTTCAAACCGTTCCTTGATATTTGCGAGGTATTCATGAAGGCTTCTGCTACTCAAGATCTCATCGAGAAGCATCGCATCTCTAACCACGCTCTGAGATACTCTCTCCAACCTTGCATATTCACCTGTCAGTTTAGAGTATGAGGTTCTTAGGCTTCTTATGTAAAACCTCTCTTTTCTCAGAGCTTCTACAAGGTCCGGATGCAAAGATGCCATAAATAGGGCAAGCAAGACCGGCACAAGAGTAAAACCCCAAGCACCATAGTAGTAAAAACCAAAGCCTACAAGAAGCCAGAGGAAGAGCATACCCATAAAGACATTTCTGCTTGTATAGAGAGCTACTGCTGTAAAAAGAGCAAGTATAGCTTCTCTTTGACCAGCAAGAAGGGCAAGCAAAGAGAGGAAAAAAAGGTCTCCATAGTTTTTAAAAAGTCTCAGCCTGCCAGGGTAGAGAAACATGAAAATACCCATGATTAGGTATAAAGCGGAAGGGATAACTATAAGCGCTTGTTGGGAAGGAGACTTACCTATAGACAATGCGAGGAAAAAGGCAAACAAC
>JAXSOP010000047.1:0-8435 GCA_037926125.1 Aquificaceae bacterium
TATCTTTTCAAGGGCTAAGTGGATGTCTTCTTCTGTGTGTGATGTACTAAGAAACCATGCCTCAAACTGAGCAGGTGGAATGAGGATACCCTCTTTAAGCAGAGCTCTAAAGAACCTACCAAACATCTCTCTATCTGACCTTTTTGCAGTTTCGTAATCGTATACCTCGTCCTCTGTAAAGAATACGGTAAACATGGAAGCTATCTGGTTTATCCTATGAGGCATGCCCTTTCTATGTAAAATCTCTGATATTCCGGAGGTAAGGCTTTTTGTAAGCCCTTCTAACTCTTCGTATGGGTTTAAACTGAAAAGTTCTTTAAGAGTTGCTATACCTGCGACCATAGAAAGAGGATTGCCCGATAGTGTCCCTGCTTGATAGACGGGACCCTCTGGTGCCACCTTTTGCATTATTTCCTTCCTTCCTCCGTAAGCACCCAATGGCATACCACCACCTAATATCTTTCCCATGCAGGTAATGTCTGGGTCTCTGCCAAAGAGCTCTTGTGCACCACCCTTTGAGAGCCTAAAGTTGGTTATGACCTCGTCGCATATAACTAATGCACCATACTCTTTTGTTATTTCTCTTATCCTTTCTAAAAAGCCCGGCTTTGGCAAAACTACTCCCATATTGCCAGCGACAGGTTCTACAATAACACAGGCTATGTCTTCTCCGTATTTCCTAAATACTTCCTCAAGGGCCTGCAGGTCGTTATAAGGAATTACGAGAGTAAGGTTTGCAATCTCTTCTGGAACTCCAGGCGTCCCCGGTATACCGAGGGTGGCAACGCCAGAGCCTGCACTCACCAAAAGGCTGTCTCCGTGTCCATGATAGCATCCATCAAACTTTACTACGTATTTTCTTCCCGTATATCCTCGTGCAAGTCTTATGGCGGACATGGTAGCCTCTGTGCCAGAGGAAACAAACCTCACCATCTCCACCGAAGGCATAGCAGACACCACAAGCTCCGCAAGGTTTATCTCATGGCTGTTGGTTAGTCCATAAGAAAGCCCCTTTTTAGCTTGCTCATACACAGCCTCTACCACCTTAGGATGGGAATGCCCAAGGATAAGAGGACCCCAAGACATGAGAAAGTCAATGTATTCTTTGCCCTCTACATCCCAAAGCCTTGAACCTTGAGCCCTTGAAACTATTATAGGCTCTCCACCTACAGCCTTAAAAGCCCTAACAGGAGAGCTAACACCCCCTGGCATAAGTGTCCTTGCCTTCTCAAAAAGCTCACTGTTTCTCATTTAGACCCTCCACATCTTCTGGGTAGGAATAAACCTCAAAGCCATACTCCTTTGCAAGGTCCATCGCCTTTGAATCCACCATAGGGGATATAATCAAGACCCTATCTACCTCTTTGCCTTCTCTCTTTTTGTAAAACTCTACCTTTCTTTTCAAAACAAACACATCAGACTTACTCATTGAAGACTTTATCTCCGCAATAAGGGTTTTACCATCCCTTATTATCAGGTCAAGCTCCACTTGGTCTGGTCTTCCAAAAACTTCTCCCTCTTGGTCGTAAGCTAAATACCTTTCTACCTTTACAGGAAAGTCTTCTTCAAGTATGCCCTTTATAGCCTCTCTAAAGGAACTTTCCGCTTTTAGACCCCACCTTGCACCCAATGCTCCTATGCCTGTGTCATATTTCCTATGGAGTTTCTTAATCTCTTCCATTAGCTCTCTATTTATTTTCTGTTGTTCTTCCCATCTTCTATTTTGCTCTTCCCATCTTCTGTTTTGTTCCTCCCATAGTTTCCTTTGCTCTTCCCATCTTCTATTTTGCTCTTCCCATCTTTTATTCTGCTCTTCCCATCTTTTATTCTGCTCTTCCCATCTTTTATTCTGCTCTTGCCAGAGACCTCTTTGTTCTTGCCACTTTCTTTCCTGCTCTTCTCTTAGTCTTACAAGCTCATTGCCTATCCTTACTACTTCCCTGTAAAGCTTTTCTATGTTGTCCTCTGTTTTCTCCTTGTCCGCAAAATGAGTGGATAGCTCTTTGACTACATATTCTCTAAGCTCAGGCTCTTGTAAAACCTTCCTCAAAAACCTTTTTGCCTTCTCTATAAAAACCTTTTTTGCCACGGCAAACTTATATTATATTATCTTTACCTTTAGATTCCTGCGGAGGTAGCAAAATGGCAAGGACACTTGGGCTGAAGTGTAGAGAATGTGGAAGGGAGTATAGCTTAGAACCCATGCATGTGTGTGAATATTGCTTTGGACCCCTTGAAGTGGTCTATGACTACGATGAGATAAAGAAAAGGGTCAGCAGGAGAAAGATACAGGAAGGTCCAAAAAGCCTATGGAGATACATAGACCTTCTGCCGGTAGAAGAGCCAAGGGTTGGTCTTAGCGCGGGCTTTACACCTCTCAGAAAGGCGGAAAATCTTGGAAAAGTGCTTGGGCTCGAAAACCTCTATATAAAAGATGACTCTGTTAACCATCCTACCCTTTCCTTTAAGGACAGAGTGGTTGCTGTTGCCATATCAAAGGCAATAGAGTTTGGCTTTGATACCGCTGCATGTGCTTCAACTGGAAACCTTGCAAACTCTGTAGCAAGCCACTCCGCACAAGCAGGTCTTAATTGCTTTGTCTTTATACCTGCCAACCTTGAGTCTCAGAAGATATACGGAAGCCTTGTTTTTGCTCCCACAGTGGTGGCAGTGGAAGGTACCTATGATGACGTAAATAGGCTTTGTTCTGAAATCTCCAATGAGCTTCAATGGGCTTTTGTAAACATAAACATAAGACCCTTCTACGCAGAAGGTTCAAAGACCCTTGCCTTTGAGGTGGTAGAACAGCTCGGATGGAGAGCTCCAGACGCAGTGGTAGCCCCAGCAGCTTCTGGCTCGTTGGTCACCAAAATATGGAAGGGTCTAAAGGAGCTCTTAATGGTTGGTCTAATAGAGGAAATGAATACGAGGGTTTATGGTGCACAGGCGGAAGGTTGCTCTCCAATAGCCCAAGCATGGAGAGAAGGAAGGGACTTTATAAAGCCCGTAAGACCCAACACCATAGCTAAGTCCATAGCCATAGGAAATCCTGCAGATGGCATATACGCCCTGCAAGTTACCAAGGAAAGCAGAGGAGACTGGGAGACTGCAACAGATGAAGAAATTATAGAAGGCATTAAGCTCCTTGCGGAGACGGAAGGCATATTCACAGAAACCGCAGGTGGGACAACCATAGCTGTCCTTAAGAAGTTAGCACAAAAAGGTGCTTTTAGGAAGGATGAAGTGGTAGTGGCCTACATAACGGGTAATGGTTACAAGACTATGGAGGTTCTTGACAACCATCTAAAAGAGACTATACATATAAAACCAAGCCTTGCGGACTTTAAGGAGAAAATACTTGCCCGTGTTTAGATACCTTGCCCATGTCTTCTTTCTCCTCCCCCTTTTTTTTCTAATTTCTTGCTCTCAAGAAACTTTGCCTAAAATACAGGTAAGGACTCTTGAAGGTAAAGAAGTATATCTTTCGGATTACAGAGGACAAAAAATTCTCATTTATGTGTGGAGTAGAACTTGTGTGGGACATAGCGAGCATCTAAGAAAGTTAAACTACCTACAAGAAGAGAAAAAAGACTATCTTATCATCTCTTATGCGGTGGCTATGGAGCCAGAAGATGTTAAAAGGAGCTACGAAGAACTGAATATAAAACCAACATTTCTTACTCTTGTGGATACTGAAGTGAAGTTTAATGACTATTTTCCTATCACCTTTTTACCTTCTACCTATATATTTGATGGTAAAGGTAGATTTGTAAGTAATCATCCCAGTCTATACAGCCCGTAAAACCAAAGACATGCTATAATCCTTTTTCTATGAAGGACATAGGACAGTATAACCATAAGGCAATAGAGTCCAAGCACTCAAAGAGGTGGATAGAGAAGGCTCTTTATTCTGTCGAAATTCCGTCTCCTCAGGAAAAGTTCTCAGTGGTTATACCACCCCCTAATGTAACAGGTTCTTTGCATATGGGACATGCCCTAAACGCCACTTTGCAGGATATAGTGTGCAGATGGCAGAGGATGCTTGGCAAGGATGTGGTTTGGGTGCCAGGCTTTGACCATGCGGGTATTGCAACCCAGTATGTGGTAGACAGAAAACTCCAGGAAGAAGGACTAAGCAGGTTAGAGCTCGGTAGAGAGGAATTCCTCAAGAAGGTTTGGGAATGGGTTCCCGTATCAAGAAACGCCATAAGAGAGCAGCTTGAAAAACTTGGAGTTAGCGTAGACTGGAAAAGGGAAAGGTTTACCCTTGATGAGGGCTTTTCAAGGGCTGTCAGGCATGCCTTTAAAAGGTTATACGAAGAGGGTTTGATATACCGTGCGGAGTATATGGTAAGCTGGTGTCCAAAAGACCTTACCGCCCTTTCTGACCTTGAGGTAGAACACGAAGAGGAAGAAGGAAAGCTCTACTACATACGCTACCCCCTTGAGGATGGTTCAGGATACATAACCGTTGCTACCACAAGACCAGAAACCATGTTAGGAGACACTGCGGTTGCGGTCCATCCCGAAGACGAAAGGTATAAGGCTCTTGTAGGCAAGAGAGTCAAGCTTCCTCTCGTTGATTGGAAAAGGAGAGCTATGGATGGCGCGGAGGTGGAAAACTTAATACCCATTATATCGGACGAGAGGGTAAAGCCCGAGTTTGGAACAGGAGCTGTAAAGATAACACCTGCTCATGATCCCTTGGACTTTGAGATAGGAAAGTTTCATGAGCTTGCTTTTGTGCAGGTGATGGATCAGTTTGCCCACATGAACCAAAACGCAGGTAAGTTTGCAGGGCTTGACAGGTATACCGCAAGGAAGAGGATATTGGAAGAGCTTCAAGAGCTTGGACTTCTTGAAAAGGTAGAAAACCACAGACACGCAGTTGGCAAGTGCTACCGCTGTAAGACGGTGCTTGAACCAACAGTTTCAAGTCAGTGGTTTTTAAAGGTTTCAGACCCACGCATAAGAGAAAAAGCCATGAATACAGTAGAAGAGGGCTTTATAAAGTTCGTCCCCGAAAACTGGAAAAAGATATACCTCCAATGGATGGAAAACCTAAGGGACTGGTGCATATCCCGTCAAATATGGTGGGGACATAGAATACCTGTATGGTATTGTGAGGACTGCGGACACGAAAACCTGTTTACTGACGAAGACTTTGATAGAGTATATGACAAACTCATCTTTAACCTCATAGCGGACGGCAAAATAAAAGAGGAGTTTACTCCAGAGGAGGTAGCCAATATACTCCATTCTCCCTCCTTCGTCCATCCAGAGCTTACCGTATTGGACTTTTACAAGAAGTTTGTATTTCATAAGTATCACTCTACCGAGGTGGATGCCCACTCTCTCAGGCTCTTTTTCACTCAAGACCTAAACCCCATGGCTATTCTCACAGAAAAGAAGAGTAGATACAGGTATGACAATAAGAAAAGAACCTATAGGTTTGTTTTGAGTTGTAAAAAGTGCGGTTCTGAAAATCTAAGGCAAGAAACAGACGTGCTTGATACATGGTTTTCTTCTGCCCTTTGGCCCTTTGGTGTTTTTGGCTGGCCAGAAGATACAAAGGACCTCAAAGCCCTATACCCCACAGACTTATTGGTAACAGGCTTTGACATCATCTTTTTCTGGGTTGCCCGTATGGTTATGATGGGCACTTACTTTATGAAGGATATTCCCTTTAAAGATGTATACATACACGCTCTTATAAGAGACGAAAAAGGTCAGAAAATGTCCAAGACCAAGGGCAACGTGATAGACCCTCTTGATATTGTAGAGAAGTATGGAGCGGACGCACTGCGTTTTACCTTGGCTATTCTTACCCAGCAAGGAAGAGACATAAGACTCTCTGAAAAGCGTTTTGAAGGCTATAAGCACTTTGCCAACAAGCTGTGGAACGCAGGCAGGTTTATACTTATGAACCTTGAGCCAGACCTACTTACAAAGCTACCTTATTGTGCACAGCCAAGAGCTGAAGACCTTTGGATAATCACAAAGCTAAACAAAACCATACAAAAGGTAAACAAAGCCCTTTTGGAATACGAGTTTTCAGAGTCCGCAAGAGAGCTGTATGAGTTTATATGGAGCGAGTTTTGTGATTGGTATATAGAGTTTTCAAAACTTAGGCTTTATTCTAAACCCGACGAAAGCCTGCCAGAAGAGGAAAGAAAGGCACAAGAAGAAGCCATAAACAGAGAAAGAATAACCGTTCAAGCCACCTTGCTAAATGTCTTTGAAAAGACCCTCAGGCTTTTGCACCCCTTTATGCCCTTCATAACAGAAGAGCTATGGCTTGAGCTTCCAACCGCCCACAAAGAAAGTATATCCATCATAGAATATCCCCAGCATAATACCTTGGAGGTCTACGAAGAGGCAGAGAGTAAGGTAGAAAGGCTAAAGGAAGTCATATCTGCCATACGCTCCCTCAGAAGCGACCTCAGAATTGAGCCCTCAAGGAAAATAAGGCTTTACTACAGAGCAGGAGAGAGCAAGGGACTGGTGGAGGAGTTCATGCCCCATATATTGAGCCTTGCAAGGTTAGAAAACCTCGAAGAGGTGCAAACGGCGCCACCCAATTGCCTTGCAGGTTTCTCTAAAGACTTTGAATTTTATCTACCTGTAGAAGAGGGTGTAAAGGTGCAAGAGCTAATAAATTCCTACTCGAGAAGGCTCTCGGAGGTAGAAAAGTCTCTGCAAAATCTTCAACAAAAGCTTGGCAACGAGAACTTTCTCAAAAGGGCGCCCGAAGAGGAGGTCAGCAAAGCTAAAGAAGCCCTTGAAGATCTCCAAAGAGAAAGGCAAAAGGTGGAGACTCTGTTATCACTTCTAAAGGGTTTGGTTTAGAATTGGGAATTTTCTGTGAACTTTTTGGGTGATTGATTGCAAGGCTTGGAAACTTACCAAGATACGAGTTTAACGTTTTATTTCTTCAAGCTCCCTCGCTGCCGCATAAAGCACTGCGGTAGCTACAACTTCGGAGTTTACTATTGCTGTGCCTTTCATTTTAGATAGGCTTTTCTTTAGGGATATTACTTCAAGCTCTAATAAGAGCTGGTCGCCAGGATATACTGGTCTTTTGAACCTTGCATCGTCTATTCCAGCAAACACTATAGCGTATTTTCCTATTTCAAGACCCAAAGACTTTATCATAAGAATTCCACCCACTTGAGCCATGGCTTCAAGAATATAGACACCTGGCATAAGAGGAAAGCCCGGGAAATGTCCTTGAAAGACTGGTTCGTTAACAGACACATTTTTTACACCTACTATCCTTTTGCCAAGTTCCATTTCAACAACCTTATCCACGAGTAGTATGGGATATCTGTGTGGTAGGATTTCCATTATTTCTCTCGCACTCAGCATGGTTATAGATTATAAGACAAAATTTCATGAAATTTTAACCTTTAGTGGTATATACTCTCTTTATAAAACGCGGAGGTTTTAACATGAAGATACTTGCCTACTTGGCTTTGGCTTCTGGAGCGATGTTTGCCCTTTCTTGCCAACAAAAGCCAGGGGAACAGCCAACACAACAAGCACAGCCTCAGGAACAAGCACAACAGCCTGCACAACAAACTACCACTCAAGCAGAGCAAAAACAAGCGGAACAACCTAAGGCGGAAGAAAAGCCAGCACAACAGGAGGCTCAAGCTCCAGCGGGACAGCAAGTAGCTCAAGCAAAGGACATGCAGGCTTTTGCCCAGCAGAAGGGCTGTTTTGCATGCCATGACATAAACAACAAGAAGGTGGGACCTGCCTTCAAGGAGGTTGCAAAAAGGTTTGCGGGACAGCCTAGTATAGAGGAAGAGCTTGCCAAGAGAATAAAGAACGGCGGTGTAGGCAAATGGGGTCAAGTGCCAATGCCTCCTCAGAATGTTACAGAGCAGGAGGCTAAAGACTTGGCTAAGTGGGTGCTTAGTCTAAAGTGAAGGAAATTTTCAGGGGTTTTATAGAGCTTCACTTTAAAAAGCCTGTGGAGTTCTCTCAGTCTCATGGGAGGGATTTTCTTTTGCTCTCTGTTTTCTTGGACTACTTTGGTTTTGATAATCCTCTTGGTGTTTATGTGCTTGACCTGTATCCTTTAATGCTTCATGAGTTTCATATATGGCATAAGAGCTTAGGACTTGAAAGGGGAGGTTTGGACTTCCTGCCGTGCTGTTAAAGAGGCTTGTATTCTTTGGTGGTAAAGGTGGCGTGGGGAAAAGCACGCTTTCTTGTGCAGTCGCCCTTGAGCTCTCAAAGAGAGAAAATACCCTCTTGGTCTCCATAGACCAGGCTCATTCTCTTTCTGGCATTTTTCTGGTAGAGGTAGGCGACCAGATAAAAAGGCTAAAAGACCAGCTATTTGCCATTGAAATGAGAGCGGAAGCCCTTGTTGAAAACTATGCGGAAAAGGTTTTGTCTACTCTTACTGAACTTTTGCCTACCGT
>JAXSOP010000048.1:0-8354 GCA_037926125.1 Aquificaceae bacterium
ACTCCTTGAGGAGTTAGAAAATATCCAGAATTGACTTATATCACAAAGCCCTACAGGTTATTGTGCTAAATATATATCTACTATGACAGAAAGAGAAAAGTTTGAAAGGATGCTCCAGAAGGCTCAGCTTGTTGACCAAAATGTTCAGATAAACTTTGTCCTTCTTGACCTCACACCGAGATGGATGAAGTGCAGAAGGACTAAAAGGCTCGTTTTTCAATTTCACAAGCTTGGAGAGGAAGAAGGACTTACCGCTTGTGGTATGAAACTTGAAAAGTATCAGGTTTTACCTGAAAGGCAAGAAAACCTTGTAATAACTCAGGTTAATATGATGTTGGGTGGTCTTGGCCTTCTCGTGTTTTTTGACCTATGTCCTAAATGTTTTGGGAATATAAACAGGTGTAATCCTTTAGAAGAGGGGGCATAAGCCCCCATCTGGTTTACTTTACGGACATTACCCACTGTGCGAGTTGTTTTGCCTCTGCGTCAGAGACGTTTTGAGGTGGCATGGGTACAGAACCCCAAACGCCAGCACCACCCTTCTTAATTTTGCCTGCCAAGTAATCTACAGCGTCCGCCCTGCCTGCATACTTCTTAGCTACGTCCGCAAAAGCCGGTCCTACCTTCTTTGCCTTGAGGTCGTGGCATGCCATACAACCCTTTTGTTTTGCAAGCTGTTCACTGGCAAAGGACGCTCCTGCGAGACCTATCACCACCGCCAAAGTTAAGGCCACTCTCTTCATGCTAACACCTCCTTACTTGAATTCTGTTAAGGTATTATAATACACAAGAAGGATGAAAAAAAGATGAAAATAGGTGTCTTTGACTCGGGCGTTGGTGGGCTTACAGTCCTCAAGGCTCTAAAATGTAAGTATCCAGAGGTTGACTTTGTTTACCTTGGAGATACCGCAAGGGTGCCTTATGGCAATAAATCCGCACAAACGGTTATAAGATACAGCTTAGAGGGTGCGGAGTTTTTGCTTTCTGAGGGTGTGGACATGCTAATCGTTGCTTGCAACACTGCAAGCTCTTACGCTCTTGATGCCTTGAGAGAGAGCCTTTCCATTCCTGTTTTTGGAGTTATAGAGCCAGGAGTTAAACGCGCTCTTGATACTACCAAAAGTAAAAGGGTCGGAGTTATAGGAACAAAGGCTACCGTATCCAGCGATGTTTATGGAAAGCTTCTGAGGTCTAAAGGTATTGAGGTTTTTCAGAAGGCTTGTCCTCTCTTTGTACCTATTGTGGAAGAAGGTATCCTTGATGGTGAAATAGCAAAGAGGGTTGTTGCGCACTATCTTACAGAACTGAAAGATAAGAAGATAGATACACTTATACTTGCTTGTACCCACTACCCATTGCTTAGACCCGTCATAGAGGAGTTTATTGGACAATCTGTCAAAGTGGTAGACTCCGCAGAGAGTACAGCCCTTGAAATAATGCCCTTTGTTGAGAGGTCTGGGTCTTCAACCCTTAGCCTATATTTTACAGACCATTCACCAAGTCTTGATTTCCTCGTAGAGCTTATCCTGGGTGAACCTGTAGACTACAAGCTCCTTACTCTGCCTTGCAAGGTTTAATTGTTCAAGGAAGTCCTCTCTTACTTTTTCAAAGAATTCTTTGACTCTCTTGTTTCTGTAATCTCCATACGTCCAATATAGCGGTCTAAATCCCCCATAGATGTAAAGATACTCCATCTCGCTATACACACCCTTACCTAAATACAACCTTCCGCCTCTTCTTTTGGAAGATGCAAGCACAAGATGGCTTTCGTCCACATAGCCAGGGTCTATGTTGAGCCTTCTTTTAGAGTCCAGAGCATATTTTCTCTCCTTATCCATAGCCCAAAGTTTGAAGTCCACGAGCTCCTCTTTTTTCATAAAGCCCTTGAAACTTACAAACCTCTTAAAAAGCCCTTCTCCCATCTCTTTGCCATAATACTTCTGCAAGCCCTCAAAGTAAAAGCTCTGCGAAATTCTTTCCACTTTATGGTCTGAAAGGAAGTCTTTAACCAATTCTTCTTTTCTGTATAGGATAGCAATTATGGGTTTTGCAAGCTCTATGGCTTCTCTCATGCTGTTGTCATTAAAATCTCTACGAGCTCTCGTTTAGTCTTTTTAAGTGCGACTGCTCCCTCCAAAAATAAGTTGTAGGCAAGTAGGATCTTGTCATCCACCATGTAACCCCTGTGGTTGTTTTGTAAGGCTCTTTTTATCCTTTGAAGTTCTTCCCTCGCTTTATCTGGCTTTAGTTTCCTGTATTCTGTTAGCCTTTCAAGGAGAAGTTCCCAAAAGTCTTCTATTTTAACCATCTCTAAGAAGTTTTCCACAGGCATGCCTATTTCAAGGGATGCTATATTAAGCTCTTTAAGAACTTCCTTAATAAGATTTGCCCTTATATGACCTATTCCCTTTATGCCTGCGATACTTGAATATTCTGGGCTTATGCCATATTTTAACGCATGGGTTATCTGAAGCATTTCAAAGCTTGAAAACCTGTAAAAGCCCTGCCTGTTTATTTCCATAAGGTTTCTCAGAAGATGAAGTGCGTCCGTGCCAAGGTAAGAAAACTCACCGGGCGGGTTTTTTATGTTAGGATACTTTACCGTCAAACCTTCTGTATAAAAAAGGAGCTGGTCCGTGTTGTCTTCAAAGCATTCTTTTCCACAAGGCAAAAGCATACCTCTCACTATCTTTAAGTCTTCTAAAAAGCCTTCTGCGGACTTAAGAAAGCCATAAAGCCCGTCAAACTTTTTCATATGTAAAAGGGGTCTTATGGTGCTTATTGGGTCAAGGTTCAGGCTTCTTCTTCTGAGAAACTCCTCAAAGCTAAGGGGTGGTATGCCTGTTCTTATGCAAAATAGTCCCTTTTGACTGGGGCTATAGCCTTCTAAATAGCCATAAGACCTCAGAAACCTTTCAATCCTATTTATCCTTTCTTTGCCAACCTTCTTGAAGGAGTAGGTGCTTTTAAGATAATTTTCGTAGTTTTCATCTTCATACATATGTGCGAGCAAAAGGAAAAAGCTCAAAGCTGTGTCCTCAGAACTCTCCATTACTGCGGTAGTAAAGGGCTTTTCAAGGGCCGTGTCAAGCTCTCTTTGAAGGTCCTTCTCTCTTGCACCATAAACCAATAGGTTTGAATATCCCTCTTCCCTTATTCCAAGCCTTCCGGCCCTTCCCTCCATCTGGAGTATGTCAAGACTGTCAGGTATACTTTTGAGCTTGCCATCCTTTCTGAAAAACTTAGTAAGAATAATGACTCTATCTGCAGGTAGGTTTACACCGTAGGCAAGGGTTTGGGTAGCTATCAGGGTCTGAAGTTTTCCCTCTCTGAAAGCCCTTTCTATCTCTTCCCTTTCCTCCTTTGGTATGTCCGCGTTGTGAAAGGCTATTTCTGGCTCTCTTTCTTCCTCAACTTCAAAGGGTAGAGTTTGGTTCATTATGCCTATTTTTTCTTCCTTTGCCAACTCAAGCATCTTCCAGCCTAAACTCTTTTTAGGTACAAAAAGTATGACCTGTTCTTCTCGCTGTCTTAGTGAGAACATGGCGGATAGAAGCCTTCCTGCTATAAGGGTTTCACGCTCCAGCCCTTTTCTTATGGGTTTGAATTGGGTAAGGCTCATTACTTCTCTGTAGAGTGGGACAGGTCTCCAAGCACTCTTTATAACAAGGCTTGCGTTTATCCATTCAGATAACTCCTCTAAGCCTGGAAGGGTTGCAGAAAGGCATAGCATGGCTAAGCCTGTTTTTTTACATGCGGTTATTATTTCTTCTAACATCCACCTTTTGCCAATCTGATGAACTTCGTCTATTACAACCGCTTCTACCTCTTTTAGCCACCTTGCGGAGTTCCTAAAGGCATAAGCAAGGTTTTCATATGTGCTTACAACTACCTTTGCCTTGACATCTTTATAGCTCTCTAAAACACTATCGCCAGTTCTCATTTCTACGCTTTTCCCATAGTAGCTTCTAAACTCCACCGCCTTTTCCTTTACCAGTGCTTTTGTAGGTGCGGTGTACACCACTCTTCCCTCAAAGTTTCTCATAAATAGGTAGGCTATAAGGCTTTTGCCAGAGGAAGTGGGTGAGGCTATAAGGGCATTGCCACCCTTGTAGAGTTTATGAAAGAGGGTCTGAAGGGGGTTCAAGAGAGGATATTGTATCTTTGGGTCTACCTCAGCTGCTCTCAACAACTTTTCAGAGACCACCTCATTGTTTTGGTTTGTAAAATACAGGAGCTCTCCAGAGGGTGGATTAACAATATATAAACTCTCTTTGAGAAGATAGGCGGTCAAAGCTTCTGCCATATCCTTTCCATTCTTTTTAGTTCCCTGTCAAAGACAAACTCAAGCTCTGGAAGTCTCTTTATTTTAAGGTTCTTTGCAAGCTGAGACCTTATGTAGGAGCTTGCGTGCTTGAGGGCAGATTCCGATTCCTTTTCCTTACCTTCCTGAAGGGTGGTGAAGTAGACCTTTGCCCTCCTCATATCTTGTGAAAGCTCCACATGAGTTATCACAACATCCGCAAGTCTTGGGTCTTTTAGCTCTCGTGGTATAAGGCTTGCTATCTCCTCCATGAGCAATTTTTCTAACCTTACCCTTTTTATGTCCATTATGATATAATAAACTATTACCTCGTTCCTGCTCTAAAGCAGGGACCATTAAAAGCCCAGGAGGTTAAGATGGCAAGAAGGTATTACAAGACAGTAAGAAACTACGAGAGCGTTGTGATTTTCAAACCCACTCTAACGGAGGATGAGGTTCAAAGAAGGCTTCAGGAAATGAGGGACTTTATCCAAAAGAAGGGTGGGGAAGTCTTAAACGCAACAGACTGGGGCACAAAACAGCTTGCATATCCTATACAGGGTTTTAATCATGGCAGATACTTTATACTCAACATAAAGTCCGAACAGCCACAGCTTCCAAATGAGCTTGATTTTTACTGCAAGATAAGTGAGGACATAATACGTTGGATCAATATACAGGTAAAGGTTAAAGAAGGAGAGAAGGTTGCTCAATAGGGTTATTATCATAGGAAGGTTGGTAAGAGACCCAATTATTAGATATAGCTCCTCAGGCAGTCAGATGGTAGAGTTTCCTATCGCATACAACAGGAGATATATGGTAAGTGAGGTGTGGAAAGAGGAGAGTCACTTTTTTGAGGTCAAGGCTTACGGTAAACTTGCGGAGAGTCTTGTAAGTCGTGTATCGAAAGGCTACACGGTGGTGATAGAGGGTAGGCTTGCTCAGGATAGATGGACTGATAGAGAGGGTAAAGTACAGAGCAAGATAAGAATTGTGGCTGAAAGTGTAAGAATAATAAACAAGCCAAAACTGGAGGAGCCTATAGAGGAGCTACCACTTAGAGAGGAAGATATACCGGAAGAAACTGTGGAAAAGCCCTTTAGTTCAGAGGACGATGAAATACCCTTTTAAGGAGGTTTTATTATGGATATGATCAAAAGGTCAGCAAAGAAGAGCTGTCCCTTCTGTGATGCAAGAAAGGACCCAAGCTACAAAAACTATGAAGAACTTAGAAGATTTATCACAGAAAGGGGCAAGATAATAGGTAGAAGGCAAACAGGTGTATGTGCAAAGCATCAAAGAATGCTTGCCAGAGAGATAAAGAGAGCAAGACAGCTCGCTCTACTGCCATATCTTGTAGCATGAGGAGGTAAGTCATGAAGGTGGTGCTTATAAAGGACCTTGAAGGATATGGAAGTTTTGGAGATGTTATAAGTGTAAAGGATGGCTTTGCCAGAAACTATCTTATACCAAGAGGTATAGCCCTACCAGCTACAGAAGGAAACCTCAGCCATGTGAATAACGTCCTCTCACAAAGGGCAAGAAAGCTCCAAAAAGAAAAGGAAAAGGCACAAGTACTTGCCAAAAAACTGGAAGGTCTTATGCTGGAAATTGTTAGACAGGTGGGCGAGAAGGGAAAACTCTTTGGCTCTGTAACCTCTCAAGACATAGCTCAGGCTCTTCAGGAAAAGGGTTTTGATGTGGACAGGAAAAAGATTATGCTCAAGAACCCGATAAAGGATGTAGGTGTATACACAGTCACTCTAAAGCTACATCCAGAAGTTAGTGTAAATATAAAGGTGGATGTAAAACCTGCTGAATAGACTATATTATAAGAGCTATGAGAGAAATAACCTTTGAAAGAGAAAAGGCAAGGTCCTTTGGATTTTTCCTGTGGTTCTCCATATTCCTATTTGGTGGGCTTCTTGGAACCATTAAGTTTGATAACACTTTTTGGTATAAATCCGCAACGCTTGCTTATGCCCTATCTTCCATAGTTTACCTGAGCACTCTTTTTCTTCGAGACAGGTTAGTGCAGAATATAGCCACACTTACCCTCTATATGGGTCTCATTCTGAACCTCGCAGGCATGGTAAGAAGGACCATCCAAACCTATGAGCTTGGTGTGCCACATCCGCCATGGAGCAATCTCTTCGAAGCCCTTACCTTTTGGAGCTTCGTAGTTGGCTTTATATATCTCTTTCTTGAAAGAAAATATGGTATAAGGCTACTTGGTGCCATAGTGGTTCCTGTGGTTTTTGGGCTATCCGCCTTTGCCATTTTCTACGCCTCCAAAGATATAGTTCCTCTTATGCCAGCTCTGAGGAGCTATTGGCTGTACATACACGTGGTTACTGCCTTTACAGGCTATGCAGGTTTTACAGTAGGCTTTGGCGGAGCAATCCTGTATCTTTTAAAGGACAAGTTTTCAAACCTGCCTTTACCATCAAAGGATTTGCTAGACGAAATTACTTACAAGTCCATAGTTATTGTTTTCCCTATATGGACTGCATCCATAATACTGGGTGCTGCTTGGGCAAACGAAGCCTGGGGTGGATACTGGAGCTGGGATCCAAAAGAGGTGTGGTCTCTTATAGTGTGGCTCTTTTTTGGAGCTTACTTGCACGCAAGGCAGATGCTTGGTTGGAAAGGGAAAAGAACTGCTTGGATGGTGGTTTTTGGTTTTATAACTGTGCTCATATGCTTCTTTGCGGTAAATCTATTCTTCCCAGGGCTCCACAGCTATGCGACTGATTAAGAAACAAACTTCTCAGCCTCAAGCCTTGCTTCTTCCAGTATTTTCTTTATATTCTCTGGGGATGTCCCCAAAACCTTTGCCACTTTGTTTACGGTTTGCTCATCTCCGTTGTCTTCCAAAAGGTCTATAAGAGAGAGTATGAACCCAAGAAGGCTCAACCTGTTTTCGTAGGCTTCAACTATTTCTCTGTCAAGAAGCAAAGCTCTTGCTATATCCTCTGGCTTTTGTCCTAATATCTCCCATGAGAGCGAGAACAAACCCATAAGGTAAGCCTTATCCTTCATCTCTTTTGAGTTTATCTCAGCTATCTTCTCACCGAGACTTGCCCTGAAAAGAGCTTTCCTCCAAAGCTCCTTCTCCTTATCCTCCACAAACATATCAGAAAGGGCAAGCACTATGGTAAACTTTGCAACATTTTCAAGTCCAAGGTAGACAACTGCATCTTCCACATTACTGAACTCCCTCGCCTTTGGGAAATAGGCTGAGTTTACAAACTTAAGTAACTTGTATGTTACACCCACATCCTTTTCTATAACTTCAATAACTTTCTTTATATCTTTGGATTTTATAGCGTTATATATCTGCAGTATAGTTGATTTAAGAAAGGATATGGTTCTCGTATCCTTTACCATTGCGGGTCTTGATAGATAAACCCCCTGAAAATATTCAAAGCCAAGCTCGTAAGCCTTTTCATAATCCTGCTTGGTTTCTATATTCTTAACTATTATGCCTCTTTTTAGGTTTTTTAATATGCTTATCACCTCTCTTAATTCTTCCTCTTTGTAGGGATTATTCCTTATATCTATCTTAACAAAGTGGCATTTATTGAGAAGTGGCAAGTAGTCTATTTTTTCAAAGCCAAAATCATCTATGCAAAATTTAAAGCCCCGCTTTATAAGAATATCAATAGCTTCAAAGAGTGTGTTACTAAGTCTTTTGTTTTCAACAAGCTCTATACCCACATACTGAGGTGATAAGAGGTCAAACATGGAAGCCTCAAGAAATATGGCTGGCACGTTTACAAAAACTAACTTACCATTTCCCACCTTCTGAGGTCCTATTTCAGTAAGTACATCTATAGCTATACTCGTAGCTTTAAGGGGGTCAAAATCCTTTGGGTATGCACCGGTGCTCCTGTCTTGAAGGAACACCTCGTAAAAGGCTATCTTTCCCTCTCTGTTGTATATTGCTTGTTTACATACTACGTTCATGCATTTATATTATAATAGGTTATCCAAAAGCTTCTGCAAATTACCACCCTTGAGTCTTTGAAGGTAGTTCACTACATACTTA
>JAXSOP010000049.1:0-8187 GCA_037926125.1 Aquificaceae bacterium
CACTTAACTACCTCCTTGGGAAGTTCTGAATAAGAAAGTATAACACAGACCCCTCTTGGTATCTCTATGTGGCATAACCTTGACAGGCTATTAGAATATACTTATAATTGAATAAATGACTAAAATCATTAAAAGAGGTAGACCATGAAAAAAGTTATGCTGGTAGCAATCCTCGGAGCAATAACTCTTGTAGGGACAGCCCTATCTTATGACAAGGAACTTGCAAAACGTTTCAACGGTATGTTTTCCCAGATGACGCCAGAGGTTCTCAAGCAAAGACCTTGCCAAATAACCACTCAACAGCTTCTCCAGATGATACAAAAGGGTGAAGACTTTGTAATACTTGACGTAAGAACTCCTGCGGAGATGGCAGTGGTAGGACCCACTTGGAAAAATACTCTCTACATACCCATGCATGAACTTTTCAAAGAAGAGAACCTAAACAAACTTCCAAAGGACAAGAAAATAGTGGTGGTATGCCATACAGGAGACAGGGCGGCGGCGGTTGTTACCGCACTTAGAGCCTTAGGCTTTGATAAGGCTTTCCAATTTAAAGGTGGTGTGGCGGAGCTTGCAAAAGAGGTGGGGAGGGCTGCGACAGAATACGTAAAGTAAATTCCTCTGGGGGCAATGCCCCCTTTTGAAAAGAGACTATATTTATATCCTATGAAAACTGTTTTTAACGAAAGCCTTATAAAGAAGTATGACCGTCCTGGTCCAAGATACACAAGCTATCCACCCGCCACAGAGTTTCATGAGGGAGTAAAGGAAGAGGACTACAAGGGAATGCTTCTACAAAGCAATCTTTCTAAAAGACCTATTTCTTTGTATTTTCATATACCCTTTTGCGAAAGTGCTTGCTGGTTCTGTGGTTGTAATGTGATAATTTCCCACAGGAAGGATGTAAGCAGAAGGTATTTGGATTACGTCTATAGAGAAATGGAAATGCTAAAGTGCTACCTTGATACCTCAAGACCAGTGGTTCAACTCCATTGGGGCGGTGGCACTCCAAACTTTTTAAGCAATGAGGAGATAAGAGAGTTTTTTGGTAAAATAAAAGAGGTCTTTAATATCTTACCAGATGCGGAGATAAGCGTAGAAATAGACCCCAGATATCTCTCAGAAGGTCAATTGGAAACCCTCAGAGAGGTAGGCTTTAATCGCATAAGTATGGGACTTCAGGACCTTGATCCAGAGGTTCAAAGGGCTATAAACCGTATACAACCCTACGAGCTCATGCAGAGAGTTATGAAAGACCTAAGAGGTCTGGGCTTTAAGAGTATAAACATAGACCTCATATATGGACTGCCTTATCAAACACCAGAGAAGTTTAGAAAGACCCTGCTTCAAACCATAGAGCTTGACCCAGACAGGACTGCGGTCTTCAACTTCGCCTACGTGCCTTGGCTCAAGCCTCTGCAAAGAAAAATAGACCCCTCCACACTGCCACCACCAGAGGACAAGCTCACCATATTGGAGATGACCATAGACCTTTTCCAAAAGGCGGGTTATGTTTTCATAGGTATGGACCACTTTGCAAAGCCCGAAGATGAGCTTGCACAAGCCCAAAGGGAAGGAACTCTTTGGAGAAACTTCCAGGGATATACCACCAAAAAGGGCGTAGATCTTATAGGTATAGGTGCGACCTCCATAGGCATGCTTCACGAAGGATACTTCCAAAACTACAAGACCATAAGAGAATACTACCTTGCCCTTGACTCAGGAAAACTACCCACTATGAGAGGCTACATCCTTACAGAAGAGGACTTCATAAGGCGTGAGGTTATAATGGAGCTTATGTGCAATTTCCGTTGCGATTTTGACAAAATAGACCAGTCTTTTGGCATAAGGTTTGAGGAGCACTTTTCTTCTGAATTAGAAGAACTTGCAGATATGGAAAGGGATGGGCTTTTGAAGATAGAGGACAGAAGTATAAAGGTCTTGCCAGAGGGTAGGCTTTTGATAAGAAATATAGCCATGGTCTTTGACCAGCATATAAAGACGAAAAAGGAGCAGAGGTTTTCCAGAACTATATGAAAGAAGAACTACTTCGTATAGAAAAACTTTCAAAGGTCTTCACAGTTGGGCTTTTTTCCAAAAGGTCTATCTGGGCAGTAAAAGAGGTTAGCTTTAAGATAGGTTATGGAGAGATATTCTCTCTTGTGGGAGAGTCTGGGTCTGGTAAAAGCACCATCGGTAAAGTTATTCTTAGGCTTGAAGAACCAACCTCAGGAAGAGTTCTTTTTGAAGGTAAAGACCCCTTCCAAATGGGAAGAGAATACACAAGGCTTGTTTCAGTGGTTTTCCAAGACCCAAGGAGCTCTCTAAACCCGCGCATGAAAGTGGGAGAAATAGTGCAAGAGCCACTGCTTGTTCACAAAGAAAAAGACAGAAAAGAGAAGGTGATTCAGGCTTTGCGTATGGCAGGGCTTGAAGAAAGTTTCCTAGAGAGAAGGACTGAGGATCTTTCTGGAGGTCAAAGGCAGAGGGTTGCCATAGCAAGGGCGATAGCTTTAAGGCCAAAGCTCATAGTGGCGGATGAGCCTACTTCAGCTCTTGATATGAGCTACAGGGCAGGCATATTGGGTCTTTTCCTTAAGCTAAAGGAAGAGGGAATAAGCACCCTGCTTATAACCCACGATATAAGGGCGGTTGAAAAGGTTTCAGATAGGGTTGGTGTTCTATACAAGGGAAAGCTCGTGGAACTCGGTCTATCAAAAGATGTGCTTAGAAGTCCCTTACATCCTTACACCCAGTATCTTTTAGGCACAGTCCCGGCAAGGCATCCCTCTCAGAGAAGGGAGGTCCTTGAGGACTTTGTAGATGAAAACCTGTCAAGCCCTTGCCCCTTCTTCTCTCAGTGCAAGTATAGAATAAAGGAATGTGAGCAGGAAGTAAGGGAGGTAGATCAAAATGGACGGCTCGTCTCATGTAATCTATACTGAGGTGCTTATCTTCCTTTTCCTACTCTTCATGTCTGGTTTTTTTAGCTCCTCAGAAGTAGTCTTTTTTGGTGCAAACAGGTATCTTCTTAAGTTAAGAGAAAGGAGAAGCATATACGGGGCACTTCTCAAACTACTCTCCAAACCAAGAGAAGTGCTCCTTACCATCTTGCTTGGAAACGAGCTGGTAAACATACTCATATCCTCCTATGGGACAAAGCTGTTTGTGGACCTTATGGGTCCAAAGGGTGCAGGTTTTGCGGTTATTTTCTCAAGCGTGCTGATATTTATCTTTGGAGAAGTTCTTCCAAAAAACACAGTTCTACCCTTTACTACACGGCTTGCCCCTATATACTACATACCCTTTGTCCTCATCCATGGGCTTATGCGGCCAGTTCGTATGGTTCTTATAGGACCCGTCAGCAGACTTGCAGGGCTCGTGGATGTGGAAGAAAAGAGCAAAAACCCAGGGGAGGTCTTTATGGAAATACTTGAAACGGGTATCGCCCTTGGCTATTTTGATAAAAAGGATATGGAAACTGTAGAAAGAGCTATAAGCCTAAAGGATACTACTGTGAAGGAGATAATGACGCCGAGACCAGACATATTTATGTTGCCCGAGGATAGCCTCCTAGAAGAGGTACTTGAGGAGATAATCCACAAAAAACACAGCAAAATACCCCTCTTCTCAAAAAGCCCTGATAATGTGATAGGCATATTATACATAAAGGACATAGTCCCCCTATCCAAAAACCTCAAAAAACCCCTAAAAGACTTCAAAAGACCTGCCCTCTTCGTGCCAGAGATACTTAGCATAACAGACTTGATAAGGGAGATGAGAAACCAAGGAACTCAGACGGCCCTTGTAGTGGGAGAGCATGGAGAGATATCTGGTCTTGTAAGCACCTACGACATAATGAAATATCTCTTTGGAGATGTACCAGAGAGCTGGGAAGAGGACATAGTAAAAGTTTCTAAGGACACCTACATGGTGAGCGGATGGGTAGATGTGGAAACCGTGGCAAAGAAAATAGGATTTGGACTTCCAGAGGACTATGAATACGACACAATAGGCGGTTTCGTGATGGCAAAGCTTTCAAAGGTTCCTGAAGAGGGAGACGAGTTCTTCTACGACGGCTTTAAGTTTGCGGTGGATAAGATGGAAGGTAACAGAATAGTGAACGTCTTCATAACGGCAAAGTCGGAGGAAAAACTTGAAGGATAATACCATAAGGGTTCTACCACAGGTAAAGACAAGCTTGCTTTTGAAAATAGAAAACGGTCTTGACTTGCTTTTGAAAACCTCAGAGGAGCTCCTACAGGAGCTTGAAATAAAGCAGGACGAAAACCCTCACATAAAGCTGACATTAAAGACAAGACCAAGATGGTTCTATCAAGAATACAAAGAACCTCAACCTATACTTACGCAAAGTGAAATAAGCAAGGTTGAGGAGCAAGTTAGGTATGAGTTTGATGGTATTGACCTTGACATAGCCCTTGAGATAATCTCAGGGCTTAACCACAAGGGCTTTTTCCTTGGAAAGGTTGATGAAATAGCCAGCTATTACGGAGTTAGCCCTGAGTATGTGGAAGAGATAAGAGAGTTTATAACGAGAGAGATCGAACCTTTGGGAGTTGCTAGTAAAAGCCTTGAGGAGTTTATCCTCTTACAGCTTGAGGAATTATACCCTAACGAAAAGGAGCTTCACAGAGAGGTTCTACAAGTTTTTAAGGGTAAAAGTAAAGACCTGAGTGCAAGAGAGGTTCTATCAAGATTAAAACTCAGCCCCTTTGAGGGCGATGAAACAGTATATAAAGGCGGTAGCGTGGATGTGGTATTTGAGTACGATGGAAGCCAGTGGTATGTTTTCCTTATGGAAGACTTCTGGGATGTGGAAGTAGGAGGAAGCCTAAAGCCTATAACTTTTATATTGGAGATTAGAAGAAGGGTTATGCGTGCGGTTGGAGACCTGATTTTAGAAAGACAGGCAGGCTTTATGCTGGGAAAAGAGCCTCTAAAGAGCTTAACTCTTAGCGAAGTAGCCCAAAGGGCAGAGGTTAGCCTTTCAACAGTAAGCAGGGTTGTCAGCAGAAAGTATGCGAAAACGCCCATAGGCACGTTTCCTCTCAGGTCCTTCTTCCTAAGAGAAACCAAAGAAGGTCTGAGCAAAGAAGAGATGATGAAAGCCATAAAGGAGATACTACAATCTGAAAAGGGTAGGCTTTCTGACGAGGAGCTTTCAAGACTGCTAAGGGATAGAGGAATAAACATAGCAAGGAGGACTGTAAATAAATACAGAAGAATGCTTGAGGGTAGGTCATGAAAAGGATAAAAAGAGTTCAAGAGCTTTTAAAGAAGCATAAACTTGATGCTTTTGTTTTTAGCTCGCAGGCTAACGTTTTTTATCTTTCTGGTTTTAGGTCAAGTCATGCCTATGTGGTTATTACAAGGGATTCTTACCATCTTTTGACCGACGGCAGGTATTACGAAAAAGCCAAGTCTACCCTAAAAGAATGGGATGTATTGCTCATCAAGGAAAATGCTATCAGGGTCATAAAAAACTTTCTCAAAAAGCTACATGCTTCCAAGGTGGGTTATGAGGAGGACAGGGTGAGCTGTGAGTTCAGAAAAGCTCTAAAGGGTAGCTTCATATGGAAAGGAGTTTCTGGCATTCTTAGGGAGATAAGAGCTATAAAGGATGAAGAGGAACTAAAGATAATGAAAGAAGGGGTGAAAATTAGCGACAAAATATACGAAAGGCTTTTGCATGAGCTCAGAGAAGGAATGACTGAGCTTGAGGTAAGGTCTTGGCTTGTGGAACAGTTTTTCAAGGAAGGTGCGAGCGGTGAGAGCTTTCCCGCCATAGTGGCAAGCGGTAAAGGTTCTGCAATACCACACTATGAGACTTCTCAGAAGACCATAAAACACGGTGAGCCAATTCTTATAGACATGGGACTCCTATGGAAGGGCTACTGTACAGATTTTACGAGAACAGTCTTCTTAGGAAGGGCGGATGGCGATTTTAAGAAGGTCTACACTGTGGTAAGAGATGCTCACCTTCTTGCCCTTGAGAATATAAAAGCAGGAAAGAAGCTGGGATACATTGATAGAACTGCAAGGGAATACATAAGAAAGAAGGGCTTTGGCAAGTTTTTTAACCACTCTCTTGGGCATGGTGTGGGTGTTGAGATACACGAATATCCAAGAGTGTATTACAAGGGTAAAGACAAGGATGTTAAGATAAAGGAAGGTATGGTTTTTACTGTAGAGCCGGGCATATATCTGCCCGGGAAGTTTGGCGTCAGGCTTGAGAACATAGTGGTTGTAAAGGGCGGATATGCAGAGCCTTTATCGGAAGTCCCTCTTGACTTGGTGGAGTTGTGATGCTATAATAATTTATTCCTACGCGGGGTGGAGCAGCTTGGTAGCTCGTCGGGCTCATAACCCGAAGGTCGGAGGTTCAAATCCTCCCCCCGCAAGTTAAAACCCTTATCAATCAAAGTCCTGAAAAAGGTTTACTCTGAATGCCTTGTCTTTAAATGGGATTGTTTCCAAAGCCTTGTATATCAATTGTATTGTATCTCAGAAAATCTTAAACAATCACTAAAAATCAAATCCAAAAGTTAACCTGTAGTTGACACTTCTAAGGATTGTCTGTCAATGGTTTGAGATGGTCTAGGTTAACTGGTTGGTGTGGGTTAACTGGCATGTTAACTGAAAATATGGCTAAGCTTGATATTCAATGCTTTGTGGAGTTAACTAACCACACGGGCTTATATACTGCATTGGTTAGTTAATGCTATAGTGTCAGTCGTATGCAAATTTCCTATGTCTGATGAGGTAGATTACTATGACCTCATCGTAAATCTCGTATATGACCCATAATTACCAACCAGTAGCTTGAAGAAGCAGTCTCCACCTTTTAGCTGTTTTATGTTGTTTTTGAGGTTTTCTGGGTTGTCCGCAAGAAGTTGAAGTTTTTCCTTTATTAGCTTTTGGTATTACTTTGGAATTTTCTTAAGCTCCTCAACCGCCTACCCTTTCAAATCTTAGCTGGTAAGCCATAAGAGATTAAAACTCAAATACCAAGCTCCACACATAACTCTTCTGGACTAATGGTATGAAACTTGCCCTCAAGCACTGCTCTTTCTCTTTTCTTGGCAAAGACAAGGTAGTTAATGTAATGCTTCAGAGCATTTTCTAAAAGCTCTTCAAGACTCATGCCAAGCTCCTTAGCCATAAGTTCCATCTCTTGTGCTAAGTTCTTTGATATTTTTAACGTTATACTTTTTAGCTTTATAAGGATAAATATGGGTCTAAAACCCCCTAATGGGAAGGTCTCTTAGTTTCCTGTAGTTTCCCTCTTTTAGAAGCCTTAGCAATACGAGGGCAGTCATATAGGCATCTTCAAGGGCATTATGCTGGGTTGATATGGGTAGTCTGAAGATTGTTAGAAGCTCTTCAAGACTTGGAACTTTGCCTCTGTGTTCCACTAAATCCAGCAGGTCAAGGGAGTGGGCTTTCAAAGATACTCCACATTCCTCTTTTATGAGCTTTTTAAGCATGGCTATGTCAATCTGAACAAAATATCCTACAAGAATACAGCCCTTTACGTATTCTAAAAACTCCATGCATACTTCTTTTCTTGCTCTGGCATTGCGTAAATCCTCTGGGGTTATACCGTGCACCTTTATTGATTCGTTATATTCCCTTGTAGGCTTTAGAATTGCATAAAAACTCTTGTTAAGGTCTATTCTGAAGTTCTCTATCTTTACCGCACCAATACTTAAAGCCTCGTCCTTCTTTAAGTCAAGCCCAGTAGTTTCAGTATCAAAGACTACAAAGCACAGGTCTTCAATTTTCCTTTCTTTGTTTACCTCCCAGCTAAGCTCTTCCCTGCTCCCTAAGAGTTTATCTACAAAAGCTTTTATCATTCAAAATACCTCAAGTTGTATCTTTCATATAGAAATTCTTGAAACTCTTTTATTATCCTGAACACATCTTTAAGCGTTCCCTTTTCCGCCTTTGATAGTTGGTCAGGGTTTATGTAGTTGTCAGGCTCTTTGCCTTCTTTTATCTTTTGTGCCTGAAACTTAAACCTCATGCCGAGGAGAAATCTGTAGGCTTCCTTTAAGTCTTTTGCATGTTCTGGAGTTAAAATTCCATTTTTACTTAGCTCCTCTATGCGTTCAAAGGTATTTTGTTGATATATGCCCTTTTCAAGGGCTAAGGCTCGCACACCCT
>JAXSOP010000050.1:0-8178 GCA_037926125.1 Aquificaceae bacterium
ATGTTTTACTTCACCAGACAGTCATTGGGCTTGAGGCAAAGCTACAGATGGAAATGGCAGGATACTACCCAGACTATGTGATAGGTTGTATAGGTGGTGGAAGTAGCTTTGCAGGCATAGCCTTCCCCTTTTTGAAGGATAAGCTAACAGGGGAAAGACCAAACCTTGAGGTGATAGCAGTTGAGCCAAAGGCTTGCCCCACGCTTACAGAGGGGGAATACAGGTATGACTACGGAGATACTGTTGGGCTTACGCCCCTTATAAAGATGTATACATTGGGACATGATTTTGTGCCTCCTCCCATACATGCAGGTGGCTTGCGTTATCATGGTGATGCACCACTTGTCTGTCTCTTGTATCATGAAGGCTTTGTCTCCGCATCCGCATACAAACAAAGAGAAGTCTTTGAATCCGCTGTTATCTTCGCAAGGACCGAGGGTATAGTGCCTGCTCCAGAGTCCGCTCACGCCATAAAGAAAGCGATAGACATAGCCCTTGAGTGCAAGAAGACTGGAGAAGAGAAGGTTATCCTCTTTAACCTCTCAGGACACGGATACTTTGACCTGAACGCTTACCATATGTATCTAAAGGGAGAGCTTCCAGATACTTAAAAACCCCGCACCCGAGACTGCAGGTCTACCGTTGCTCCCTTTCGGGCCTGGCGGGGTTCAACCCTGTCCCGTTGCGGGGCTATTTATAATTATAAAACATGTTCCTAACATTTAGGGATATAAAAGTTGCCTGTAATTTCTTAAAGGAAGTTACATCTACTCCAAGTCTAAACCTCTCTAATGTTGACTTTGTAGAACCTATTTTTGTGGCTATTCTTAAAGCCATGGATAAGCGTAATGTTAAACTCAATCCTAACATAGAAAGTTACGTCAATAGGATACTTCAAGAAGACGAAATATCTGATACAACTGTTCCCATTAAGAAAATACAAACACAAGCTCAGTCCGATTATATAGTGAAAGAAATAATTCAAAGATTGGCTGGTTCACGAGACTATGAAGAGGAACTCTTTTATATACTAAGTGAGTTGGTAATAAATTCTCTAACTCATGGACAAAGCCCAGCCATTGTATATTGTCAAGTTTATCCTAACATTGATGAAATAGAAATAGGTGTTGTTGATAGAGGTTTAGGTTTTTTGAATACGATTTCGAGGGTAAGAAAGGTGGAAACCCATAAAGATGCTTTAAAAGAAGCCATAAAGAAAGGAGTTTCTGGATATGCTAAAATGGTATACTCATCTGTTATCAAACACGCAGGTATGGGCTTATATATAATCTCAGAAATATTAAAGGACTGTAAGGGTTTAATGTATATAATCTCAGGAAACGCCTTGTATGAAATAGTATCAGACAAAGCATTAGAATGTGATTTTAATTGGGATGGTAGTATAGTTTACATAAGATTAAGAAGAGACGAATTTAAAAGGAGAGTTTCGGACTATGGTATAGAACTTTATATAAGCATGAAGCTACTACCAGAGGAGGAGGAAGAAGATATTTTTTAAGTGGTTTGAAGTTGTCTACTATAGGATACTACCACGTTTAAAATCTTTCTTATAGTTTTATTTGCGTTTATAACAGATATGTTTGCCTTGACAAAATCTACTCCAAAAGCCCTCACAAAGATACCTATTAATTCATCTGCAAAACTTTGAGTTATTAAATAAATATTCTCAAAATCTAAGACAATCTTTTTACCCATTTGAATGTGTTGATAGATAGTTTCTCTTATTATCTCAGCATAGTATCTTGACCCTACAAGATTACTTCGCACTATGTCATATATAACTATTCTCTCCTCCATAGCTTATCCCTTGATAATATTTAATTATATCAAACCTGGGCTTTATGTCAACACAACTATCCAATCTTGCATAGCCTTTATAGCTCTCTCTGCCAAGAGCCTTTTCCTCTCCTGCTTATCCTTTACCCTTTTCTCCAGAGGTGGCAAAAGCCCAAGCACAGGAGACATGGGTTGGAGCGTACCTTCCTTACTGGTTATATACCTCACAAGAGAACCCAACATAGTTTCCTCCGGTGGGACAAGTAAGGGTTTACCCTTTATAAGCCTTCCTGCGTTTATGCCAGCTAATAGACCAGTGCCTGCGGATGCTGAGTATCCTTCCACGCCTGTTATCTGTCCTGCAAAAAAGATATTTTCATACCTTCTCATATTCAAAAAGGGTGTGAGAATTCGGTTTGATTGTATAAAGGTATTTCTGTGCATAGAGCCGAGCTTTACAAAAACTGCGTTTCTAAGACAGGGTATTAGCCTAATAACTCTCTTTTGTTCTGAATAGGTCATGCGTGTCTGAAAGCCCACAAGGGAAAGCAGTGTGCCCTCTTTGTTTTCTTTTCTTAGCTGGACTACCGCAAAGGGCTCTTTTCCGGTGCGTGGGTCTTTTAGACCTACTGGCTTCATGGGTCCAAAGAGCAGTGTCTTGTAGCCTCTTTCCGCAAACCCTTCTATGGGCATACAGCCTTCAAAGTAAACGAGGTTTTCAAAGTCTTTGGGCTTTACCTTTTCCGCCTTAAGAAGCTCCTCATAAAAGACCTTGTATTCTTCTTCCGTAAGGGTGCAGTTAAAGTAGTCATCTCCTCCCTTTCCGTAGCGAGAAGCCCAAAAGCCTTTTGAAAAATCCACGCTATCCGCTTCAACAATAGGGGATATGGCATCGTAAAAGTAAAGATAGTCAAAACCTACTAGTTCTCTTATGTCCTCCACAAGAGACTCTGAGGTCAGCGGTCCAGAAGCAACAATAACTACCCTATCCCTTGGTACTTTTTTTACTTCTTTTCTTATGACAGTTATGTTGGGATGTTCCATTATCTTACGAGTTATATATTCAGAAAAGAGTTCTCTGTCTACCGCAAGGGCAGTTCCCGCAGGCACGTAGGCGTATTTGCCTGCCTCTACCACCAAAGAATTGAGCAGTTCCATCTCCGCCTTCAAAAGACCGGCACCTGAGGTTATTTCAAGACTTCCCAAGGTATTACTGCATACAAGCTCAGCAAATTTATCGGTCCTGTGGGCTGGAGTATGTTGACTTGGTCTCATCTCGTATAGCAATACCCTAATTCCCATGTTTGCCAGTCTGTAGCTTGCCTCTGAACCCGCAAGACCCCCACCTATTACTATAACCTCTTCCATAGCCTTATAATTTTAGGCATGTGTGGAATAGTAGGCTATACAGGAACAAACCCTGCCCTTCTGGTTTTACTGCAAGGTCTTGAAAGGCTTGAATATAGAGGTTACGATTCTGCTGGTGTTGCCCTTATAGAGAACGGAAAGCTCTATGTGGAGAAAAAGGTAGGCAAGATAAGGGAGCTTATAAGAAGCCTATGGGGAAAGGAGCTAAAGGCTACCGCAGGCATAGGACATACAAGATGGGCAACTCACGGAGAGGTTTGTGAGCTAAACGCCCACCCTCATATAGACAATAAGGGTGAATTCGCAGTGGTTCATAACGGTATTATAGAAAACTACAGAGAGCTAAAGGAAGAGCTTCAAAGACAAGGAATAGAATACAAAACGCAGACAGACACAGAAGCTATAGCCCACCTTATTTCCCTTAACTACGAGGGAGACCTCCTTAAGGCTGTCCTCAAGGCTATAAAAAAGCTAAGAGGGGCTTACGCTTTTGCAGTTATAACTACGAAAGAACCAAACAGAATATTAGCGGTGAGATACGGAAGTCCCCTCGTGATAGGTATAGGCAAGGGAGAAAACTTCATAGCCTCTGACATACCAGCCCTATTGCCTTTTACAAGGGATGTGATACCCCTCAACGATGGAGAGATAGTAGACCTAAGACCTGATGGTTTTTTTATATACGACTTCGAAGGTAATTTGCTTACCAAAGAAATAATGCATGTCCCATGGGATACACTCTCTGCGGAAAAGGGTGGCTTTAAGCACTTCATGCTGAAGGAGATATTTGAACAGCCAAGAACCCTAGGAGATACCATAAGAGGCTACATATCAAGAAGCTATGATATACCAATAAACCTAACAGACTTTCGCAGGGTATTGGTGGTCGCTTGCGGAACTTCCTACCATGCAGGTCTTGTAGGAAAATATTGGATAGAAAAGTATGCAAAAATCCCGGTGGAGCTTGTATACGCCTCAGAGCTTAGATATTCAGACAGCCCAGTAGGAGAGGGAGACCTAATAATAGCCATATCTCAATCTGGTGAAACCGCAGATACAAGGTTTGCCTCTCTTGCTATGAAAGAAAGGGGAGCAACGCTTGTCTCCATAGTAAACGTAATAGGTAGTGCCTTAGACAGAGAGTCTGATTATAGCCTCTACACGCACGCAGGACCAGAAATTGGTGTTGCTGCAACAAAGACTTTTACTGCACAGCTTGCGGTTCTCTATGCCCTTGCGGTCAGCTACTCAGAGGAAAGGGAGAAACTTATGGAAAAACTTCTCAAGGTTCCCCATCTTGCAGAAGAAGTCCTATCAGAGGCTGAAAAGGTAAAGGAAATAGCCCTAAAGTATGCGGAATTCAAAAACGCTATATATCTTGGCAGGTATCTGAGCTACCCAATAGCCCTTGAAGGTGCATTAAAGCTCAAGGAAATATCTTACATACACGCTGAGGGCTACACTGCAGGAGAAATGAAACACGGACCAATAGCCCTCATAGATGAGCGTATGCCCGTTATAGCAATAGCACCAATGGATAGAGTTTACGAGAAAATCTTATCCAACATAGAGGAAGTGCTCGCAAGGAAAGGAAAAGTAATAGGTGTCGGCTTTAGAAAAGACAAAAAGCTAAAAGACCTTTCTCAGGACCTCCTTGAAGTGCCACAAATAGAAGAAGACCTTACGCCTTTCCTGACAATTATTCCACTACAGCTCTTTGCCTACTACATAGCGGACTATCTTGGTCTTGACGTAGATCAGCCACGAAACCTCGCAAAGACTGTTACCGTGGAGTAAAATTTATTGAGACAACATGGAGGTTTGTGCTTATGGTTGGTCTATTAAGTTTATTAAGGGACTTAGACATATATATTTCTCAGCATGCCATATATATTTCCAAACTGGAACGGGTGATAGAAAACCGCCAACCCTTTGAACATAAGACATGTAGAGAGTGTTCCTTTGGGAAAAAGTTTTACCAAGAGGTCTATCCTCATATGGAAGCATACGAAGATAAGATTAAGGAACTGCTACATGAAGTAGAGAAACTTCATTGTGATTTTCACGAGATAGCCAGCAAGATAGATACTCAAAATCCAAAACCAGAGGATATGGAAATAATAAAAAAGATTAAAGACCACTCCGCTCGCCTATTCCAGCTACTTCTTACATTAAAGAGGGAAATCCTCAATTAGAGTTAGAAAACAAAAACTTAAGCAGTGCCTTTTGAGTGTGGAGTCTGTTTTCCGCCTGTGTAAATATAAAGTGCGCATGGGACTCAAAAACATCTTCTGTTATCTCTTCTCCCTTCTTTGCGGGAAGACAGTGCATAACTTTAACCTCGGGCTTTGCGTATGAAAGCAATTCCTTGTTTACCTGATAGGGTCTTAGGGCTTGTAGCTTTTCCTCTTTCCTATCTTGGTTCATGCTAACCCACACATCTGTGTATACTACATGAGCATCCTTTACCGCCTCCACAGGGTTTGTAGTTAGGTATATGCTACCGCCAGTTATCTTGCATAGGTCTTCACCAGCTTGGTAGTATAGACTGCTTGGCTCATAACCCTCTGGAGTTGCCACAATTAGCTTAAGACCAAAAAGCCCTGCACCCACAAGCCATGTATTGCATACGTTGTTTCCATCTCCCACATAAGCTATCTTTATATTTTGCAAATCTTCTCCAAAGACTTCGTAAAGGGTGAAAATATCGCTCAATATCTGGCACGGATGTGCCATATCCGTAAGAGCGTTTATCACGGATATATCTGAGTATTTGGCAAACTCCTCTAACTTTTTGTGGGAGTCTGTTCTTATAACTATCCCATCCACATATCTTGAAAGGGTTCTTGCAGTATCCTTTAGGTCTTCACCCCTTGAGACCTGCAGGCTTTCCTCTTGCAGAAATATTGTATTACCACCAAGTTGAGCTATAGCTACCTCAAAAGATACACGGGTTCTTGTAGAGGGTTTTGTAAAGTATAGGGCTATATTTTTGCCTTCCAGATACTTTTTCCTGTCAAGACCCTTCTTTATGCCCAAGGTATCTTGGAGTATACTCCATCCTTCCTCAGGGTTTATCTCCCAAAGGTCAACAAAATTCCTTTTCATCTTATCTATTTTAGCATAGTGTAGTATCTTTTGTAATTTCTAAAGACGCTCTCCACATAAGCACCATGACCTTTTGCTTTGCCTCCCTTGTTGTAGCAGTCCACTGAAAGGCTTATGTTTTTGTATTGGTCCATGCACCTTCTAAGCACCATAGCACCAAAGTGTATGTTGTAGCAAGGTTCAAAAAGCCAGTCCTTAGGAATTCTATACCTTTCAAGCCAAGAAGAATTTATCTGCATAATACCGTAATCTTTCGTGCCATTTCTGTTGATGTTTACAGCCCTTGTATTGAAATTGCTCTCTACCTTTGCTACGGATATTAAAAGCACTGGGTCAACCCCATACCTCTTGCCTGCATCAAAAAAGCAGTGGTAGAAGGCAAAGGAGAGGTAAGGCAAAAGTAGAAGAAAGAGCAATTTCATAGAGTTTTATTCTAACAGAACATTTATGTTAAGACTAAGTTTAAACAATGAAGGTGGGTTTTCATCCACTGGGTAAACACAAGTGATGCCACGAGATGTTAGGTATGACAAGACCTCTTTTGCTTGTCATGTATCCTTTACACCATACATAAGAAAGCAGTCCTTCTTGTTTGCCCTCGTTAGACCATATCTGTCATATAGGAAAGTTAACCTCTCGTCAAAGGTTACTACCTTGTCCGCCACACTGTAATATTCCTGATACACCTTTGCACCAGGGTTTATTACCACCATAAAGTCTCCGCGTCCTTTCACATAAGTGTATATTGTCTGTAGTATTAAAAATCTCTAAGCTTGTTGCTTACCTCATCAAGGAAAAAGCCTTCTATCTGAGAATAGAAGTCCAAATACCTTTCTATATCCGCTATAACCTCTTGCTGGTCCCTGCGAGCGTGGTTAGTCTTCACATACCCCAACACCCTTTTGCCAGATGATTTGTATATGTTTATAATGTTTTCAAACTCTTGGTCTTTCGTAGCACCTGGACAGTTATCAGGGTTTATTATCACTATTATCTCTTCTTGGCTTCTCAACTGAGCTAATCTCTGATGATCCTCTCTTTAGTTTACGTCCGCAGGGTGGGAGTATAGAGGCACAAGTATAGTGGATATTCCAGGTGTTGGCTCTTGAAAGGAAGTAGAATCAGACCTTCCACATCCTAAGAGCATGATAAAGGTAAAAAGCCAAAAAGCCAAAAACCTCTTTACTTTTCCTCCAGGGAAAAATTTGTAATATAATCATAAGCCATATAGGCTTCGGAGGTAAAAAAATGGAGAAAAACTGGAATGTGGGAACGATATACTTGAACGATAAGACACGAATAATAGTAATGGGAATAACAGGAAGGGAAGCCTCTCAGGTTGTGGCAGAGTCTGAAGCCCTCTATCCGGGTTTTATAGTGGCAGGCGTCACTCCAGGAAAGGGTGGCTCAGAAGTTGCTGGCAAGCCTGTCTACAATACGGTCAAAGAAGCCCTGCAGAAACATCCAGAGATAAACACAGGCATAGTTTATGTGCCACCAGCCTCTGTAAAGGATGCGGTTATAGAGCTTGTAGATGCAGGTATAAAGGTCATATTCATAATCACAGAGCATGTGCCAATAAGAGATACGGTCTACTTTTACCACTATGCGAAGGAAAGAGGAGTAATAATAGTGGGTCCCACCTCCTTGGGTTGTATGATGCCTTGGATTCCAGCAAGGATAGGTGCCATAGGGGGTAAGAATCCATCTATAGCCTACGAGAAAGGAGGACTTGTAATACTTTCCAAGTCTGGAGGTCTTACCACTACTACTGCGGAGATGTTTAAACGCAGAGGATGGGGTGTTTATATGGCTCTTGCTCTGGGTGGAGATGTAATATCTTGCACTACCTTTGCAGATGCCCTTGAAAATATAGCGGATGACTCAAACGTGAAGGGTGTAATA
>JAXSOP010000051.1:0-7957 GCA_037926125.1 Aquificaceae bacterium
AAAGACTTGGCTAAGTGGGTGCTTAGTCTAAAGTGAAGGAAATTTTCAGGGGTTTTATAGAGCTTCACTTTAAAAAGCCTGTGGAGTTCTCTCAGTCTCATGTGAGGGACTTTCTTTTGCTCTCTGTTTTCTTGGACTACTTTGGTTTTGATAATCCTCTTGGTGTTTATGTGCTTGACCTGTATCCTTTAACGCTTCATGAGTTTCATATATGGCATAAGAGCTTAGGACTTGAAAGGGGAGGTTTGGACTTCCTGCCGTGCTGTTAAAGAGGCTTGTATTCTTTGGTGGTAAAGGTGGCGTGGGGAAAAGCACGCTTTCTTGTGCAGTCGCCCTTGAGCTCTCAAAGAGAGAAAATACCCTCTTGGTCTCCATAGACCCGGCTCATTCTCTTTCTGGCATTTTTCTGGTAGAGGTAGGCGACCAGATAAAAAGGCTAAAAGACCAGCTATTTGCCATTGAAATGAGAGCGGAAGCCCTTGTTGAAAACTATGCGGAAAAGGTTTTGTCTACTCTTACTGAACTTTTGCCTACCGTAAGGTATGGAATAAGAGAGTATGCCAAATATATAAGACATTCTCCTACCGCTCAAGAAACTGCGGTTCTTGACAAAATATTAGATTACTGCCAGGAGTTTCCTTATGTGGTGGTGGACTCCGCACCCACCGGTCAGATGCTAAGGCTTTTTGAAACTCTTCATATGGTAAAGGGCTGGTTTGACTTTTTAAGACAAGTGGCAAAGGAGAGATACAAGGTAGAGAGGTTTATGGGAAGAGAAGACAACTTACCAAAGCTCATAGAGGAGAGAAGGGAAAAACTTCAAAACTTGGCTAACATACTAAGGGAAAAGACTACAGTTTTTGCAGTTGCCAACGAAGAGCCTCTGTCTTTGCAAGAAGCCCAAGACATACGCAATAAACTCAAGGATATAGAGGTTCAACTTTTAATTAACCGCTGGCACTCCATGGAGTGTGATTGTATAAAGATTCCAGAAGTTGAAAAACCTTACGGTTTTTATACTCTCGAGAGGATTCCTGTTAATCTTATTGTGGACTATCTCCTAAGATAAACAAACCATTTCCTAAGCTCTATTCCAAAGAAGGTAAGGATTGGAAGAAAGACTACATAGAGTATATGCTCGAGCAATAGTCTCACCGCATGGAAGTAATCTGCAAGAAGGGTTATGGCAGAGAGCTGAAGCAGGGCACCTATGAATATACCAAGATAAACGTATGGGTTCAGTTTTATGTGTTCTACGGGGTTTCTAAGAAAGGGTCTTTCGCTCACCTCTTGCACGCCTACCGCCCACTGGCTTGCTACTGCGGAGGTAAAGCTAATGGTGAGTGCAATTTCATAGGAGTAAGTTTTTAGAAGATAGACAAAAAGCATATAGTGCGTAATAGCCATCAAGAGCCCGTTGTAAAGCAGAGTAAAGAGTTGTCCTCTGCCCATAAAAACCTTTATAGGATTCTTTGGTTTTTCTTTCATAGGATCTCCTTCGTATTTGGTGAAGGGGTAAGCCTTGTCTTGTATTCCGTCTGTTACCACATTTATCCACAGTATCTGGGTAGGATATAAGGGCAGTGGTAAGCCCTTCATTATAGCGAGGGAATTGTAGAGTATCTGAAAGGAGTTTGCGGACAGAAGATACCTTATAACCTTTGAGATGTTTTTGGCTATGAGCCTACCTCTTTTTATGGCGTTGACTATTATGGCAAGATTGTTGTCTACGATTACCATCTTGGCAGCGTCCTTTGCCGCTTGAGAGCCAGAGCCCATGGCTATACCAAGGTCTGCCACTCTTAAAGCTGGTGCGTCGTTTGCCCCGTCTCCAGTCACTGCAACTATCTCACCCTTTGACTGCAGAACTTTTACTATTCTGTATTTATCTTCTGGCGTAGCCCTTGCAACTACGCTTACCCTTTTAAGCATATTATATAGCTCATCATCACTATACTTTTTCATTTCCTTGCCCTCTATAGCTATATCTCTGTTTTGGTATATTCCCACCATCTTCCCTATAGCTTTTGCGGTTAGGAGGTTGTCTCCCGTTATCATTATCACCCTTATGCCTGCCTTCTTTGCGGTCTCTACCGCTTCTTTTACTCCCTCCTTTGGAGGGTCCATAAAGCCAACAAGTCCTACTATTTTTATCCTTACCTCATCCACATATTCTGGAATTTTCTCTAACTTTACATATCCAAAGGCTAAGACCCTCAAGCCCTCCTGAGCCATTCTGTCATGTATTTCCCAAACTTCTTTGGGGCATTCTTCCCTGCACATACTGGCAAGACTTTCCAGCGCACCCTTCACATAAAAGTCAAAACCGCCAGACCCATCGGAAACCACCACGGCCATAAGCCTCCTCTTTGTATCAAAAGGATGCTCCCACAGTCTTTCGTAGGCTTTTCTAAGGATTTCCCAGTTTACCCTCTCTTCTTCCAGCCATTGCAGGAGAGCCACTTCAATGGGATCCCCCTTCATACCGTCCGCATCATTGCATAAAGCTGAGCACAGAAATAGTCTTTTTTTATCATGGGCTTCATATTGGCTAACCTTTAGCCTACCAAGTGTTATTGTGCCTGTTTTGTCAGAACATATGTATGTGGCACTTCCCAAGGTTTCTACTGCTGGTAAGTACTTAACAAGTACTTTTTCTCTTGATAGTCTCACTGCACCCACCACAAGGGCTATGGTAACCACTATGGGAAGCCCTTCAGGAACTGCAGAAACGAGCTGTGCTATGGCAAAGAAGACTATAGCCTTTGGGTCTCTTTCCTGAAGGATTCCCACAGCCACCAATAAAGAGAGGAGAACAACCAAAATGAGTATCCACTTTCTTCCAAAGCTACCAAGGGCTTTTGTTAGAGGGCTTTCCGGAGACTTCTCCTGCACCCTTTGAGCTATCTTTCCAAGTTCTGTGTTTCTGCCCGTAGCAAAGATCATACCAAGGGCTTTACCCCTCACCACAGTAGTACCCTTATATAGACAGTTGCTACGAGCGTGCAGTGGTGTATCCTCTGGCAATACAACGCTTGCGTCCTTTTCCACAGGTAAGGACTCGCCAGTGAGCATTGCCTCATCCACTGTAAGCCCTGCACTTTCTACAAGCCTAATATCCGCAGGAACCACATCTCCTTCACCAAGTAAAACAATGTCTCCGGGTACGAGTTCCTTGCTGTCTATTTCCCTCTCTACACTATCTCTTATGACCTTGACCTTAAGAGCGGTGAGAGATTTGAGGGCTTCAATGGAGGCTATAGCCCTTAGCTCCTGATAAAAGCCTAAAAGTCCGTTTACAAGCAAGATTCCATAGACAACAAGTGCATCCTTAGGGTCTCCAAGGAAAAGCGCTACAAAGCCTGCGGTCAAGAGTATAAGCACAAAGGGGCTTGTAAACTGCCTCATAAAGACTCTTAGCTTGCTCTCTTTCTCTTCCTTAAGCAGGTTATAACCGTAAGAGGCAAGCCTGCGTCTTACCTCATCTTCCTTTAAACCCTCCAACGCAGTGCTCAGCTCCCTTAGGCTGTCTTCAGGGCTTTTGTTATGCATGCATGCAATTTTATGGTATAATCTTCATACCATGCAAGAGTTAAATCTAAGCCACGTATACTTAGGCGTGCTGGCAATGGTTATCTCTATAGGTCTTGTGCTGGTGGCTGGACAACCCTCTACCAAACCCGCAAAGTTTCAGGCTTTTTGGGAAGGCTATGTGCGATTTGTTAGGGGTATGGTTCTTGAAAACATGGGACATGAGGGTCTTAGATATGTTCCCCTTGTAGCGAGCATAGGGCTCTTTGTGTTCTTTTCTAACCTCCTTGGTATGGTTCCTGGGCTTGAAGCCCCAACGGGCAATGTGAACACGAACTTAGCGTTAGCTCTAATAGTCTTCTTTCTATACAACATAGAAGGCTTTAGACTGCATGGTGTGGGATACCTTAAGCACTTCGCAGGTCCAAACCCATACCTTGCACCTGTTTTCTTCCTGATAGAGGTAATTTCTCATCTTGCCAGACCCATAACTCTCACCCTAAGGCTTTTTGCCAATATGAAGGGTGGTGCTATGCTTCTCGTGGTTCTTGTTGGGCTTGTGGTTCAGAACCCCTTTACTATGGCCATTTCTCCTGTGTTTTTGCTCTTTATAATAGCTATAAAGTTCCTTGCGGTTTTTATACAGTCTTACATATTCATGATATTGTCTGTTGTTTACCTTACGGGTGCGGTATCCCATGAAGAACACTGAAAATAAATCAAAGGAGGTTGAACTATGAAAACCAAACTCATGACAGCTCTAACACTGCTTGTCCCTGCACTGGCTATAGCAGCTGAGCCCGGACAGGGAGAGACCCTAAAGCAGGGACTTATGTTCCTTGGTGCAGGTCTTGCCATAGGTCTTGCAGCTCTTGGAACGGGTGTTGGTATGGGCCATGCCATTAGGGGGACTCAGGAAGGAGTAGCAAGAAACCCAACAGTTGGCGGAAGGCTTCAGACCATTATGTTCATAGGTTTGGCATTTATAGAAACACTCGCTCTCTATGCACTACTTATTGCTATAATACTACTTTTCGTAAAGTAATGGGGGTGCTTCCCCCTTATAATATTGGAGGCTTGACATGGCAACGCAGAGAAACATAACTCGTATTTCAAACCTAAAGCGTAAACGCAAGAGCGGTTTTCTTGCCAGGATGGAAACCAAAAGCGGAAGGGCTATTATTAAGAGAAGAAGGCAAAAGGGAAGAAAAAGGTTGACACCTTGAAGAAGGTATTTGTTGGGTTTTTAAGATTTTGGCAAGTGTTTATTTCACCCCTTTACCCTCCAAGCTGTAGGTATTACCCTACGTGTTCCCACTATGCCATAATGGCGGTGGAAAAGCATGGGGTCCTAAAGGGAATGCTAAAAGCCATGTGGAGGGTCTTAAGGTGCAACCCCTTCTCTAAAGGCGGAGTGGACTACCCCTGATGGAAAGGAAGGACCTTGACCTGAGAGGACTTCTCATAATCTTTGTGGTTATGACCCTTTTTCTCTTCGGCTATCAGGCTTATCTTATCTTTTTTGCCCCTCAGCCTGAACCACAACCTCAGGAAAAGGTAGAAGAAAAGCCACAAAATGTTCCATCTCTTCTCCTTGGCACAAAGAGAGAAGCCCAGAGACCTCAGGCTCTTAAAACCTTTGACTTTGAAAAGTTTACCCTTACCCTTTCTGAGGAGGGTGCCCGTGTTTTAAGTCTTGTGGACAAGAGGTACAAAAAGGACCTAATAACTGAAGAAGAAAAGAAACTACATTTGTACCCTCTTGAGGTCTTTACTGGCGCGCCTGAGATTGACCTCATCTTGAACTTTTATCCCTATGAAATATCAACACAAGGCAACAGAATAATTGCCACACTAAGAACAGAGAGCCTTGAAGTTATAAAGATTATTGAATACAAAGGTGATTATTTTACCCTTAAGCTGGAAAGCAAGGGGCTACCTCCTCTTTTTGTAAACGCAGGCATGCGTGTAAGGGAGGATGACTTCTTTACCCATTCTGGTCCTGTGTTTAAAATAGGTGATAGGGTAGAAAGGCTTGACCCCAACAAGGTAGAAGGTAGAGAACTTGTAACAGGAGAAATAAAGTTTGCAGGAGAAGAGAGCAGGTATTACTTTAAGGGCTTTGCTGGGAACATAAATTCGGTTGCGGTTTATAGACTGCAGGAACGAGAAACTATAACCTTAGTCAATGCCAAGGATAAACTCATCTTCTACGCTGGTGCAAAGGAGTATTCAAGACTAAAGGGGATAGGTCTTTCCGATGTTATAGACTTTGGCACTCTAAGGCTAATCGTCAAGCCTCTCTTTGTGTTTATGTATTTGATATACGAGCATCTTCATTCGTGGGTCTTTTCCATATTTGCATTAACCTTGATAGTAAGACTTTTAATGTTCCCCCTTACCTACAAAAGCACCGTAGCCATGGGTAAGATGGCGGAGCTTGCACCTAAGATGCAGGAGTTAAAAGAAAAATACAAAAACGACCCTGCAAAATTTCAAGAAGAGATGATGAAGCTATACAGTGAAGTGGGCTTTAACCCTATGTCAGGATGCCTTCCTATTCTTCTTCAAATACCTGTCTTTTTTGCTCTCTATAAGGTTCTTACCATAACAACAGACCTCCAGCTTGCAAGCTTCCTTTGGGCTCCAAGCCTTGCAGAGAAAGACCCTTATTACATTCTGCCCATTCTTATGGGTGCTACTATGATAGCCCAGCAGTTTATCAGCCCAAGCCCAGAAAAATCACAAAACTACATAATGATAATAACCTCTGTGGTCTTTACCTTTCTTTTTGCCAGCTTTCCTGCAGGCCTTGTCCTATACTGGACGCTTAACAATATTTTCAACCTTGGGCAGACTTACATAATAAAGAAGCTAACTTTTAAAGGTAAGCCACAACAACCACAGAGAAAGAAAGGAAAGAAAAAATGAAGTTTTTGGTTACAGGTGGTGCAGGTTTTATTGGCTCAAACTTAGCTAAAGCCTTGGAGAAAAAATATACCAACTCAAAGGTTTATGTCCTTGATGACTTTTCCTCAGGGCACTTTAAAAACCTTATAGGCTTTGGTGGCGAGGTTATAACGGGAGATCTCTCAAGAAGGGAGCTTTGGGAGTGGCTAAAGGTAAACTTCCAATTTGATGTGGTCTTCCATCAAGGTGCCATCACTGACACAACCGTGCAGGACCAAAGAAGGATGATGGAGGTAAACACAGATAGTCTAAGGTATATTCTTGATGCTTGTCTTCATTGGAAGTCTAAGCTAATTTACGCTTCATCCGCAGGTGTATATGGAAATAGCAAGCCTCCTATGAAAGAAGAAGAAGGGCTTAAGCCGGAAAACATATACGGCTTTTCTAAGCTAATCATGGACAGGATAGCCATGAACTTTGTGGAGGAGCATCCAGAAATTCAGGTGGTGGGTCTTAGATACTTTAATGTCTACGGACCTGGAGAACACTACAAGGGCAAGACCGCAAGCATGATATACCAGCTATACGGACAGATGAAAGAGGGCAAGCGTCCAAGACTTTTCAAGTGGGGAGAGCAAAGGAGGGACTTTGTCTATATAGAAGACGTAATAAGGGCAAACCTTTTGGCTTTTGAAGGGAATGTTTCTGGCGTGTTTAATGTGGCCACTGGCGTGCCAAGAAGTTTTAATGAGATAGTGGACATACTCAACAGATACCTTGGGACCAATTACGAAGTTGAATACTTTGACTGCCCTTACGAATTTTATCAAAACTTCACTCAGGCAGACCTTTCAAGAACAAGGGAGTTTTTAGGCTACGAGCCTTTGTATAGCTTAGAAGAGGGTATAAGGGATTACCTTGAAAGGCTTGGAGAGGCTATATCTCCAAAAAAGAATTATTAATTTGGTATGTATACATTTGCCTATCCAACTAATAGCACTACAGCATAGCAGAATATATAGCTTTGTGTTTATATATGCTTAAAAGTCAGTTAGTTTGTTGTTCTCCTCACTCTTATCTTACCGCTCATGAGGTGGTGAAGTAGGCTCTTAAATAGGTTCTGAAGTGCTTTCTTATACTCTTCCTCTTTTTGAAGTTTCTCGTCTATGGCTCTTAGGACTTCCCCTATGGCTTTTTGCTCTTCAAGGGGTGGGAGGGGAACAGGGAGGGACTGAAGCTCTGATTTTGATATTGCTTTAAATGTAGAACCTGTCCCAAGCTTTTCAATTTTTTCCTTCGCAAAGTTAAAATAGTAGAAAAGGAATTCGTTTTCACCTTCCCTAAGCTCTATACAAGCTAAACCTCTTCCGATGCAATATTCCCTGTCTGCTATATTTACATCTCCTACTGGTGCTCTAACAGAAAACAAAATAGAGCCAATCCTTGAAGTTTTAATTGGATGAGTTGTATACTTAGTTGCATTGGGATAAATATTTCCAAATTCAGCTTTTCCTTG
>JAXSOP010000052.1:0-7767 GCA_037926125.1 Aquificaceae bacterium
TTTGATAGAACCTCTTCCATCATGAAAGAATTTATGGCAAAAAACACCAAAAAAGAAAGCCTAAAGGTCTTTCTTGATATATCGGGTCTATCAAAGGAAGAGAAGGAGAATATAAAAAGCCCTCAAGATGTCCCTCTGAGCGTTCTTATACCTGCTTTCATGGTAAGCGAAATAACCACAGCCTTTCAGATAGTCTTTTTGCTTTATCTTCCTTTTCTCATCATAGACCTTGTGGTTGCCTCTATCCTAATATCCATGGGTATTCTTATGATACCGCCTCAGATAATATCCCTACCCTTCAAGATAATGCTCTTTGTGCTTGCTAATGGTTGGGAGCTTGTGGTATTATCCCTTGTAAGGAGCTACCAATGAGCCCAGATATGGTTATATCCTTTGGACAAAAGGCTCTTGAGATGGCTCTTATGCTGTCCGCACCAGTGCTTCTTGCCACCTTTTTAGTGGGTTTGATAATAAGCATCCTACAGTCCGCCACGCAGATACAAGAGATGACCCTAAGCTACATACCGAAGATAATAGCTGCATACATAACCGTATTGGTGTTAGGTGCGTGGATGCTAAATAAACTTCTTGACTATACAAAAGAGCTAATCATAAATATGCCTACTTGGCTAAGATGACCCTTGATATAAATGCACTTCTTACCCTATTTCTTGTATATCTGAGGGTGGTTAGCTTTCTACTTTTAGTGCCCCTGTTTGGTAAGGAATTTATGCCTAACACCTTTAAGGTTTTCTTGGCAACCGCCATAGGCTTTGCCCTATTTCTCTATTCAAATATAAAGCCTGTTGAGTTCCCTACAACCGCACACTTTTTCCTTGCATGTCTAAAGGAGGTCCTCTTTGGCTTTACTGCAGGGTTGATGCTTAGGCTTATTTTTGATGCTATGCAGATTGCAGGTGAGCTTATAAGCCTTAATATGGGTCTTGGTCTTGCCACTGTTTTTAACCCCCAACAGCCTCAAAGCACAGTCTTTGCCTTTTTCTTGTCCCTTTTGGCAACCATGTTTTTCCTTGCTATTGGTGGTGTTGAGATTGTTCTGCTTTCTATGAGCAGGAGTTTTCAGAGTGTTCCACCGGGAGGCTTTGACTTATATGGGATAAACCCTGAGGTCTTTCTGGGCTTTTTCTACGAGAGCTTCCTTTTGGCTTTTAAGGTTGCACTTCCAATCATAATGGTTATGCTCTTTTTTAACCTTGTACTTGCTCTCATAAACAGATTCATACCTCAGATAAATGTTTTCATAGTGGGATTGCCTATACAGGTTTTTATAGGTTTTGTGGTTCTACTTTTGTCTTTCCCCGTGATTTTCCTTGCTTATTCTTCCCACGTAAGAGAGTATATAATTAAGTTTGTAGCCCTTATAGGTGGACAGTAATGGCTCAAGAAAATAGGACAGAAAAGGCAACGCCATATAGGCGTAAGAAATTAAGGGAAGAGGGAAATGTAGCGAAAAGCCCAGAACTTGCGTCTTCTCTAACGGTGTTTTTAGCTTCTATTATTCTATTTTTTGTGGGTGCTTATCTCTTTTATGAGGTCACAGGCTTTATGCAGTTTATAGTGGAGAACCCTTCTATGAGCCTATCTTCTGCGGTTGAGTACGCAAGCGAACGCTTTCCAAGAATGTTGTTGCCCCTTTTTCTTGTTACATTGCTTACTGTGGTGCTTGCTCATGTGGGCCAGTTTGGCTTTATATTTACTCTAAGGCCACTCCAGTTTAAGTGGGAAAGGCTAAACCCCTTTGAAGGTCTAAAAAGGATTTTTTCCCTTAACACCGCCTTTGACCTTTTTAAAAACATACTAAAAGTGTCCCTTTTTATGGTAATTTCCTACTTCATACTTAAGGGCGATTTGTATAACCTTCTCGGCGCATCCTCTCAGGATACCTCGGGCTTTTTACTTTATGCCTTACTGCTCACCTTTAAGCTAATCTTAGTGCTTAGCGTTTTTGCAATTCTTATCGCCCTGCTTGATTATGCTTACAAAAGGTGGGATTACGAAAGAAGAATAAGGATGAGTAAGGAAGAGATAAAGGAAGAATACAAACAGCAAGAAGGAAACCCTCAGATAAAATCTGCCATAAAAAGGCGTATGAGACAGCTTGCCAGAGGCAGGATGATGAGAGAGGTTCCAAAGGCGAGCGTGGTTATCACAAACCCCACACACATAGCCATAGCCATAAGATACAGTCCAGAGGAAGGAGACAAAGCACCCAAGGTTTTAGCGAAGGGAAAGGGAGCTATTGCAGAAAGGATAGTTAGCATAGCTAATGAAAGTGGCGTGCCAGTTATAAGAAAAGAGGAGCTTGCAAGAGCCATGTATCCTGTGGTGGAGGTGGGAGAGGAAATACCTCCAAAGTTCTACAGGGCTGTTGCGGAAGTTATAGCCTTCATAATGTTTAGGAAAAGGAGGCTTACCGCATGAGCGAGGTGGGCAAGGTTCTTATGCTCATGGGAGTTGTCCTTGTGGTGCTTGGATTCTTGCTTACCTTCTTTGAAAAACTTCCCCTCGGGCTTGGAAGACTTCCAGGGGATATCGTGATAAAGAGGGATAACTTTACCTTTTACTTCCCTCTTGCTACTTCCATTATACTGAGTGTGCTTTTTTCTATCTTTCTTACCCTTCTTTTTAGCCTCCTAAGGAAGTAAAATTTTCTTATGCGTGTGGGCATTCTTGGTGGTGGACAGCTTGGCTGGATGACCATCCTTGAAGGCAGGAAGTTGGGCTTTGAGTTTTTTGTCCTTGACCCTGACCCCAAGTCCCCTGCAAGCAAAATAGCGGATAGGTGGTTTCCGCCAGAAAGGGTTGATGAGTTTATAAAAACTTGTGATGTTATAACCTATGAGTTTGAACATATAAATAAAGAGGTTTTAGAAAAGGTTTATGACCTTACCACACCTTCTTTGAACGTTCTTGAGACAAAAAGGAGTAGGATAAGAGAAAAAGAATTTTACAGAAGAAGAGGCTACCCCACTGCAGATTTTACCAATGCAAGCTGGGCAGAGCTAAGGGAAAAGATAAGGGATTTTGGGCTTCCCTGTGTGGTAAAGTCAGAAAGTCTAGGATACGATGGAAAGGGACAGTATAGGGTCTACTACTTAGAAGACGCTGAGGATATCCTAAGAAATCACTCTGAAGGAGAGGAGTTTCTGATAGAGAGATTTGTAGATTTTAGCTTTGAGTTTTCTCTCATAGGTGTGAGGGACAAAAAGGGCAACAGCAAACTCTATCCTCTTACTGTAAACCACCACGAAGGAGGGATTTTACTCTATAACCAAACGAGGAGCTTTTCCATAAAGGAGGCGGAGGAGATAGTTTTGTCTCTAATGGAGGATTTAGACCTTGTAGGTCTTTTGGCAGTTGAGTTTTTCTACACTTGGGATGGTAAGGTCCTTATAAACGAGTTTGCACCCAGACCTCACAACACGGGGCATTACAGTCTTGATGCTTGCTACACCTCTCAGTTTGAAAACTTACTAAGGGCTATATGTGGTCTTCCACTGGGCTCAACAAGGCTTAAACTGCCTTCAGGCATGGTTAACATCTTAGGACTCTCCTTGGAGGATATAGACCTATCAAGCATTCTCTCTCTTGAGGGAACAAAGCTTTACTGGTATGGAAAGGATAAAAGGCAAAAAAGAAAGATGGGACACATAAACGTAACCGCAGATACAGAGCAAGAGCTTGAGGGAAGGATTGACAAGATAGTCAATACTCTCTACTCACATGAGCCTTCTTAAGGAATTTCTAAGTCATGTAGGTGAGGGTTATCTGCTTATTGACAAGGAAGGGAGAGTAATCTTTGGCAACGACTTTCTCCTGAAAAGAAGAATATTGAAAGAAGATTTTGAGGGCAAACCCTACTATGAGTGCGTTAATAATCTTACAGTGGTGAGCTGTCTTGCGGAAGCCTTCTCAGAGAAAAAGGATAGGGTTTGTAATTTTAACCATGGGGAGAGGGAGTATACCCTGTATGCCTTTACAGGAAGTGAGCTTACTGTGGTTCGTTTTTCGGATATAACGGAGCTAAGAAGGTATGAAAGGTCAAGAAGGGAGTTTGTTGCCAACGTGTCTCACGAACTTAAAACACCCATAGCGGTGCTTAAAAGCCTTTTAGAGACCCTGTACGAAGAAGAAGACAGAGAGGAGAAAAGAGTATTTTTGGAAAAAGCTCTTAAGCGAGTTGAAGATATGAGAAGGCTTGTAGAAGACCTTCTTATACTTACCAAGTTGGAGTCTGGTGAGGAGAGGATAAAGAGGGAGGATGTGGACCTCAGGCTCTTAGTTGAGGAGGTCTTTGACCTATTAGAACCGCAAGCGAAAGAAAGAAACATAAGCCTTATCAATTCCATAGATAAGGAACTAAGGGTTAAAGGAGACTGGGACAAACTTTTTCTTCTTCTTAAAAACCTTGTGGACAACGCCATAAAATACAACAAGGAGGGAGGAAGAGTTGAAGTAAAAGCCAAGAAGAACCATTCCCACGTACAACTGCAAGTCCAAGACACTGGCTTGGGCATACCTAAGGAGCATATCCCTTTTATCTTTGAAAGGTTCTACAGGGTAGACCCATCAAGGTCAAGAAACTTGGGCGGGACTGGTCTTGGTCTTTCTATCGTAAAGCATATAGCCTTATCTCACGGCGGGAAAATAGAAGTTCAAAGCAAAGAAGGTGTAGGAAGCACCTTTAGTGTATTTCTTCCTTTAGAGTAGATGCCCGAGCTTTAGCTTTTTTGCCTCCAAATACCTCTGGTTATGCTCGCAGGCTGGGAGTTTGAGTGGCACTCTTTCTACTACTTCAAGACCATAGCCTTCAAGGGCTACTATCTTTCTGGGATTGTTGGTCAAAAGCCTCATCTTCCTTACACCAAGGTCAAGGAGTATTTGCACCCCTATGCCGTAGTCTCTGAGGTCTGCGGGGTATCCCACCTTCTCATTGGCTTCTACTGTATCGTAGCCCATATCCTGAAGATTGTATGCTTTTATCTTATTAACAATACCTATGCCTCTACCCTCGTGACCCATTATGTATACAAGCACTCCCTTGCCTTCTTGGGCTATTATTTCCATTGCGGTTTCAAGCTGTCCCCTGCAGTCGCACCTAAGAGACTTAAAAACATCTCCAGTAAGACATTCAGAATGAACCCTTACCAAAACAGGCTCTTCCTCCTTCCATTCACCCATAGTAAGGGCGACCTGCTCCTCTCCAGTAAGTATATGCTTGTATGCATGTATCTTGAAAAAGCCATACCTTGTGGGTAGGTTTGCGGTCGCTTCACGCATCACGAGCCTTTCTCTCTTTAGCCTGTATCTTATGAGGTCTGCTATGGTTATTATCTTTAGGTCAAACCTTTTGGCAAATTCCATAAGGTCTGGCAGTCTTGCCATCGTGCCATCCTCTTTCATTATCTCGCAGATAACACCCGCAGGATAAAGACCTGCGAGCCTTGCAAGGTCTACGCTCGCCTCTGTATGTCCCGCCCTTTCTAAAACACCTCCTGGCTTTGCCTTAAGAGGAAACACATGCCCCGGTCTTATAAAGTCCGATGGTTTTGCATCTGGGCTTACCGCAAGCCTTATAGTCATAGCCCTGTCAAAGGCAGAGATGCCTGTGGTAGTGCCAAACTTAGGGTGAGCATCTATGGATACGCAAAAATAAGTGCCCTTTGGGTCTGTGTTTCTTACAGCCATGGGATATAGGTCAAGCTCTTCGCACCTTTGAGATGTTAACGTCAGGCATATGAGACCTCTTCCGTACTTTGCCATGAAGTTTATAGCCTCTGGTGTTACCTTCTCTGCGGCCATAACTAAGTCGCCTTCATTTTCCCTATCTGGGTCATCCACTACTATAACCATTTTGCCTTGAGCTATATCCTCAAGGGCTTCTTCTATGGTGTTGAACTTAAAATCCATGCAAAACCTCCTTTAGGAATTATTCTTTGAAGTGTCTCCCTTTTTCAGAACCTTTTTTATCCTTTCCCAAGCTTCGTCTATTATGCTTTTCCTGTAGGATTGTTGTAGAGGAACCTCCTTCTTCTCAATAGTACCCTTTTTCAGCTCTTCTCTATACTCACCTCTGAGTTTTTCCGCCAATGGTCCGCCATAGTGAACCCATATATGGTCTATCAATAGGAAAGCCAAAATGATTCCTATGATCCACCTTACCATCGCTCTCTAATAAAATAGTCTTTCATATGGAGAATATCAAGTGGGCTATTGGGCGTCTCAAGGTCTATTGGTACTTTATACTTCTTAGCCTTGTTGGATCTATCCTTGAAGCCAGTGGAACCGCAGGGGTAAGCCTTCTAATAAAATCCCTCGTGGACAAGGTTTTTCTCCTAAAGGAAGGTGAACAGATATTAAAAATGGTCTTAGCCCTGATGGGTCTGGTGCTTCTTTCCCAGTTGGGGAACTTTACAGTTAGGCTGTTTTCCTCTCTATACACGGAGCTTGAGATGAAAAAGCTAAGGGTTGAAGCCTTTGAGAGGCTTATGAGGGCGGACTACTCTGCCTTTATGGGCATCTCCGCAGGAGAGTTTGCGTCAAGGGTTATATCGGACATGAACCTCTACAGAAACCTAATAGGCTCCTATGCCATAAAGCTCATAAGAGAGCCTATAACGGTGCTTTTTCTCTTTGGAGTGCTTCTCTATAGAGACCGGGTTCTTACCCTGAGCCTTCTTATTCTCCTTCCCCTTCTTGCCTTTGCGGTTAGATATTTTGGCACTAAAAGGGGTAAACACATAAAAAGGGCTCAGGAGGGGTATGCCAATGTTACAGACAGGCTTTTTAGCTCCTTTTTGGGTTTTGATAGTATAAGGAGCTTTAAGGCTCAGTCCATGTTTGAGAGCCTTTTCCAAAAACTCAACAGCCTCCTCTTTAGGTCAAGCTTCAAGTCGGAGTTATACTTTGCCATGAATTCGGTCTTTAACTATACCTTTGGCTACTTTGCGGTTGCCTTAGTGATACTCTACGGTGGATACAGAATTGTAGAAGGTAGCTTAACTCCAGGAGATTTCATATCTTACATTACCGCTCTAGTCCTTTTACAAAACCCTCTGATGGAAACTCAAAAGGGCGTAATGGAAGTTAGGTCTTCTCTTCCCGTGCTACAAAGAATAAGAGAAGCCCTGACCCTAAAGGAGGAAGAGGAAGGAAGTCTTTCTCTTAAAAGCTTAAGGCAAGGTATACACGTAGAAGGACTTAAAGTAAAGTTTGGAAGTGTGGAGCTTCTAAAAGACATAAGCCTTTCTATTCATAGAGGTGAAAAGATAGGCATAATGGGAGATACGGGCTCTGGAAAAAGCACCTTCTTGCGTGTTTTGGCAGGTTTTGTTTCATACGAAGGTAGTATAGATGTAGATGGGCTTGAGCTAAGACATATAAAGAAAGAGGAGCTAAGAAACCTCTTTTTGTTCCTGTCTCAAGACAGTTTTGTCTTTCCCGGCACGGTTAGAGAAAACCTCCTTATTGCAGAGGACAGGGACGAGACAGAGCTTTGGGAAGCCCTAAGGCTTGCAGGTTGTGATTTCGTAGAAGACCTTGACCAACAGGTAAGTCCAAAGAGCCTATCAGGTGGAGAAAGGCAAAGGCTCGCTCTTGCGAGGCTTTTCTTGAGGTCTCCAGAGGTTCTTTTGCTTGACGAGGCCACCTCTGCCCTTGATGCCAAGAAGGAAGAAGAGGTTCTAAACAACCTGTTTGAGAGGTTCAAGGACAAGACCATGGTGCTCGTTGCACACCGATTTTCCA
>JAXSOP010000053.1:0-7576 GCA_037926125.1 Aquificaceae bacterium
GGTTTTGGGTGGCTGGTAGCCCGGCAGATGAAGCACTATATTACCTTCCTTATCATAGAAGAAAAGCTGAGGGAAGGAGTTGACCTTTAGTGCTTTTGCAAGTTCCTCTTCGGTGCTTACATGTTCCTGCCCCTTTAGGACATATCTAACCCTTGCGTTGCTCTCATAAAGCACGCTGTAAACATCCATGTTCTCCAACTCTGAAGCTAAGGCATGGCTCTGAAGGTCTTTTCTTAGCTGTTTGCAGTAAATACAGCTTTCGCTCTCCACTATAAGCATGGCGTATTCATGTTTTGGCACTATGTCCTTTATCTCAGAATTTGATACCGCCTGCTTTTGTTGGCAGGAAGCCAAGAATAAAAGGCAGAGTGTATATAGCAATCTTTTCATAGCTTATAATTTTAATTCAGAGTGAATTGGCTTCAACTTGTAGAATATGTTTTTCTGTTTTGGCTTGGTGCAAGCCTGGGAAGTTTTTACAACGTGCTAATATACAGAATGCCCAGAGGTATTTCTATTGTTTCTCCTCCCTCTCATTGTCCTCACTGTGGTCAAAGCATAAGATGGTATGACAACATTCCCATAATCTCTTACCTTATACTCAAAGGCAGATGTAGGCATTGCGGTGGGAAGGTATCCATTAGATATCCTCTGGTGGAAGCCTTTACTGGCTTCTTGGCGGTTCTCTGTAGGATAAGGTTTGAAGAACCTTTTTTGAGTTTCATTTTTTTCGTGTTCTTCTCAATACTTCTAGTAGCAAGTCTTATAGACTGGGATACCTTCGTACTTCCAGATAGTTTCACACTTGGTGGACTTGCCTTTGGGCTTGTGGTGTCGGTTTTTAGACAGGACTTTAGCCTAAAGGAGAGTTTCTTTGGTGCCTTTATGGGTGGTGGTTTCTTTCTCCTTATATATCTCTATTACACAAAGCTCAGAAAAATGGAAGGTCTTGGCTTTGGAGATGTAAAGCTTATGGCTTTTATAGGTTCTGTGACTGGTCTTTGGGGTGTTGTATATGCGGTCTTTTTGGGGTCTTTGTTTGGGCTTTTGTATGCACTACCCATAATAGTCAAAAACAAAAGCCTTCAGTTTGCACTTCCATACGGACCTTTTCTTTCTCTTGGTGTGTTTTTAGGGATTGTTTTAGACCTCAAGAGGTTTTTCTTCTGATTTCCAACGGAAAAGCTCTCTATATAGCTCTGAGTCTATCCTTCTTGCCATATGTCTTTCCTTTGGCACATCCTCTATCTCCACAAAGTAAAGACAGTTGGTGACGCACTTGGACACACAAGAGGGTAAAAGCCCAGCATCTACTCTTTTGTAGCAGTAATCACACTTTTCTACCTTCATAGTTGCAGGATTAAAGGCTATAGCTCCATAAGGACAGGCAATTATGCAAGCTTTACAGCCTATGCATCTTAACTCTTCCACGTAGACTATACCATCCTCTCTCTTTCTCATGGCTGAGGTGGGGCAGGCGTAAATGCAAGGTGCAGGTTCACAATGAAAGCAGTTCATAGGCAAAAAGAAGGCATCCTCCTTCTCGCTAATGCCTCCTACTCTGAAGACCTTCATAGGTCTTATGCCGAAGTTCTCAAGCCCCTTTTCCTGTTTACAAGCAACCTCGCAAGAAAGACAACCTATACACCTGTCAAGGTCTATCAGCATTATGGGTCTTTTCATAGCATTTCCTGGATTTTTCTTTTGTATTCTTGGAGTTTTTCAAAGGCATCGTCTATCTCGCCATCTATCTCAAAGATTTCCTTTTCAACTTCATCCACTTCTTTCTTCATATCCCTTATCTGTTTAATTCTGCCCGCAAGGGCTTCTATGGCATAAAAGACCTCTTCTCCTAAAGTTTCCCCGATCCTATCAAAACTCTTAGGATTGCTCTCGTATTCCTCCAAGAAGCATAGGGCAGTTTCCATATCAATGCCCACCTCTTTTTCAAATACCTTTTCAAGCTCGTATATCTTCTTTCTCATTTCCTGAACTCTTTGATACTGATAGAGTACCTTCATGCGTCTCTGCCAGAGGCTTTCTTCCATATCAAGAAGTTCCTTCATGAAGTTCTCTATGCCCATGGATAAAATTATATGCATGAAAAATCCTTTGGTAGGAATAATAATGGGTAGTCTTTCTGACTGGGAATGGCTAAAGCCTGCTCACGAAGTCCTTCTGCAGTTTGAAGTTCCCTGCGAGGTCAGGGTTGTATCCGCCCACAGAACACCAGAAGCTATGTATGAGTATGCAAAAACTGCAAGAGAAAGAGGCATAGAGGTAATAATAGCAGGTGCAGGTGGTTCTGCACATCTTCCGGGCATGACAGCCAGCATGACCACACTACCAGTAATAGGCGTCCCTGTGCCTTCTAAACATCTAAGCGGTGTGGACTCCCTTTACTCTATAGTGCAGATGCCCGCAGGCATTCCTGTAGCAACTGTAGGCATAGGCAACGGCACAAACGCAGGACTTCTTGCCATCAGAATACTTTCCATAAAATACCCAGAGCTTGAGAGAAAACTAAGAGACTATGAGGAGTCTTTAAAGCAAAAAGTCAAAGAAATGAACGAGAAGCTAAAAGAAGAGATCTCTTAGATAACTACCACTCTGTTTTTCCCCTGCTGTTTTGCCTGATAAAGGGCTTCATCCGCCCTTGAAATCATGCTGTCTATACTATCACCCTCCCTATAGGTGGTTGCTCCCAGGGATAGTGTTATGTTCAAACTTTTACAAAATTCATAGTTTTCAATGGTCTGTCTTATCTTCTCCGCAGGTGCGTAAGGTTCTGAAGTCATAGGAAGAAGCACTAAAAACTCCTCACCGCCCCATCTTCCAAAGATATCACTTTTCCTTACAACCTTTTTTACCTCTTTAACTATTTCCTTTAGGGCTTTATCTCCCATAAGGTGTCCGTAGGTATCGTTTACACGTTTGAAGTTATCTATATCAAAGATTATCAGAGAAAAGGGCGTCTGGTATCTTTTTGCTTGAGATAAAAGACGTTCAAAATCGTGGATAATTGCCCGTCTGTTAAATATGCCAGTCAGCTGGTCTCTTGTGGCAAGTTTGGTAAGGATTCTCTCTCTTCTTACTTCCTCTGATATGTCTACCAATGTTATTACAGAAACAGTTCTTCCCTTGAAATAGGCTACAGTTGAGGATAGGTTAACCCATTTTATCCTTCCACTTTTGGTAATAATTCTTAACTTGTAGCTGATAGTGCCCCTGTATCCTTCTTTCCTTTTCTTCAAATTTTCATAAGCCTTCTCTCTATCCTTCCAAAATATGAGGCTGATGGGGTCTTCAAGGTTTAACAATTCTTCTCTGCTATGCCCAAAGAGTTTTGTTGCCCTGTGGTTTGCGTAGAGAACTCTGTTTTGCTGAAAATCATAGACCAGCACCGCATGAGGGTTTGACTCTGCAAGAATATGGAAGAGTTCTTCCTGTTCATGTTTTTCAGTTATATTTAGCAAGTATCCATAGTAGCCAATTATCTCACCCTTTTCGTTAAATAATGGCACGGTATGGTCAAGAACCCATATGTATTCTCCGTCTTTTCTTCTAAGCCTATAGTCTTGATGTATCCAAAAGGAAGATTTCTTGTCTGTATGATACTTTACCTCTTGAGCTACCCTTTCCAAGTCTTCTGGATGTATAAGGTCTGAATAGTTTATCCTTCCAGATATAAAGTCCTCTGCGGTATATCCCAAAAGCTCAGACACATTAGGTGAGACAAACTCCACAGGCCAGCCCTCTGCCCTTTTCCATTGGAAAAAGACCACGGGACCCCAAGAAAGAAGAAGTTCCGTCCTCTGACCACTGAGCTTTAGATTTTCCATAAGGTCAAAAAGGTCTATATGAAGCTCAACATAAAAACCCCTCTCTGGAAAGTATTCAGCTACCACATAAAAATACCTTTCACCCTCTTGCGTTTTGTGAACATGCACAACGCCAGACTTTTTTACTCCAAGCTCCTTTATGTTTTTGACTGGGCATGGATGTCCCTCGTATTCATAACATGGTTTTGAAAAACCGTGAGAAAGCCCATAACAGGTTTCCGCTTCACTACCGTATACTTCTCTTGCTTTTCTGTTTGCAAACAAAACCTGGAGATTTTCGCCCACTAATAAAACTGGCTCTGGTATAAGGTCAAGTGCTGAATAGTCCATTGCTTTTAAAACTTTCTATTATAAGGCAATTTATGATATAATTTCTCACCCTAAGCATACAAGGAGGTCTTAGCTATGAACGTGCTTGAAAAGGTTGAAAAGCTTTATATTCCAAAAAAGGATTACCAAGCCTTTAAGGTAGGTGATACGGTAAAGGTTCACTACAAAATAGTGGAAGGAGAAAAAGAAAGGATACAGCCCTTTGAGGGCGTGGTTATAAGGATCAAGGGTGGTGGCATAGGTAAGACCTTTACTGTAAGGAAAGAGTCCTATGGCGTTGGCATAGAAAGGACATTTCCCTTTTACAGCCCAAACATAGAGAAAATTGAGCTGGTCAAATATGGAAAGGTCAGAAGGTCAAGGCTATACTTCTTGCGTAAATATAAGGGCAAGGAGGCTATGGGTAAGATAAGAGAGATAAAGCCCTGGGAGCTTAAGAAAAAGGCATGACAGAATACGAAAAGCCCTATTGGGAAAGAGGTCTTTTAGTGGCAGGTGTTGACGAAGCGGGAAGGGGTCCTTTGGCTGGACCTCTTGTTGCCTGTGCGGTTATACTTCCACCCTTTACAGATCCCTTTATAGAAGGAGATTCCAAGTCTATGAGCCAAAAGGAGAGGGAGTTTGCCTATGAGGTCATAAAATCAAAAGCCATTGCCATAGGTACTGCGGTTGTGGATTCTGCTCTCATAGATAGACTTGGTATTCTGAAGGCAAATCTGATTGCCTTTAAAAGGGCTTTGGAAGACTTAAGGCACAAGTTTCATGTGGTTATAAGTGACTACTTGCCTGTGGAGGGCTACGAGTGTGTCCCTCTTGTAAAAGGTGATGAAAAAAGCCTTAGCTGTGCCTGTGCCAGCGTTGTGGCAAAAGTTCTCAGAGACAGGATAATGGAGCACTACCACAAACTCTATCCTCAGTATAACTTTTCAAAACATAAGGGCTACGCAACAAGGGAGCATATAAAAGCTATAAGACTTTATAGAGAAAGCCCAATACACAGGAGGAGCTTTTCTCCAATAAGACAGTCCAGCCTTTTTGAAGATTAATGCATATTCCAGTTCTTCTTGAAGAGTCCACAGACCTATTATTAAGTAATGGAGGGAAGCTCTACGTGGATTGCACCATAGGTCTTGGCGGGCATACGCGTAGGATATTGGAGAAAAACCCGCAAGCCTTTGTAATAGGCATAGACAGAGACCCTTATGCACTTGAGATGGCACAGGAAAATCTCAAAGACTTTGAAGGTAGATATAGCCTGTATCATGCTAACTTTTCAGACCTTGACGAAGTCCTCAGAATGGAAGGGCTTTCGCAGGTGGACGGTTTTCTTTTTGACCTTGGTGTCTCTATGCTACAGTTAAAGAGTCCAAGAGGCTTTTCCTTTCAAAGAGACGAGCCATTGGATATGAGGATGAACCCAGAGGACAGATTAACCGCCTACCAAGTGGTCAATAGCTATTCGGAGAGGGATTTGGAAAGAATATTCAAGGAATATGGAGAGGAGCCTTATGCAAAAAGGATAGCAAGGGCGATAGTGTTAGCGAGAGCCAAAAAACCCATAGAAACTACCCTTGAGCTTGTGGAGATAATAACTTCGGTCTTACCTTACAAGGGTGGAAGGATACATCCTGCTACAAGGGTCTTTCAGGCTATAAGGATAGAAGTAAACGAAGAGCTCAAGAGCCTTGAGGTAGCCTTGCGGAAAACCCTTGACTTTCTTAAGTCTGGAAGTAGGGTGGTGGTAATATCCTTTCACTCTCTCGAAGACAGGATAGTAAAGAGCTTCATAAAAACACACCTTAAACCCTTGACAAAAAAACCGATAACGCCTACTATGGAAGAAGTTAAGAAAAATCCTGCAAGTAGGAGTGCAAAGTTGAGGGCAGGAGAGAAGCTATGAAATACTTAATTTTGGCTTCTTTGCTTCTTTTGTTGAATTTGCTATACTCCGCTTATAGCCTAAATGTGGCGAGGGATTATGCCAAAAAGGTTTCGGAGCTAAAGAGAGAAAAAGAAAGGAGTCTGGTGCTTAAGGCTGAAATAGAAAAACACATAAACTACAAGACCGTTAAAAGCTATGCAGAATCTTCTGGACTTAGTCCCATAGATTGGAGCAGGATAAAGGTAGTTAAAACCTCTACTGGGGAATAACCCTATAAAACCTCTTTTTGCCAACTTGAAGTTTGAGCTCCTCAGATGCCTGAATTTCTTGGTTTGGATCTTGTATCTTTTGACCGTTTACCTTAAGACCACCACCCTCTATGAGCCTGCGTGCGGAGTTTTTTGACGCTTCTATACCCAACTCAAAGAGAAACTCGTAAGCCTTTTGGCGATAGCCCGCATGAACTTTTATGACTTGTGCATCTTCTGGAAACTCTCTTTGAGTAAAGGTTTTTTCAAAGAACTCAAGGGCTTTGTCCGCACTCTCCTTTGAGTGATAACGGGAAACTATGTAGTGGGCAAGCCTCTTTTTGGCTTCCATAGGATGTAATTTCTTTTTAAACTCCTCTATCTCTTCCTGCCTATAGTCTGTAAGCAGAAGGTAGTAGTCCCACATGAGGTCATCGGAGATAGACATAATCTTCCCAAACATTTGGTTTGGCTCTTCTGTAATACCTACATAGTTGCCATAGGACTTGGACATCTTCTTTACACCGTCAAGACCCACCAAGAGAGGCATGGTTATACAAACTTGAGGCTTTTGACCAAAAGCTCTTTGAAGGTCTCTTCCTACAAGTAGGTTAAACTTTTGGTCTGTGCCACCCAGCTCCACATCCGCCTTTAGGGAAACAGAGTCATAACCCTGAAGCAATGGATAAAGAAACTCATGGATATATATGGGATTGCCCTCCTTAAACCTCTTTGAAAAATCATCTCTTTCTAACATCCTCGCCACTGTGTATTGACCTGCCAGCTTTATAATACCCTCTGTGCCAAGAGTTGAAAGCCACGTGCTGTTAAAGACTATGTTGGTTTTCTCCGGCAGAAGCACCTTAAAGACTTGATGTTCATAGGTTTTGGCGTTTTCTAAGACCTGCTCCCTACTAAGAGGCGGTCTTGTCTCACTTCTTCCTGTGGGGTCTCCAATCATAGCGGTGAAGTCTCCTATCACAAAGTATACCTCATGCCCCAAAAGTTGAAAGTGACGCAGTTTTTGGAGAAGAACCGTATGCCCAAGATGAAGGTCTGGAGCGGTAGGGTCAAAGCCAGCCTTTATGCGAAGCGGTCTACCCTCTTTCAGCTTTTCTAAAAGTTCTTCTTCCTCTATTATCTCTACAGTTCCCTGCTTAAGAAATTTAAGTTGTTCCTCTGGGCTAAGCATGGTGGGATTAAAATTATAACCTATGAAGACGGAGCTTTTACTTGGCGGAGAGTGGGTTTCAAAGGAAGAAAAACTGTCGGTG
>JAXSOP010000054.1:0-7491 GCA_037926125.1 Aquificaceae bacterium
CTATACCCAAAAACTCCTCAAGAACCTCAGAGTTTACCTTGCCTTCACCGTAGGTGCTTGCTTGGTCAAGCAAAGAGACCGCATCCCTCATACCACCATCGCTAAGCCTGGCTATGGTTATAAGAGCCTTCTCTTCACACTCAACACCCTCTTTTTCACATATAGTCTTTAGATATCCTACTATTTCCTCCTCCCTTAGCTTTGTGAAGATTATCCTTTGGCATCTTGAGAGTATGGTGGGCATTATCTTTTCGTATTCTGTGGTGCAAAGCACAAAAACAGTCCTTGGAGGAGGTTCTTCAAGGGTCTTTAAAAGGGCGTTAAAAGCCTCTTTTGTAAGCATATGGGCTTCGTCAAGGATGTATACCTTGTATTTACCCTTTATGGGTGCGTAAGAGACCGCATCCCTTATGACTCTTATATCGTCTATACCCCTGTTGGAAGCAGCATCTATCTCAATGAGGTCTGGAAAGTTGCCCCTATCTACGGAAAGGCAGTTTTCACATCTTCCACAGGGTTCACCCTCCTCTGGTTGAAGGCAGTTTAAAGCCCTTGTTAGTATCCTTGCAAGGGTGGTCTTCCCAGTTCCTCTTGGACCTGCAAAGAGATAAGCATGGGAGACCTTGTTGAGTCTTACTGCATTTTTTAGCACACGCACTGCTACATCTTGTCCTGCCACCTCAGAGAAACGCTTAGGTCTGTACTTCCTCGCAAAAGGCACATACATGATGTTAAATAGTATAATGCTTATTGCAAAACCTTCTCCACCTATTATCTTTATTCTATAAGAGAGGTGTGAAGCATGTTTGAGAAGTTTACAGAAAAGGCAAGACAGGTAATCCTCCAAGCAAGAGAGGAAGCCATAGAGCTTGGACATACATACCTTGGCAGTGAGCATATATTATTAGCCCTTATAAAGGAAGATGACCTTCCCTCCCTTGTGCTTACACGCTTTGGGCTGACCACAGAGAAGGTTCGTAAAGCCATAATGGGTCAGATAACCCGCGGGAGCCACTCGGGTGAGATACTCTTTGCACCAGACGCCAAAAGGGTTCTTGAGTTTGCGGTGGAAGAGGCGCGCATACTGCACCACCAGTTTGTAGGACCCGAGCACCTGCTTATAGGTGTTGTTAGAGAAAAAACTGGTCTGGGTGGAAGGATACTCAGAGGCTTTGGTCTTGATGAGTATTCTGTCAGAAGGGAGGTCCTGCAGATTCTTGGAGAGCTTCCTCCTCAAGAGACCACCAAGTATGCACCCACTCCAAACCTTGACAGGTTCTCAAGAGACCTCACGCAGATGGCAAGGGAAGGAAAGCTTGACCCAGTTATAGGAAGGGAAAAGGAAATAGAGAGAGTTATACAGATACTGGTCAGGAGAAGGAAGAACAACCCAGTTCTTCTTGGAGACCCCGGTGTTGGAAAGACCGCCATAGTGGAAGGTCTTGCCCAAAGAATAGCCTACAGACAAGTTCCAGACCCTCTTCTTAACAAAAGGGTTGTAGCCCTTGACCTTGCAGCCTTGGTGGCTGGAACAAAGTATAGAGGTCAATTTGAAGAGAGGCTCAAAAATATCCTTAAGGAGCTTGAAAAGGCACCTAACGTGATACTCTTTATTGATGAGATACACACCCTTGTGGGTGCAGGTTCCGCAGAGGGTTCCATAGATGCCAGCAACATGCTAAAGCCAGCCCTGGCAAGGGGTGAAATACAGGTTATAGGTGCTACCACCCTTGATGAATACAGGAAATACATAGAAAAAGATGGTGCTCTTGAAAGAAGGTTCCAACCTGTTATAGTAGAACAGCCATCTCAAGAAGATACTATCAGGATACTGTACGGGCTTAAATCTAAGTTTGAAGAGTTCCACAACGTGGAATACACGCCTGAAGCAATAGAAAAGGCGGTCATACTATCTGAAAGATACATAACGGAAAGGAATCTTCCAGACAAGGCAATAGACGTTCTGGATGAGGCGGGTTCTTTGGTGAAACTTAGAGCTTACCAATTACCACCAGAGTTGAAGGAAATAGAGGAAAGGATAAGAGAGGTTGAGAAACAAAAGGAAGATGCTGCTAGGGAGCAGGACTATGAAAAGGCTGCAAGATTTAGGGATGAAGAGCTAAGGTTGAGGGCGAAGTTTGAGAACTTAAAAGCCAAGTGGAAACAGGAAATGGCTTCCAACAGACCAAAGGTCACTGAAGAAGATGTTGCGGAAGTGGTAGCCAGATGGACTGGTATACCAGTAAAGAGAATACACGAGAGCGATATGGAAAAGCTCTTGCGTATAGAAGAGGAGCTTCACAAGAGGGTAATAGGGCAGGATGATGCCATAAGAGTTATAGCAAAGGCAATAAGAAGGTCAAGGGTAGGATTAAAGGGTAGGCACAGACCCATAGGTGTTTTCCTACTCCTTGGACCCACAGGTGTGGGAAAAACCGAAACAGCGAAGGCTCTTGCGGAGTATCTCTTTGGCTCTGAGGAAGCACTCATTAGGTTTGATATGTCCGAATACATGGAAAAGCACACTGTCTCAAGGCTTGTGGGTGCACCCCCTGGATACGTGGGCTATGAGGAAGGTGGACAACTAACGGAGAGGGTAAGGAGAAGACCCTACTCGGTGCTACTCTTTGACGAAATAGAGAAGGCTCATCCAGATGTGTTTAACATATTCCTCCAAATATTTGACGACGGAAGGCTCACCGATGCCATGGGAAGGACAGTGGACTTTTCTAGCACCATAATCATAATGACCTCCAACTTAGGTGCAAGGCTAATAGCCCATGGTTCTCAGATGGGTTTTGAGAAAAAGTTCGGCATGATAGACTACGACCAGATGAAAAAGAACGTTCTTGACCAAGTTAAGAAGACATTTAGTCCAGAGTTTCTCAACAGGCTTGATGAAATTGTAGTTTACAGACCTCTTGAGAAGGAAGATGTGGCTAAGATAATTGAGCTTCAACTTGAGCAGATAAACAAAAACCTCCAAGATTGGAATGTGAAGGTAAAACTACACAAGAGCTTTGTAGATTGGATAATAGAGAAGGAATATAAGCCTGAGTATGGTGCAAGAAGTATCAAAAGGGCACTTCAGCACCACGTGGAAGACTTACTTGCGGAAGAACTACTCAAAGGAGCTCTTGCTGATGTGGAGCTTGTGGAGATAAGGGTAAAAGATGACAAGCCTTACATAAAGCCTGTCAAAAAGAAGGAGAAGTTAGAGGCTATATTCAAACAGTGAGAAGTTGAATGGGGTTTTCAAGGGTAAAGACCTTGGATACCCCGCCTCTGCTACTCACACCTATAACCCTATCCGCAAAACTTGCGAGCACCTCCCTTAGAGTTACCACTATAAACTGAGCCTTCTTTGACCTCTCCTTTATAAGCTCTCCCACCCTTCTGGCGTTTGCTTCATCAAGATGGGCATCCACCTCGTCAAAGTAATAGAAGGGTGATGGTCTATAATCCTGTATGGCGAAAATAAGAGAAATGGCAGCAAGCGTCTTTTCACCACCAGATATGGCTTCTAAGTATTGCACTTCCTTTCCTCTTGGCTTTACCACCAAGCTCACACCACCAGAAAATGGGTCATCCTCCTTTTCAAGCACCATATAAGCTTTTCCACCAGGAGAAAGCTCTGAGAATGTGCGTCTGAGGTTCTTGTCTATTGCATGGAAAGTCTCCATAAATGCTCTTAGCTTTTTTCTTTCTATTTCCTGTATAAGTTCCTTTATGGACTCTTTTTCCTCTTTTAGCTTTTTGTATCTCTCCTGATAGTCCTTGTATCTTTCCTCATATTCCTTGTACTCCTCTTCCGCCTTAAAGTTTACACTACCCAGAGAAGATAGCTCCCTATGTATTTTTGAAAGCTCTTCTTTGAGCTTGTTATAGCTTTCTTTTACCTCCACTACGTCCCCTTCGTAGCTAAGCTCCCTTAGTCTATAGATGCTCTCTTCGTATTTTTCTTCAAGTCTTGCCCTTTCAAGTCCAAGCCTATGAAGTTCCTCTCTAATGGTTTCTTCATGAAACTTAAGCTTTCCAAGTTCTGACTGAAGGTTCCTTTGCTCTTCTTCCAACCTATCTTTTTTTCTATAAAGCTCGTAGGCTTGTATATTAACCTGCTTTAACTCTTCCTCTGTTTCTTCTTTTCTTTTATGCAACCCTTCCAATATCTGTTGTATGCTTTTAATTTCTTCCCGAGCACTGTCAATAAAGGCGAGCTTTCCGCCTATTTCCCTTCGCAAACTTTCTCTCTCCATCTGCAGTTCTTTTTGCCTTAGTTGTTTGACGTGTATAGACTCCTTTAGCCTTTCTATTTTCCGTTTTTGTTTTTCGTATTCCCTTCTTATGTCTTCTACCCCAGACTCCTTATAGTGGATTAAAACTGAATGCTTCTTTATTTTGAGGTTTTCCAGCTTTTCCTCAAGATAAGCTATCTCCTCCCTTAAGGTTTCTACCTTTTTTATGGTCTCTTGCAATTCTTGTTCCAATATCTGAAGATATTCTTCCGCTTTACGTAGCTTTTCTTCTATATCTTTTAGCCTTTCATAGCCAGCCTTGTTAGCTTCTTCCTCCTCTTCAAGCCTTCTTTTAAGTATGGCTATGACGCTTTCCTTTTCAAGAAGCTCCTCTCTTAGGGCTTTTAATAGCCTTTCCTCTCTTTGCTCCTCTTCCCTTAGCTTTTCTTCAACCTCCAAGAGTCTATTTAACTCCTCAAGATAAAAGGCTCTTCCAAGCTCACCTCTCTCTTCGCTATACCCTCCACTTATAACACCGCTTTTTTCAAAGAGCTCACCTTCAAGTGTTACCATCCTATAGGCATTTCCAAGAGCCCTTGCGGTTTCAAAACTCTCCACAAGAAGCGTGTCCCCAAAGATAAACCTTACAGCCCTTTCAAATCTTCTGTCATATTCTAATAGGTTTACTACAAAGTCTATAACACCTCTTTGTCGTGGTGGATAAGGTGGTAAGTTCACTTCCCTTATCCTGCTTAAGGGTATAAAGTTTAGCCTTCCCCACTTGAGTTCTTTAAGCCTTTGAATACATTTCTTTGCTACCTCTTCATCCCGTACCACCACATAGGAAAGTCTTCCACCCCCTGCAGTTTCAACCGCCTTAAGGTATTCAAGGTCCTTTACCCTTATAAGACTTGAAGCTCTGCCGTATACACCCTCTATATCTTCAAAAGGAAGTTCCTCTGGAGGCATGCTCTGAAGCCTGCCCTTAAGCATGGAAATTTCTCTAATGACCTCCTCCTTTTCTTGTCTTATCTTTCTTAGCTTTTCCTCTTGAGCTTGATACTGCTCCCTTTTCGCTCTTAAGGACCTTTCCTCCTCTTTTAACATTTTTTGATAGTTTTCCCTCTTCATAAGAGATTCACTCATGTTTGACTTAACCCTTTCTCCCTCCTCCTTGAGCCTTTGCATGTCTTCCCTTACCCTTTCCCTTTTAAGCTCCAGCTCCCTTATCTTTAACTCCATCCTTGAAAGCTCTTTCCTTGTCTCTTCCAAACGGGAGAAAAGCTCCTTAAGTTTTTCTTCTATTTTTTCCATCTCCTCAAGAGATACCCTTAGGCTTTCTTCTTTTTCCTTCAGGCTTTTCCAGAGAAGGTTTGTGGACCCTTCTAATTCCAAAAGCTCCATGTTTTGTCCTTGAATATCCCTCAGAAGCTCTTCCTCCTCCCTTTTTATGGACTCTTCTTGAGCTTCCAGAGAGACTATTTGTTCCTGTGTGAAGATTATCTCTCGCTCAAGGTCTTCAATCCTCTTTCTACGTTTTTCTATTTCTTGGTTAAGGTTTTCTATGGTTTGTGATAGTCTACCAACCTTCTCTTTGTGTGGAAAGAGAGAATCATTTATGCTCCTTAGCTCCTCTTCTAACAGGATAAGCCTTTCTTCGTATTCTCTAAGCATATCTTTTAGCCTTTCCAGTTCCTTTTCCTCTTGAGCCATAGCTTGAGATTTATCATGCAAAGACTTCTGCAGGTCATAGGCGGTCTTTAAGTAAAGCTTTATTTCCAGCTCTCTTTTCCTTTCCTCCAAGTCTTTGTAAATACTTAGTCTTTTTAGCTCCTCTTTTAGTCTTTCCATCTGGACTTCCATCTCATCTAAGAGAAGCCTCAGTTCCCTCAACTTTAGCTCTACCTCTCCAAGGTCCGTAAGAGCCTTTTGCTTTTTCTCTTCGTATTCTTCAATACCTGCTATTTCTTCCAAAAGCTTTCTTCTTTCTACAGGCGTCATTTTCAAAAACCTTACTATGTCTCCTTGAAGCACCACATTGTAGGCGTTTTCGTATATGCCAGCTTTAGAGAGAAAGTCTATCAGATTCCTTTCTCTTACCACTGCACCGTTTATTCTAAAGACTGTTCGCCCATCCTGATAGACCTTTCTTGATATAACTATATCCTCTTCTTGAAGAGGGAAAAGCCCGTAGTTTTTAAAGTGCACCTCCACATAGGCATAATCCGCCCTATCAGAGTTTTTTGAGTATATAAGGTAGGAGAGGTTTTTTGCCCTAAGGGTTTTTGCGGTAGCTATGCCAAGGCAAAAGGATATAGCATCGCCTATATTAGACTTGCCTGCACCATTTGGACCAACAATACTTATAAAACCCTGACCTAAGGGTATTTCTATCCTATCCTTTCCATAGGATTTAAAGCTCTCTAAGGTTATTTTTTCTATCCAAGCCTTCACAAATTAATAGTATAATTAAAAAGCGTTATACACACGTCGGGTGCAAAATTCAAATGGCGTAGCCTCTGTTTATGAAAAAGCATTAGGAAATGCAGAGGATATTCTACCACAACATACTCTCTCAAATGCAAGCCTTCTATGACGCATTCTACACTAAGCCAAAAAGAGGAAGAAAGCCCAAAATATCCCTGCCTCAAATAGCCACCATCTTCCTCATGTCCTACATTACCAACGCCCCAGTCCTAACTTCGGCAAGACTACTTATTAGCCCTTCTTAGGGACTTTCTTTTGTGGAAAACGACTATGATTATATTGTTAAAAACCCTCGCTATTGGCTACAGCTTTTTTAGGAGGGCTTATGTATGGTCTTAATTTCGCACCAGACGTATAGTTTATAATTATAAGCCTAAAATGTTGTCTGTCTTAATCTGCACAAAAAACGAGGAGAAAAACATAGAAAGAGCCATAAAGAGCGTGCAGGGACTTGCGGATGAGGTTATTGTGGTGGACTCTGGCTCAACGGATAGAACTGTGGAAATTGCCAAAGAGCTGGGAGCAAAGGTTTTTTTTAGAGAATGGCAAGGATACCCAGACCAACTAAACTACGGCATAGGTCTTTGTTCTGGAGATTGGGTGTTTGTGCTTGATGCGGATGAGGAAGTTTCTAAGGAGCTAAGGGAAAGCATAGGACAGGCAATCAAAAACCCAAAGCACGATATTTATATGGTTAGCAGACGGACTTATTACTTGGGAGATTTTTTAAAACACGCATGGTATCCCGAGTGGAGGATTAGGCTTTTTC
>JAXSOP010000055.1:0-7406 GCA_037926125.1 Aquificaceae bacterium
TTCTGAAAGAAAACCCAGAGTGCAAAAGTGTGCTATTTCAAGTTTCAGAAACCTCCACTGGAGCATACCATCCAGCACCCGAGATAGGTAAGGTTTGCAAAGAGTTTAACGCCTTGTCTGTGGCAGACGCCATCACAGCACTCGGTGTCTATCATATAAAACCCTCTGAATGGAACCTTGATGTGATAGTGGGTGGCTCTCAAAAGGGCTTTTTGCTCCCTCCTGGTCTTTCCATGCTTTGGTTTTCAGAGCGTGCGAAAGAAAGCCTCGTGGATAGAGCCTTCTACTTTAGCGTAAAGAGAGAGCTTTCTAAACAAAAGGAAGGACAAACCGCATGGACGCCTGCCATAAGTCTGATACTTGCCATGAGAGAGTCTCTACTTATGCTACTTGAAGAGGGCATGGAGAAGGTTGAAAAAAGACATAAAGCACTTTCAGAGGGAACTATAAGGGCATTGGAGACCTTGGGTCTAAGGAGATTTGCGGAAAAGCCATCCCTTTCCGTAAGTGCGGTATACTCCGAAAGGTCAGAGGATATAAGAAAGGAGCTTTTAAAACTTGGTATAAGAGTGGCTGGTGGTCAGGATGAACTTAAAGGTAAGATATTCCGCATATCCCACATGGGCGTAGACCCAAAGGATGGTCTTATGCTTATTGGCATGCTTGAGGTAGTCCTCAAAAGGCTCGGCTTTAGCGTGGAGCTTGGAGAAGGAGTGAGGACTTACAGTCAAACCCTTATGGAACACAAAATATGGTAAGGCTATACATAATAAGGCACGCAGAGAGCGAATGGAATCCCATTGGCAAATATCAGGGACTTCTTGACCCAGAGCTTTCAGAAAGGGGCAAGGCACAAGCCAAAAGGTTGGGGGAACACTTTCAAAGTATTGAGCTACATGCCATATACTCCTCTCCTCTCAAGAGAACCTTTCAAACCGCACAAGAAGTGGCAAAGTCGAAAGGGCTTGAGATAACAGAGGATAGAAGGATTATAGAGATAGACCACGGTGTATGGTCAGGGCTCTTGGTGGAAGAAGTCCAGCAAAGGTTTCCAGAACAGTTCAGACAGTGGATTGAAGAGCCTCACAAGGTGAGCTTTGAAGGCGGAGAGAGCCTTCAGCAAGTCTACCAAAGAGTAAAGGATTTTCTTGAAGAGATAAGTGTAAGACATTGGGGACAAACAGTGGCAGTGGTCTCGCACACGGTACCCATAAGAGCCCTTTACTGTGCTCTTCTCAAAGTAGACCTTTCTAAGTTTTGGTCCTTTAGCTGTGATAATGCCAGCTACTCTCTGGTTCACATGGAAAGGGAGAGGAATGTTATAATGAGGCTTAATATAACTTGCCACTTAGGTGACTTGTATGTGGAAGCCCATAAAGCTCTTTAGCTTTTTGCTTTTGTTATCCCTTGTCCTAGCTCAGCAGATAACCAAGGAGTTTGACATAAATGTAGAGCTTACGGGCAGGGTTTCTGAAGAAAAGCCCAGGCTAATGCCGCCAGAAAAACTTCCCATACCTCAAACAAAGGAGCTTGACCTATCTTCTGAGCTACTTGAACCTCCAAGGTTTATGGAGTTTGCTTTAGTCAAGCCTGTGGAAAAAACCGGCGGTGTTAGTTGTGGAGAGCCAAAAGACGCACTTTCTTACAGGCTTGGCGTAGATTACTACTTAAAAGGCAGGAATTCTAAAGCGGAAGAAGAACTCTCAAAGATTCTTCTTGTTCCCAACTCTCCCTTTAAGCCTATGGCGGAATATGTTTTGGGACTTATAGTCTACTCAAAGGACCAAAAGACCAGAGCCCTTGAGCTTTTCAGAAGTTCCTGTCAGTTTTCCCACATGTATCAAAAGCCGGCCTGCGAAGCCTACTACGCATTGCATTTTATCTTCGGGGGTTCTGTGCCAGAAAATAGGGATGGGCTTTGGCAGGCGGTAAAGAGTATCAGGGAAGGTAGAATGCAGGAACCAGAGTGCACCAACGCTGTCTTTTCTAAGTATTGTGGTTATGTAGCGGACTTTGTAAAAGGACAAGAAAACTCCCTATACAGAGATAGCACACTGCTGAGGTCCGCCTTGGTAAAGTATTTTTCAGGAGACCCGCGGGGAGCAAAGGAGACACTTTCCCTATACTCCGCACCAGGTAAGCCTCACAGGGAGATATCCCTTTATTATCTTGCTCTTATAGAATACAAGGAGGGTAAGGGAGAAGAAGCTTTCAGGTACGCCAGTATACTAGACACTCTTAATCAAAAACTCGCAAGCGAGTTATATTCTCTCTTGTCCGAAAGGGACGTATACCTTTCAAGGCTTACATATGCCATCACAAAAAATCCCCACTTTTTAGAGAAGGCTGGCATAATAGCCTACAATGCGGGAGACTATTCCCTTGCCCTTCTTAATTTTCTTAAGGCGGGGAATGCAAGGTATTCGGTCTATTCAGCGGTAAGGATGGGGGATTACAGAAGGGTTATAAGCCTTTTGGAAAATAAAAGGGGCAAGGACAGAGAAGACTACATGTGGCTTCTTGAAGCCCTCTATTGGACCAATGAAGACCTAAGCCCAATGCTTTCTGAAACTGCAGGTCTATATCCTGACCTTGCTAGGGAGTTTACGGGTTGGGAGAAGTTTAGAAAAGGGGATTGGCTTGGAGCCTTGGGCTTTTTCGAGGACCCATACTATAGGGCTATAGCTCTATACAACCTCAAGAGATACAAGGAGGTCATAAGCCTGCTTCAGGGGAAAACAGACCAGAGGTCAAACATACTAAAGGCTCGCTCCGCACTCATGATGGGGGATACGAGGCTGGCAAGGAGCTTTCTCACAGAGAGGTCAGACCAGGAACTTTATCTATTGGGAATGTCTTACTTCTTAGAGGGCAATTATCAAAGAGCGGTCTCCTTCTTTGAAAAGGTTTCGGACAAAAGCCCATTCAAGGAAAAGGCTTTGTTAAGGATGGGAGACGCTTACTATAACGCAGGAGATGGAGAAAAAGCCAAGGCAAGCTATTATGAGGTTTTGAGGAAATATCCAGATAGCGAGGGGGCAAAGCAGGCAACTCTATCTCTTCTTGAGTTTTCCGGAAAGGGAATAAGTGACGAGGAGATGGAAAGGCTACTTCTGGATTACATGCAAAAGGAGAAAAACCCCCAACCTGAAGTAATCTACCAGTATGCTGTCCTTTTGGCAAAGAAGGGAAACAGAGAGCGGGCAGGAAAGGAGCTTTTAAAACTTCTCGACACGCCTCTTAAGTTTAAAGCCATACTTAAGACGGCTGAGTTGGAGGAAGACCTTGCCAAAAAACTGGTGCTATATTACAAGGTCTATAAGGAAGCGGAGCTTCAAGAGGATAGGACTAAGGCAAGAGAGGAGCTTATAAAGTTATACACTACAGCAAGAGACACCAAAAGTCTTGCGGACTTGCTTGCGGAGGGAGACAGCCAAGACAAGGTTAAGGCACTGGGTCTTTATCTTGCCTTAAAAGATGCATCCTCCGCCATTTCCCTTTCTCGTGAGCTTATAAAGGGTGGTTATAGAAGTAGGGAGCTTGATAGGTATCTTATAGACCTATACAGACAGACAGGAGAGACGGATCTGATAGACTATGTGATCAAAAGTCCAGACAGGAGCTTGAGGGGAGAAGCCCTCCTTCTTCTTGGTTTTGGTAACCTCAAGAAAGGTGATAAGAGAAAGGCTCTTGAGAGCTTTGTAGAAATATCCCTCAACTATAAGGAAGAACCATATTACAATCAAGCGGTATTGGAAGGTGCTAAAATCCTCATAGAGTTGGGTGCAATGAGGGACGCCAGCTGTTTGCTGGAGAGGTTTGACCTAAACAGGTCAAAACCAGAGGAGGTGAATTTATACAATAGGCTCAGACAGGGCTTACCAAAATGTGAGGTGAGGTGATATGGAAGGACTTTTTGAGCTACTTCAAAAGGGCGGGCTTGCCATGTATCCTCTTATTTTTCTTTCTGTTATCTCTTGGGCTGTAATAGTGGAACGCGTATTTCATCTTCGCTCTTCCTTATACACAGGTAAGTCTGTAAGAGACATAAAACATCTTATTGCAAGTGGAGATATAGAAGGTGCAATAAAACTCCTTTCCACAGAAAACTCCTTTACCGCAAACCTACTCAGGGATATGCTGCAAGGATACAAAGATGGAAAGGTTAGGAAGGAAGATATGATAAAAGTCATTGACCTTGAGCTTTCCCTTCTGGTGCCAAAGATTGAAAAGAACCTGCCACTGCTATCCACCACCGCAAGCGTTGCACCCCTTATTGGTCTTTTTGGCACTATCACTGGTCTTATAAAGGTTTTTTCCGCCTTCGCGACCGCGAATCCCGAGCAGGCAATGGTCCTCCTTTCAAAAGGTATAAGTGAAGCCCTTGTGGCCGCAGCTACAGGTCTTGCGGTTGCCATACCAGCCCTCGTTGCCTATTGGCTCTTTAGAATATGGGGAAACAGCATACTTAACAGGATAGAATCTGAGGTTTTTGAAGTTTTAAGGGTGCTAAGATGAGAAGGAAGAGGCTCAGCTACGATGAGAGGACTTATATAGATGTGGTTCCTCTTGTGGATACACTCCTTGCGGTCTTCCTCTTTCTTGCGGTTATTGCCTTTCAATCGCCTATTACTTTTCTTGCGGTAAAGCTTCCCTTTGCAAAAGAGGGTGAAAAGTTAAGCCTTGAGGTTTTTAGAGTTCAAGTTATCAAAGATGGAAGGTATCAGGTAGGCGGTAAGGATGTTAGCCTTGAGGAGATAGAGTCGCTTATTCAAGAGAAAAAACCAAAGACCTTAGTGATAGAAGCGGATGAGGATACCGCTCACAAGTTTGTGGTCGCTCTTATGGATATCGGTAAACGTAATGAAGTAGAGAACGTGCTTATAGGCGTTAGAACACGGAGATGAGTTTTTTCCTCAAAAAGCTCCTAAGTTTCATCATCCTACCCCCAACGCTTTTTATTATTCTTTTTCTCATTATAGCGGTCGTTTCCAAGAGAAAGGTCGTCAGTTTGCTCGCCTTCTTTGGTGCATTTGGGCTTTATCTGTTGTCAGTGGAGCCAGTAAAGGACATGCTATACAAACCTTTGGAAGAAGCCTATCCCGTTCCAAGAGAAGTGCAGGTGGATGCCCTTGTAGTCCTAGGAGGAGGCTCATACAATACGGGCATTCTTAAAGAAGACTCCATGAAAAGACTTCTTACGGGTTTTATACTTCACAAAAGGCATGGGCTACCTATAATCCTCTCTGGCGGTGCAAGTATAGGAAAACTTCCCGAGGCTGAGGTGATGAAACAGCTCCTTGAAGAGCTCGGCGTTGATAGGAGCAAAATAATCACCGAGGTCAGAAGCAGAGATACTTTTGAAAATGCCAAGTATGTAAAGGAAATATGCGAAAAGAACAATTTCAAGAGAGTAGTGTTAATAACTTCTGCATATCACATGCCAAGGGCAGTAGAAACCTTCAGAAAAGCAAAACTGGAGGTAATTCCCTATCCTACCGATTTCAAGCAAGACAAGAGATATAACCTATATAGCTTTGTCCCCAGAATGAGCGTCCTAAACGACAGCTACAAGGCTCTTAGAGAACACTTAGGTGGATTGGCTTACAACGTGCTTTATTAAGCCTTCTCTTTCAAGCCCTTCTCTTATGGCACTTAGGAGCTTTTCAAGGGCAGATTTATAGCTGTCGGATTTGATCTTACAACCAGACGCATATTTATGTCCTCCACCACCGAGAGCTTCTGCTATCTTTGCCACATCCACCTTGCCCTTAGACCTAAGAGAAACCTTCCATACGTCTTCATCAGGCTTTTCTATTATAGCGTAAGCCACTTCCACCCCTTCCAAGGACCTTGGGTAGTTCACAAGCCCTTCGCTATCCGAGTATTCACAACCAGTTTCTTTGAAAAACCTATCAAATATGGTTATACCTGCAACGAGACCATCTTCATGAAGGGACAAAGTGTCAAGCACCTTTGATATAAGTTTCATCTTGTTTAGGCTTTCCCTCTCTGCAAAGTTTACATATGTCCAATTGGGCTGAGCTCCAAGCTCTACAAGCTCCTTTGCCAGTTGGAAGGTTTCCGCATTGGTATTGGAATACTTGAAAAAGCCCGTGTCTGTTGCAAGTCCAGAGTAGAGGTTTTGTGCTATATCTTTGTCTATAGCGGACTTGTCCCATGCACAAAGGAGTTTGTATATCAAAGCTGTGGTTGATGGTGCGGATGGGTCTATGTAGTCATACTCTCCGTAAAAGTCTCCACCCACGTGGTGGTCTATTCGTGCCTTTTTTAAAGCTCTCACTTCTGCGTTAATCCTATGAAAACCACTGGCATCTACCACCACCGCAAGACTGAAAACCTCGTTAACCGGCAGTTTGACCACATTCTCAGCACCAGGCAAAAAGTCCAAAAAGTGGGGCACTTTGTCTTTGCATCCTACGGTTACCTTTTTACCCTTCTTCTTTAAGAAAAGATAAAGAGCAAGAGCACTTCCCAATGTATCCGCATCTGGGTTTTCATGGCTGGCTACGAGGATATGTCCTTCTTCTCTCTTTAGAAGCTCTATAAGTGGTATGCTTTGTTCAAACATGGCTTTCCTCCTACAGCAGATTATACTTCTTCAAGACCCTATAAAGCCTTTCAGCCTCGCTTTTCCTATCCCACAGGATAAGCCCAATTATGGTGGCTATCAAAAGAAGTTGACCACCAAAGATGGCTATCATTATTTGAGTAAGCCTGTCTATTTGCTTCTCCATCTGCTCAAAGCGTTTATCTATCTGCTCAAAGCCCATGTCTACCTTTGTATCAAGTCTTTCTACTTTTATCTCTGTGTTTCTAAGCCTTTCCCTGTCCTCTTGAGTAAAAGAGAACTCTTTGGCAAAGCCAAACGTCAAAAGCACAGTTAAAAGAAGTAAAAGCCTAACCATAACACTTCCTTGCAATCTACTAAATTTATACCTCCTGTAGCACACCTGCACATCTTTTGCATACCTCTCCTTCAAACTCTTCCTCTGGGTAATATAACCAACATCTTGGACATTTCTTGCCTTCCGCAGGAGACACACCTACTCTTATACCCTTTAAGGCCTCACTTTCTATAACATAACTACCACCCTCTGAAAACTTAACTGCACTCACAGTAAAGAAATACTTAAGGTAGTCCTCATATGCCTTTGCAATTTCCAAGCCTTCTCCCCACAGAAAGACTTGAGCTTCGTATGGGTGGTTTACCGCCTTATCCCTTCTTGCTATTTCTATCGCCTTCATCACATCCTCTCTTAGCTTTATTAGATACTCGTAGTCCCTGAGGAGTTTTTCATCAATGAGCTCTCCTTTTCCTTGAGGTATCCGGTGCATGAATATGCTTTCCGGAAGCTCTGGATTTATCTTCCTTAGATATTCCC
>JAXSOP010000056.1:0-7250 GCA_037926125.1 Aquificaceae bacterium
GGAAGGAAAAGCACAAAGGAGAACGGCTCTCTTCAAAGGGTGATTGAATCCCTTAGAAGAAATGGTGCAGAAGAGGTTTTCCTATTTGACGAAATTGAGCCAAACCCCACAGACAAGAGCGTAAACAAGGCAAGTGAGCTTGTGGTAAGGGAAAAGATAGACTACATTGTGGGTCTTGGCGGAGGGAGTAGTCTTGACAGTGCAAAAGCCATATCCATAGTCTCTTCCAATGAGGGCTACGCCTGGGACTATGTGAACTATCCTGAGGGTCCAAGGCTCATACCCTTCTTGAATAGACCTGTGATATGCATTCCTACCACCGCAGGCACAGGAAGCGAGGTAAACAGGTATTCAGTCCTTTCAAATCCAATAAGAAAGGAGAAGTTGGTTATATCCCATTCCTTAAACTACCCAAAGGTAGCCATAATAGACCCATCCTTGACTGTAAGTATGAACGCAAAGCTTACCGCCATAACAGGCATAGACGCCCTTATGCATGGACTTGAATCCCTTACCAACAAACTTTCCAATACCCTCGCAGAAGAGTTTGCCATAAGAGCCATAAGCCTTATAAAGCAGTGGCTACCTATTGCTATAGAAGAGCCAGAAAATCTTCAGGCAAGGTCTTATATGAGTTATGCGAGCATGCTCGCAGGCATTGCCATAGACAGAAAAAGGGTAGCCCTCATACATGGCATGGAGCATCCTGTGTCCGCCCACTACCCTCAGGTAGCTCATGGAGAAGGTCTTTCTGCTCTTGCAGTAGCCATTACGGACTTTAATTACAAGGGAAACCCACAAAAATACGCCCTCTTTGCAGAGCTCATGGGCTACGAGCCAAAGCCTCACATGGCAGTAAAAGCACTTGAGGATTTCTTAGAAAGGGTTGGCATGAGACTTAGCCTAAAAAACCTTGGCGTGGAAAAGGATAAACTTGAAAGGCTTACAGAGGATGTGTATATGCTCTCAAGAAGCTTGTTTGTCATAAACCCCGTAGAGCCTACCCTTGAAGACGTGCAAAGGCTCTATGAAAGGGCATATGAGGGATATTGAGTGTCAATATTTATGATTAATGCATAGTCTTCTATTAGGAATTTCATTATATTGTAATATGCTTAAAAACTCTTAGGAGGTGCTAACATGTTGTAATTTTTGAAAAATGTGAAACACCCTTACCTTGATTATGGGACATACAGGGACATAGCGGAACATAAAGAAACACAAGGCTTTGACACACATGTTAATATAATCTGCTAAAAGTGTTTCACATTTTTCAAACAAAATGAGGGGTGTTTCACGACATATCTCAAAGCTTTGTGTATCAAGGGTTTGCTGACATGCATGTTTTTGAAAAATCTGAAACACCCCTGGAAGCAGGGAAAGTGAAATTTTTGAAATTCTTTCAATTTTTTCACCTTCCGAGAATAAGGGGAGAAAGGGGAATATTCCTTTTTGCAATTTTTGCACTTTGGAATATTCGGTAGCCTTGTCTATACCCAGCTCCTTAGCTATCTGCTCTTGCGGGAGGGAAAGTGAAATTTTTGACATCTTGTCAATTTTTTCACCTTCTTCAAGTAGGAGGGAAAGGGGAATATGAAATTTTCCAATCTCTGGAATTTTGCATATTTTACTAACGGTAGCCTTGTCTATGCCCAATGCTCTTGTGGGAGGGAAAGTGACATTTTTCCAGTTTCTGGAATTTTGTCACCTTCCTCAAGTGGGGTAGGAAGGAACAGGAAATTTTTGACATCTTGTCAATTTTTCCCTCTTCCTCCACTGTGGGGCAGGGAAAGGGAAAGTTGCAATTTTTCAGTTTCTGGAATTTTTCACCTTTAGAGAGTAGGGAAAGGGCTATCCACAGAACACGTTCTCTGACCCTTCACACATCGTATCCCCACAGCTTATACTGTCTCCTACTCTACATAACGCTCTGTTTCACATTTTTCGAACAAAAAAATTTTGGTCGTGATCTTTGTTTGAAAAATAGTTCAAAACCTTGTCTCTCAAGGGTTTAAAAACAGGGGGTGTTTCACATTTTTCAAAAATTACAAAGGTGGCTCTTGGAGGACATTAAGAAGCTGGAAGAGAAAAAGGCTGAAGAAGGCAAGGAGGTTGGGTCATGAACTACAAAGAGCTTATGCGTCAAGAGTTGGAGAGGTTAGAGGAAGAGACAGACCCTATGCTGTTGGTGGTAAACATGATTGACGCCTTTTTGGCAGTGGTTATAGCCCTGCTTTTGGTCTTGGTAAACAGCCCCTTTAACCCTTTCACCAAGGAGGACTATGTGCTTGTTAAAAACCCTGACAAGGAAAACATGGAAATCCTCATAAAGAAGGGAGAAAAACTTGAGAGATATGTAAAGACTCAAAGCGTAGGTGAGGGGAAGGGAGTAAAGGTGGGCATAACCTACCGCTTAGAGGATGGAACTCTCATATACGTGCCGGAGGAATAAGGATGAGGTTTGTTGTTGCTTTGCTTTTTCTCCTTAGCTTTGCCTTTGCTCAAAGAGTGGTTTTTGTAATGAGTTTTCCAAACCCTCCAAAGAAGCTCCAGCTTTTGCTCCAAAGTGCCAAGGAGGAAGGACTTCCTGTGGAGGGCTTTTACCTTACCTCTCAAAACTACAAGTCCTTTATCCCTCCACCTGCGGACTTATACATAATAGACGCTCCGCCAGAGGAGATAAGAAGTTTTTTGGAAGAAAACCTTAGGGACAAAAGGTATATCCTCCTTAGTCAGCCACATTCGGGACAAGACAAGGAGCTACTTGACAAGCTCTACCCCTACTACCACTCTGGAGGTAGGGAAAACTTCAGAAACATGATAAGGATACTGCTTGGGCTTCCTGCAGAGCCACCAAGGGAGCTACCTATGGTGGGCTTTTATCATCCAGAGAGGGGTGTAATGGACAGGATTCCTGCAGAGGTGCAAAAGCCTTTGCTTGTGCTTTTTCACAGGTCAGACCTTACCGCAGAAAACACGGAGATAGTAGACCAGCTTATTCTCCTTGCGGAGAAAAGGGGTATAAGTGCCTTTGGCTTTTACTACCCAGAAAGGGAGGGTCTTAGAAGGCATTTGCATCTTCTTACCTCAGAGGGCAAGCCCATACCCTCTGTGCTTATAAACCTCAGGCTTATGTATTTTGCTCCCGACGACGAAAGGAAAGCCTTTGAAGAGCTTGGTGTTCCTGTGCTTTTGGGGCTTGTCTACAGGGGCAGGCTGGAAGAGTGGGAAAATTCAGGAGTAGGCATACCCATAACCAGTATACCCGTTTACTTTACCTTGCCAGAGTATGTGGGTGCCATTGACCCTACTGTGGTGGGCTATGACCATAACGCAAAAAAACCCATAGAGCGTATGCTGGAAAACCTTGTGGAAAGGGCTATAGGCTGGAGAGAGCTACAAAACCTTGAAAACTCTCAAAAGAGTATCGCTCTGGTCTATTATAACTACCCACCCTGGGATAGGAACATATTAGCTTCAAACCTAAACGTGATTAGAAGTTTTGAGCTATTACTAAAAGAGGCAAAGGCACGCGGATATAAGGTGGAGGAGCTTTCAGAGAGGCAAATAGAGTCAAAACTCACCCACCTTATAGGCTTTTATTACCGCAAAGCTGTAGACAGGCAATTTTTGGAATGCTTACCCTTAGAGGACTATCTTAGCTGGTATGAGAGCCTACCTCAAAGGATAAGAGAGGAAATAGAGCTTTATTGGGGAAAGCCTCAGAAGGACCCCTATCTTAAAGGCTCTTGTTTTCCAATACCCATCTACAGGACAGGGAATTTTGCCTTTTTGCCCCTTGCACCCAGGGGAGTGGACTATCTAAAAAACAGGGAGCTTTACCACAGCACAAAAGTCCCACCCTCTCACTATTACCTTGCCTTTTATCTTTTTCTGCAGAAACATTTCCATGTCATAGTGCATTTTGGAACTCATAGCACTCAAGAGTGGACTCCGGGCAAGGAGAGGGGTCTTGACCTTTGGGACTATCCATACCTAACCCTCCGCAGTAGACCTGTTATATACCCCTACATTGTGGACAACGTGGGAGAGGCTGTAAACGCCAGAAGAAGAGGCAGAGCCTTTATCATATCTCATCAAACCCCTGCCTTTGCACCCTCTAACACATACGGGTAGCTTGAAGAGCTTCACCAACTTCTTCATAAGGAATCTCAAGCAGAGGGAAGATTGAAGGAAACAATACGCAAGGACATAGCCCAAAGAGCCATAAAAGCTCGCATAGCTCAGGATATGGGATACAAAAGCCAGAGGGAAATCCTGAAAAACTTTGAAGACTTTTCAGAAAGACTACACAACTACCTGCATGAACTGGCAAGTCAAAACATCCCACTGGGGCTTCATACCTTTGGAAGAACAAAGGACAAGGAGCTTATAGCCCTAACCTTACCGCAGATACTGGGAGAGGATTGGGTAAGAAAATATGAAGAGGAAGACTACAAAGAGTTTCTCGCAAAACCTATTGAAGCCATAAAAACCTCCCAAGCCTACAGGAAGCTCCTTGAATGCATAGAAAAGCCAGCTCAAGAGGAGTGCGGTAATGTGCAGGAGCTATACCAGAGGTTTGACGCCAGCACAGAGACAAAAGCCTTTTTCTCAGCCCTTGAGGGCAAGTATGTAGCCACTTCCTATGGGGGAGACCCTATTAAAAACCCCGACGCACTACCTACTGGCAGAAACCTCTACAGCTTTGACCCCTCTCGTGTTCCCACTCCTCAGGCTTGGAAGACTGCGGTGCAGGTCAACCAAGAGTGGCTAAGGCAATACTACCAAAAACACAAAGCCTACCCTCAAAAGGTAGCCTTTACCCTCTGGTCTCTTTGAAGAGAACCTAAAAGGCACAAAGGCGGTAATTTTGTCAAGAAGCTCCAACCTATATGGCATGCTTACCACCGATGACCCCTTTCAATACTTAGGCGGGCTTGCACTTGCGGTAGAGACCATAAGCAGTCAAAAGCCAGAGGTCCTTATTGCAAACCTCAGAAGTAATGCAAAAGTCCAAACCGCAGAGGAGTTTCTCATACAGGAAGTAAGAGCAAGGTATACAAACCCGCAGTATGTAAAGGCTTTGATGCAGGAGGGCTATTCGGGGGTAAACGAACTACTAAACACTCTAAACAACCTCTACGGCTGACAAGTGGTAGCACCTCAGGTGGTAAAGGACTACATCTGGCAGGAGTTTAAGGAGGTACACCTTGAGGACAGATACAACCTTGGCACAAAGAGATGGCTCATGCAAAACTTCTCCGCCATGAAACAAATACAGGAATGGCTCTCTCAAAGCATAGGTCTTTTAGTGGCACAACAGCTCACACCTCTTACCGGCGCATCTCCACAAGATGCCTCTTCTGTCAGAGGTAGCGTGCCACAAAAGGTGCAAGAAGCCACCCTACCAGAGACAAAGCCCACCAGCACAAGTCTCTACACAAGCCTTATAGCGGTTGTGTTTTTCATATATTTCCTTGGGCTAGTAGAAGGTCTGCGTAGAGGGAGATACACATGGCAGAAATCATATTGACATCGGATATTAGTTTTTATAAACTATCTTGCTATAAAATCTCAATTTTAATGTAAGGAGGTAAGCATGAGGAAGCCCCTTCTTGTCACAGTCCTCTTCTCTACCGCAGTCTTTGCTCAGACGCCGGATGACAGAATTCGCCAGCTTGAGGAACAGATAAGGCTGATAAGGGAACAGACTCAAAGACAAATACAGAGCCTGCAAGAAGAAATAGACAGGCTAAAGCAGGAACAGGCTAAGGGCAAGAAGGTGGAACAGGAAACAGAAGCCCTAAAGGAGGAGGTAAGAAAACTTAGGCTTGAGATAGCCCTGCCAGAATATGAAGAAAAGTCTTACACGGGGCTTGGTCCCTCCGCCTCAAAGGTATACTTCAACCCCAAAGGTGTTTCCATAGGCGGTTACGGAGAGGTTCACTACACTTATAACAAGGACAGAAGGCCTAAGGGAGTGCTTGATGCAAAAAGGCTTGTGCTATACTTTGGCTACTCCTTTAGCGACAAATTGAAATTCAATTCAGAAATAGAATGGGCACATGCCTTTGTGGAAGGTGCGGAGAAGAGCGGAGAGGTGGAGGTGGAGTTTGCTTACATAGACTACGCTCTCAACGAGAGGCTTGGACTAAGGGGTGGTCTTCTTCTTATACCCGTGGGCATAATAAACGAACATCATGAACCCCCTACCTTTCCCAGTGTGGACAGGCCCTTCTTGGAAAGGAGTATAATCCCAACTACATGGAGGGAGTTAGGAGCGGGACTTTATGGAAAACTTGGTAGCCTTGAATATAGAGCCTATATAACCAATGGTCTAAAGGCGGGAGAAGAAGCGGGTGAAAAGTTGGAGGAGGGTGAACTTTTGCAAGGCTTTAAACAGAAGGGCTTTAAGGCAGCCACAGACCAAATAGCCTTCACCGGCAGGCTTGACTACAGCCTTCCCTACAATCTTAAGGTGGGTGGCAGTGCCTTCGTAGGCGGTGTGCAAAACGAGGAGGGTAATAAGCTCGGCACCTCAAGCCTCCTCTCGCCCCATCTTTGGTGGCAGTATGATGGTTGGGACATAAGGTTTGTGGGTGTGTATGGTAGCACCTCTGGTGCGGATAAAATATCTCAAACAATTAGCACTAACCCAGCCTGCACCCTCTTGAGAGACACGAGCCAATGCACAGCCTTTCCCAAGAGGTTCAACGGCTTTTACACACAGGTAGCCTACGATATACTAAAGCTTTTTGACATAGGGGAGTATCCCTTAGCATGGACAAACATCCCTTTTATGGACATTTATCCATACCTCGGGTTTAGGGACTGACTGAAAGTATGGATTTCTTTCAATCAATCCCAGTGCCTTACTCCAAAGACACTTAAACCGCTCACTAAACAAGTTCTTTATGAAAACCTCCACTTGCTTAGTGAGGGCTTGCTCCATACGGTGTAAATGCAAGCTCCACTTAGCACGGCTAAGCAGATTCCTGCTTGCATTCACAGCAGGATGGAGCTTTCTATTGCATAACTTACACTCAAACTCACTCCTTGTCTTCCTATTCCCTTTGTCTACATACCCACAATTACTGCATGCCTGTGAACTATAGGCAGGATTAACATACACCACCTCTATGCCATATTCCTCTCTTACTTCCTCTATCTTCCTCTTTATCTCTCCAAGCCCAAACCTTATAAGCACCCTCTTTATAGCCTTTGGAAAATTGTTAATCACCCTCCTC
>JAXSOP010000057.1:0-7066 GCA_037926125.1 Aquificaceae bacterium
AAGGTGCATGACAGTCAGAAGGCAATACAGCTACTGGAAGGTGTAAGGATGGTAGGTGAGAGTAGAGGTTTGAAGGTAAAGAAGTTGATAGCGGATAGCGGTTATGATACACATGCTTTATTTAGATATATGCATGCGAATGGTATAGAGCCATGCGTAAAGGTAAGGTCAAATGCAGAGGTAAGTGGGAACACGCTTAGGGACAGGGTGGTAAGGGCATATAAGAAGGGAAAGAGGGCATGGAAGAGGGCTAATGGGTATGGGAAGCGGTGGTTTGTAGAGAGTTATTTTTCTGTGTTTAAGCGATGGTTTGGCGAGTATGTGAGTAGTGTGAGGTTTGAGAACATAAGGGATATTAAACCTATTCTTGGGTATGATGAACTAAGGTATATGTTGATGGTAGGTCATGAATATGTCCCTGAAAAAAGGTTTTTGGACACAGCACTTACAGAGCTATAGGTAAGCTGGGAAGAGGTGGAGGAGAAGATTTGTGGAAGACCTCAAGCAACTACTACTGCAGTGTGAGATATATCTACAGCAGCAGAATTGGGACAAGCTTATAGAAACCTTGAGTGGTATAAAAGAGGAACACATAAATAATCTTGATGTTCAGACTGCGCAGGAATGCCTGAGAATTCTTGAATATCTTATAACGCAAGGGGAAAAGGTGAGAAATAAGTTAGCAGAGGCTTTGGTAAACATTAAGAGGCTTGGAGAAACATACATAGCTTAACTTTCTCTGTATACCAACTTCCTTATGAGGTTTTCTATACTACCAACGCTATCCCAACTCTTTACAAACTTTAAGACCCTTTCAAGTTCAACCTCTGCCCTTTCTTTTGTCTTTTTCACTCCATAGAGTTTCAAAACAATATCTCTGAGTTTTTTATGCTCCCTTTTGTAAAAGAGCTGTTTTTCTTCTTCATTCAGTTTATCAACCACGCTAAGGAGAGGGTAAGTGCATTTTCCTTCCGCAAGGTCGGAGCCCACAGGCTTACCTATTTTCTCTTCAATGCCCTCATAATCCAGAGCATCATCAATGAGTTGAAATGCCCTACCAGCAAGAATACCCATTTGATAAAAATCCCAGTAGTCTTTTCTTCCAGCCATGAGAGCTCCAACTGCCATACAAGCTCCAAAGAGTGCACCTGTTTTATAGTCTATTATTCTAAAGTAGGTCTCTTGGTCAATAATCTTCCCAAGGCTTCTAAGTTCAAGAAGCTGTCCCTGAGACATTTTCATCACCGCATCACTAAGGACCTGTATGCTTTCAAGATTTCCATACTGTGCGTATAGAGAAAGCGCCTTTGCATACATGTAATCACCTGTTAATACGCATGCTTGATTGCCAAAGACAAGGTTGGCACTCCTTTTGCCTCTTCTTGTCTGTGCGCCATCCACCACATCGTCATGAAGCAAAGAAGCTACATGCACATATTCAATGCCTACTGCCAAAGGAATGACCCTTTCCACATCACCACCTAAAGCTTCACATACCATGATGGTAAGAAGAGGTCTTACGCCCTTTCCACCCGAGGATATGATGTATGACCCTATATCATATACTTCTCTTACCTCTGGCTCAAGATAAGATAATATTCTTTCTTTTATATCCTGTGTGCTTATCATAGGCTAAAATAGTATAAAACAGCTTCACCACTGGGCGGTAATTTTTGTCTTTTTGTTAAGGTATTTATCCACCGCAAGTGCAGCCTTTACTCCATCTGCTGCGGCTATAACCGCTTGCTTTATATTGTTGCAGAGCACATCTCCTGCGGCAAAAACACCTGGGACTGAGGTCATCATCTCTTCGTTAACTACTATACATTGGTCTCCTGTCATCTCCACTTGGTTCATCAAAAAGTCTACAGAGGGCTTGTTGCCACCAAGAAAGATAAAAACACCGTCTACCTGTAATAGTTTTTTCTCCTTGGTGTCTATGTTTTGAACCAAAAGTCCTTCTACAAGAGAAGTGCCAACTATCTCCAAGACTCTGTGATGCAAAAGGATTTCTACCTTTGGGTTGAATTGTATTTCGGAAACTATCTCTCGGGGAGCTTTTATCCTGCTTGAGGGCACAACCAAATATATCTTACTTGCAAAGCGAGCTATAAACTCGGTCTCCTCAAGAGCGTAGTCATCATCCCCTATGACTGCTACTGGTTTACCTTTGAAAAAGGCAGCGTCGCAGACTCCACAGTAGGACACACCCCTGCCAAGAAACTCTTCTTCACCCTTATACTTGTTTGTTCTTTCCATGGCACCAGAGGCTATTATTACCGCTCTGCCCCTAAACTCTCTTCCATCTATGGTGTAGACCTTTTTTATTTCACCAAGAAGGTCCGTGGCTATCACCTTGCCTCTTACAAACTCAGCACCAAAGGCTTTAGCATGCTCGCGTATGAGCTTTAAAAGTTCATAACCAGATATAGGTCCCCTTATGCCTGGATAGTTCTCTATTTGCTGGGTTACTCCAAGTGCTCCATCCGCTTCAGCCCTATATAGAACCAATGTGGAAAGCCCTGCCCTTGCGGCATAAATGGCTGCGGACGAACCTGCAGGACCAGCACCTATTATAACAACATCATAAATTTTATCCGTGCTAAAGTCCAAAGTTAACTCCATTTTTATCCTCCTAAAGAAATAATTTAAAATATATCCCCCCGCAGGGGGGAGCTCTCAAGTTTGAAAAGCTTCATAAACTCTTCCTACGAGCTCCTGAGAAGGCTTGAGAGTTTTATCTCCTTCTTTCCACTTCGCTGGGCATGCTTCATCTGGATGACTCATAAGGTAGGCGTTTGCCTTCATTTTTCTCACAAGTTCTTCCGCATTTCTTCCCACGTTATAGAAGTTTACTTCAGAGCCGACGAGAATGCCATCTGGGTTTATTATGAAAGTCCCTCTTAGAGCAAGCCCCGTGTTCTCATCATAAACGCCAAAAAGCCTTGAAACCTTCCCTGTAGGATCCGCACCCATAAGGTATTTCACCTTCTCAAGGAGTTTTTCCGTCTTTTGCCAAGCGAGGTGTGTATACTTTGTATCTGTGGAAACAGATATTACCTCCACACCCATTCTTTGGAGTTCCTCGTAGTAATCTGCGAGGTCCGCAAGCTCTGTGGGACATACAAAGGTAAAGTCCGCAGGGTAGAAAAATAGCACTACCCATTTTCTTTCTTTGAGAAGGTTTTCTAAAGAAACCTTCCCAAAGCTGTGGGTTTTGGGGTCGTAAACCTCCATCTCAAAGTTCGGAACCTTCTGTCCTACCTTTAAAGCTTCCATGTCTTACCTCCTTTTCAGTTTTATTATTGAATATTATAACTACATGCAAATTTTTTGCAAGATGATAGAAATCATAACTGTTACCTCTAAGCCATAAGGCAAAAGAGAGGCAACAAGGCTATAGGCTTCAGACTTGAGTTTTGGCAATAAGAAAGCTACTAAAATATTATACTAATGAGAGATAGAGACCTCATAAGGCTTGAGTTTTTTCAGGTTTTGGAAAGGATAAAAACACACGCTCGTTCAAAGGCGACAGAACGCTACATTGACCAAATAAGACCCATCAAAGACCCAACGCTCCTTAGGGAAGAGATTAACCTCCTGGAAGACTTCCTTAAAATTTCACACAGGCTTTTACTATACCCTTTTGAAGATGTGGAAGACCTTATAAAGAAAACTACCATAAAAGATTACGCCCTTGGTGTAGAAGAAGCCCTCTCCCTTTTAAAGGTCATAAAACTTATTAAGGAAGTCAGGCGCTCTCTTGGTGAAGTGGTGCAAAACTACAAAACTCTTGTCCCACTCGTAAAAGGCCTACATCTCTTTAATAGCCTTGAAACCCTTATTGAATCTACCATAGACCCGAGAGGCTTTGTAAAGGATTTTGCCAGTGAAGATCTTAGAGAAATAAGACAAAAGATAAGGGATACGGAGAAGGAAGTGTTAAAAAGGTTAGAGGCGGTTCTTTCAAGACCTGATGCGGACAGGATATTTTCTGATAAGTTCGTGGCTTATAAAAACGGCAGGTATGTCCTACCAGTAAGGACTACAGAGGTCAAAAGGATTATAGGTGTGGTTCATGGGACTTCTTCCTCTGGCTATACAACCTATGTAGAACCTCAAAGCGTTATAGACCTTAACAATAGACTCATAACTTTGCGAGAGGAGGAAGAGGAAGAGGTAAAAAGGATACTTAGGAAATTATCTTCCATGATAGGTGAACAAGCACAAAGACTCATGGAAGCCTTCAAAACCTTAGTGAAGGTAGACTATCTAAAGGCGTTAGCGGAGTTTTCTAAGTCCTATGGAGGTAAGTTTCCAAAGATAGGAGACCACATAGAGCTTCTTGGGGTGAAACATCCTCTATTGGTGTTTCTAAAGGAAGAGGTGGTTCCTATTGATATAGTGATAAAAGAAAAGAAAGGTCTTGTGTTAACAGGACCTAATACGGGTGGTAAAACTGTAGCTCTCAAAACCCTCGGACTTTGCTGTCTTCTTTTCCAATCAGCTATACCTATACCTGTGCAGGAAGGCACACTACCAGTTTTTGAGAATATCTTCGTAGACATAGGAGATGAACAAAGCATAGAGCAGAGTCTTTCTACCTTTTCCTCTCATATTACAAACATAGCTGAGTTTTTACCATACGTAAATAGTAAAAGTCTTGTGCTCCTTGATGAACTTGGTGCAGGAACAGATCCGGTGGAAGGCTCAGCTCTCGGAATTGCTATTCTTGAATACCTCAAAGGAAAGAATTCCTTTGTGCTCATTAATACCCATCACACACCTATAAAGGTTTATGCTCTAAACTCCAGCTACTACACACCAGCTACTACTCTCTTTGATAAAGAAAGCCTTAAACCCCTTTACAAAATAGTCTACGATGCGGTAGGTGAAAGTATGGCTCTTTTTGTAGCACAAAAATGTGGTTTACCGCAGGAGCTTATAGAAAAGGCGAAAAGGTTTTTACCCGTTGGTTTTGAGGAATATTTCACCGCAAGAGAAATCCTTGAAGGCTACATAAAGGAGTATCATGAGAAGTTAGGAAAACTGCAGGAGGAAAAGGAAAGAATTGAAAAATTAGCTATAGAGCAAGAAGCTATGCTAAGAGAGCTTGAAAACATAAAAAGGGAGGAAATAAGAAAAGCGGTGGAGGAGGTGAAAAAACGTTTTGAAGAATTTCTCCTTGAAGCAGAAAAGCATATGAAAAGCCTTAAGGATAGGCAGAAACTAAGAGAACTCTTTAGAGAGAAGATAGAGAGCGTTTACATAAAAGAACAAGAAGAGGCTATAAAGGTTGGTGATTGGGTAGATATGTTTGGATCAAAGGGTAAGGTGCTTGAGATAAAGGATGATAGAGCGTGCGTCGTATCTGGGAATGTAAAGGCTTGGGTGAGGCTTTCGGAGCTTAAAAGAATAGAGCAACCACCCGAAGAGGAACAACCTAGGAAGGTCTTTGAGATAAAAAAGAGTTTACCGTCGGAGATAAACCTTATAGGCTTTAGTGTTCAAGAAGCCCTTACAAAACTTGAGCTGTTCCTTCAAGAGGCTCACAGCATGGGTATAAAGGTAGTAAAGGTCATCCATGGATATGGAACCCTTAAAAAGGCGGTTCAGGAATTCCTTTCCTCTTCACCCCTTGTGGTTTTTCACAGAGAGGGATACCCAAAGGAGGGAGGTGCTGGGACCTCCCTCGTATACCTAAGCAGGGATTAACATGCACTTCCCGGTGAACCTGAGCAGTCAGAGCAAAGATGTATGGGATGCACCTTTAGGAGAAACTCAAGCCCTTTCTCTTCAAACCACGGCGCCACATCTCCATGTTTTACCTTCCACATAAAGTATTTTTCAAAGGCGGACTTTATGTAGTGCATTATGGCACCCTTCTTGTAAAGAACCGTTGACCTTGGGGGAAGCACAGGAGATGCAAAAAAGGCCATGGCATCTCCACCCATGTCTGCTATACATATAGCGGATAGCTCTGGCGCGTATCTGTCTGGGTTGTTTCTAATGTCGTTGACTATGTTATGGGCTACCGCAAGAGCCATCTGCTCTATCATCATACCTGTCTTTGGTGCACCTGTTGGTATGGGTGTTTGCTCTACTGGAGGTATGGCGGTAACTACCCCAACTCCAAAGATGTTTTTATAGGTGGGGTTTTGGAAGCATTTATTTACTATAACCATCTTGTTAGCAGGGTTTGCCACCTTTTCGCCTGCAGACTGAACCACCTCTGGTCCCATAAACCTTGGCATGAGCATGGAGAGTTTTGCAGGAGCTTCGTAGGTCTTACCTTCAAGGTCTTCGTATATTACCTTGTTAGGCTCTACCTTTGTTATCCTCACGTTGGCCACCCACTTTATGCTCCTTTCTGCCATAAGGTCTTCCATAAGCCTTCTGGAAGGTCCAACACCACCAAGACCTAAATGTCCCACATAAGGTTCAGAGGTTATGTAGGTCATAGGGACCTTGTGTCTTATACCCCTCTTTTTAAGCTCATGGTGTAGCATAAAGGCAAACTCATAAGCGGGACCAAAACAGCTAACACCGGGTATAGCACCAACCACTACAGGTCCGGGATTTCTGTAAAACTCCTCAAGTTTTTTGTTTAGTTCCATAGCATGCTCTGCGGTGCAGACAGAAGTAGAATACTGTTCTTGACCTTCTGCACCGAAAACCAGTTTAGGACCTGTTGCTATCACAAGGTAGTCATACTCTACTGTTTTACCACCTTTTGTCTTTACCTTGTTAGCTTCTGGGTCAATGCTCTCCGCATCCTCATTGATAAAGTCTATACCGTGTTTTGGAAGTAACCCAGCCAACGGAATGCTTATGTCTTCGAACCTTCTCCATCCTAAGGCAAGGTGAGGATAAGAGGGTGTAAAGCCAAAGTATGGCCTTCCCGAGATGACCGTGACTTTAAGGTTCCTGTCTAACTTTTTCAGGTCGTAGGCGGTGGCTATTCCTCCTACACCGCCACCAATTATTACCACATGCTTACTCATAACACAACCTCCTGAGTTTTATAAGTAGTAGCTTATAATTATATAAGCAAAATGTTGTATAG
>JAXSOP010000058.1:0-7059 GCA_037926125.1 Aquificaceae bacterium
TTCTCCGGGTTTAGCCCTATGGCACTGAAGGCAGTTTATACCCTTTATAGGCTCAGCCCTGTATGGTATAACTATTCTGTATTTAACCAATTCAAAAGATTCCTCAAGATGCTCCATAACCCTGCCTGTACGAAGGACAGCCCTCTCCAACTCGTCTTTGGGTAGCTCAAACCTCATACCACTCCCAAACTGCTCTATCACACTTTCTGCTCTTATAACCCTTATTTCCTCTACGCCTTCTATTTCCCTTATTCTGCTGAGAAACTCATCCCTCCTATCTATAACACCCATAACCATGTAAGAAGTAAGCGTATCCCTGACAAGCTCAGATACAATTTGGGCTTTTCGCTTTGAATCTTCTAAAGCTTTAAACCTCAAGGTGTACACCGTAACCGCAAGCACTATAAAAAACACAAGAAGCATTAAGCCCAAAAGCCTCATAAGGATAGCTTTTTTCATAGCCCTCTCCCGTTGAAGAATATAGAAGAATATAATACAGAAAGATTATAGTTCAAAAGGCTGACATGCATCATATTGCAAATAATTCTCAATTACTTATAATATTCAATAACGAAACCAAAAAAGGAGGTAAGACATGGAAGCTTTAAAGGTAGGACAGAAGGTGCCAAACTTTGAAATGGAGGTCTATGACCCCAAAACCCTTGGCTTTGGGAAGGTTTCTTTGGAGGACCTTCTCAGAGAAAGAAAATGGGTAGTGCTATTTTTCTACCCTGCGGACTTTACCTTTGTATGTCCCACAGAGCTTGCAGACCTTGCGGAGCATTACGAAGAGCTCCAAAGGATGGGTGTGGAGGTAATATCAGTCTCCACAGATACCAAGTATACACACCTCGCTTGGCAAAGAACAGAAAAGCTCCTTGAAAATGTAAAATACCTGATGGGTGCGGACCCGACAGGAAAGGTTTCAAGGCTTTTTGGGGTTTACGACGATAACACAGGGCTTGCCCTAAGGGGGACTTTCATAATAAACCCAGATGGGATTCTTGTTAGCTCTGAGGTAAACTTCTATAATGTGGGAAGGAACGCAGAGGAACTTGTGCGGAAAATGAAGGCAAACGCCTACCTTATTAGCCACCCAGATGAGGCATGCCCGGCAAGGTGGAAAGAGGGAGAGAAGACACTAAAGCCTTCTCAAGAAATGGTAGGTAGGGTTTATGAAGCTCTCCAAACGTGAGAACTCCCCCTTCGGGGGGATATATTTTTATTATTCTTTAGGAGGATAAAAATGGAGCTTACTTTGGACTTTAGCACGGATAAGGTTTACGACGTTGTCATAATCGGCGGTGGTCCTGCGGGTGCTTCTGCAGCCATATATACCGCAAGGGCGGGGCTGTCTACATTGGTACTTTATAGGGCTGAGGCAGATGGAGCATTAGGAGTGACCCAGCAAATAGAGAATTACCCGGGTATAAGAGGTCCCTTATCTGGTTATGAACTTCTAAAGCTCATCCGCGAGCATGCCAAAGCCTTTGGTGCAGAGTTCGTAAGGGGTAAGGTGATAGCTACAGACCTTCTTGGTGAAATAAAAAAGGTCTACACCATAGATGGTCGAGAGTTCAAAGGTAGGGCTGTTATAGTGGCTTCTGGAGCTATGGAGAGGACTAACAAGTATAAGGGTGAGGAAGAGTTTCTTGGCAAGGGTGTGTCTTATTGCGGAGTTTGCGACGCAGCCTTTTTCAAAGATAGACCAGTGGCAGTTATAGGAGAGGATGACTACGCCCTTGAGGAAACGGAGTTTATAGCCCGCTTTGCAAATAAAATATATCTGGTTGTTCCTTCAAGCAGGATAAAAGCTCCTCATGAGATGGTCTCCGAGATACAATTCAACCCAAAGGTAGAAATCCTTTTGCATCACAGGGTTTTGGAGATAGTTGGCACATCCCTTGTGGAAGGCTTATGGGTTCAAAACATAGGCACAAAGGAGAGAAAACTACTACAGGTAGACGGCGTCTTTATCTTTTTGGGTGGCAACAAGCCCTCTGTGGACTTTTTGATGAACCAAGTAGAGATGACAGGGGAACACTGCATTGTGGTTAATGAGGAGATGATGACCTCAGTTTCGGGCGTTTTTGCTGCAGGTGATGTACTTTGCACCAACATAAAGCAGGCGGTGATAGCTGCTGCAGACGGAGTAAAGGCAGCCCTTGCGGTGGATAAATACATTAACAAAAAGGCAAAGATTACCGCTCAGTGGTAAAGCTGTTTTATACTATTTTAGCCTATGGTAAACACGCAGGATATAAGAGAAAGGATAAATTTTTATCTTGACCCAGAGGTAAGAGAAGTATACGATATAGGGACATACATAATATCCTCGGGTGGGAAGGGTGTAAGGCCCCTTCTCACCATTATGGTGTGTGAGGCATTGGGTGGCGGTGTGGAAAGGGTTGTTCCCTTAGCGGTGGGCATAGAATACGTCCACATAGCGTCTTTGCTTCATGACGACGTGGTGGATGGGTCACAAACAAGGAGAGGTAAAAAGAGTGCCAACCTTGTCTTTGGTAATCAAGCGTGTGTTCTTACAGGGGATTACATGTATGCGAAGGCACTTTCTCTATATGCACAGTATGGAAACCTTGAAAGCATACAAGTCCTTAGTGATGCGGTTATGAAGATGTCTCAGGGGCAACTTCTTGAGCTCAGAAGTCTTGGAAAAATCATTGACCAAGAGACATACTTTAAGATAATAGATTACAAAACTGGTGCACTCTTTGGAGCTTGTATGGCTGTTGGGGCCCTTATGGCTGGAAGGAAGGACCATTGGAATTTTTATCAAATGGGTCTTCTTGCTGGTAGAGCCTTCCAGCTTATTGATGATGCATTGGACTATGCAGGTAGCGAAGAGAAAGTAGGCAAGCCTGTGGGTTCTGACCTTGCGGAAGGAAAATGCACCTACCCGCTTCTTAGTGTGCTTGATAGGTTAAATGAGGAAGAAAAACAACTCTTTTATAAAGGGGAAAATGAAAAGCTTAGAGGTATTGTTTTGAAACATGGCGGGGTAGAAAAGACAAAGGAAAGAGCCAGAGCGGAGCTTGAAAGGGTTTTAGAATTCGTAAAAGGTTGGGATAGCTCTGTTAGTATAGAGAATCTCATGAAAAGGCTGATATACAGAGAGAGCTAAGCCCCGTAGCTTTCTTTGAACTTCTTAATGTTCACCAGAGCTTCTGCTAGCTTATTTCTTACCTCCTCTCCCTGTGTTATTAGATGCTCAAGAATTTTGAGACATTCCTGAGCTGTCTTAAGGTCAAGGCTGTTTATGTGTTCCTGTTGTATACTACTTAGGGCTTCCATTAGCCTGTCCCAGTCTCCTTGTTGGATATATATCTCACACTGCAGAAGCAGTTGTTTCAGGTCTTCCATAGATTTTCTTCTCCACATCTTCCCAGCTTTCTTTTAGCTCGGTGAGAATCCTTACCATTTTGCGAAGCGTTTGTGGCTCATCGCCTTCTACAGTAATCCTTATGAGGTCGCTTATAAGAGCCTGATACACCTCGCGTAGAGCCTTCGCTATTTCTCCGCCCTGCTCCATATTAAGAGTGGCATCAAGCACTGTGAGTATCTCTGTAGCTCTTCCCAAAGCCTCATACTTTCTTTTTATATCTTCAGTCTCCACTGAAGCCTTCTCCATGAGCTCTACAGCCTCATCAAGGCATGAAATAGCCTTCTCATACAGGAGTATTACCTGCCTCACTGGATTTGCGGTAAGAACCATGTTTTCAAGGTATGCGTTCATCTTCTATTACCTCCTTGCATTTCTGAAATACTTACCATAAAGGCTTGCATCCTCACCATTGTTTCTTGTGCTTTGTTTATAAAAGCTTCCACTTTCGCGTACTCAAGTCTTAGCCTCTCTTCTTCTCTTATGAGCTGTTGCCCCAGATCTTGAGCCCTTTTGTTTATTGCATCAAACCTATTCTGAAGGTCGTTACTGAAAGTCTGGAGGGTAGTGTAAGTTCTGAGGGTATAGCCTCCCATGGTATCTTTGAGGTCCATAAGGATATCCCTTAGCCCTTGAAGGTTTGAGCTGGCTAAAGAATTTACCGCAGAGCTGTTTACCTCAAGAGTACCGTCTTCTTTTATATTTACAAGATCCTCTGCAAAGAGCTTGGCTAACATTCTTGAAAGCTCAGTTTTTATACCCGTTATGGAATAGTCCCCCTGAAAGAGAGCATCCTTACCCGTAAGCTTATTTACTTGAGCTATGACTGCGTTGTAGCTCTTAACAAAGTCTCCCAAAAACTTTGAAATAGCGGAATAGTCCTCGCTCACAGTGACAGTAACATCTCCTTGCTTCTTTACTTCAAGGCTAAGACCGCCTATTATGTTCTCAAACCTGTTGCTGGGGCTCGTAAGAGTGTTTGAACCTATGCTTATTTGGGCGTTTTGAGCCCTCTGAAGTGGATTGGATGTGTCCAAGTTCCATGTATTGCCGTTTATTACAGGAGCAAGGCTGAAGGATATGACCGTATTCCCTGGAGTGGTCTCTGCTGTAGAAGACGCCTCATCCTTTTCGGAAAGCATAAGCTTGTATTGGCTTCCATCATAGAAGGTGCTGGCGACTATCTTGCCACCAGAAGCACCGTTTATAGCATTTACAAGGTCTGAAAGCCTGCCAGAGCCTGCCTGAATATCAAAGTAAAGGTTAGAATTTCCTGTATTGTAGGCTATCTGAAAGGCACTCCAGCTTATGGATGAGTTTATATCGGATATGCCCTCTTCGGTAACTAAGGCTTCCCTCTGAGCGAGCTTTGAGACAGAAAGGTTAATAGTCACGTTGGGAGTGTTTTCTGTGGCTGTAGCTGTAAGCACAGAGCTATCTGAAGAGTTAGCCCTCTTACCTTTAAAAAGATCATCCATGTTAAGGTCTGCAAAGAGCCTTGAGAGGTCTCCCACAGCATTAGTAAGACCCTGAAGGGCTGACTGCCTTGCCTGTATTTGCTGGGCTTCTTGAGAGAGTCTCTGTATGGGAATTGACTTTAGCCTTATTATCTGGTCCACAATGGAGCCCCAGTCAAACCTACCAGTAAGGTTGTTGAAGTATATTTCCCCAGCCAAAGCTTATACCTCCTTCTGTAAAAGTATACCAAGCATCTGGTCAATCTTTTTCATAAGGTCAAGAAGGTAATCAGGTGGTATCTGACGAATAACCCTGTTTGTGTCCTTTTCTATAATTTTAGCAACTGGTATTTCAAGCTCAGTATCTATGTCTATCTTCAGATATTTGCTAAGCATATCAAACTTTCTTTTAAGTTCTTCAAGTAGTTTTTGAAGCTCTTCTGACTTAACACTTCTACTTTCTTGGGCTTCTTGTTGAGCTTGCTGTATCTCCCTCTCCACCTGTTTTCTCATCCCTTCAAGGGCTCCATTCTGAACCTGCCTTTGAACTAACACCTGCTGTTCAAGGTTAACTTCCTGTCCAACAGGTTGTATCCTCATGTCTCCCCTCACTTAAAAAGGGGAGGTGGAACCTCCCCTACTAATCTATTACCTGAGTAGCTGAAGCACAAGCTGAGGAAGCTGATTTGCCTGTGCAAGCATAGCCATAGAGGACTGCATCTTTATCTGGAGCTTGGTGAAGTTGGTCATCTCTTCTGCATAGTCTGTGTTGCGTATGACGTTCTCCGCTTCTTTTGTGTTGTCCCACGCAACCTTCTGAGAATCGTATATGGACTGTAGGTTGTTCATAACCGCACCTATTTGGGCTCTCACAGTATCAACACGCTGGAGGGCTTTTTTGACTATGAGCATAGACTCTTCTGCCCTTTCGTTGGTAAGCACGTTCACCGCATATAGGTTTTTGGCGGTAGCGTCAGAACCGTTGGCTACATTGAAGTTAAAGCCTTGGTTAGAAGCAGAAACACCATTGTATTCAAGCTTATAGGTTTCTATACCAGCTATGTCCACTGTGCCTACGTCTATGTAGTAGGCTCTCTGGTCAGTAGCAGTAGATGTGTTAAAGGTTACTGTACCCGCACCTTCTAAAACCTGATTCAAGTTTATGTCGACATTGAATGTTGCAGTTCCGCTAACAGTCACAGAGACGCTACTTCTTACCGCTACAGTTTCTCCGTTGTTAGTTTCAAGGAAAAGTCTGCCATCCACAACCTTTGCACTTATAGGAGAACCTGCTCCAGAAGCCTGAGTATTTATAGCATCCGCGAGCTGTTGCACACTGGTTATATTACTGTTTATAGTGATAGAGAAGTTTGCAGAACCACTTGCGACGGCGTTACCGATATAAAAGTCAAGCGTAACAGAATTAACGTTTACCGTAGTAGTTCCAGCGGTACCAGTATTTAGCGATGTAGTGTATAAGTTAGCAAAACCAGTATATGTAGCGTCCGCCTGGTTTGTGTTCTTTGCTACAGCCTCAATACCAAGAGCCTGAAGGTCCTTATCGCTGTTTATATTTTTAGCAAGGGTTGCAGCATCCACAAATCTTTGGGTTCCGTCATAGGACACCACTCTGATGCCAGCTATATCTACATAATCTCCCGAATCTACAAGCCAGTTAGATGTAGTGCTGAGCTGTTCAGCAAAATTTGTTGCAGCAGTGGTTGCTGCGCTCATTGTATACCTTGCACCCTGTGCTTTTACCATATATGCACCTATGTCGTTAGGGAGAACGCTCTTTATGTCTACTTCTAGTATCTGGTCTTTTCTTGCTCCGTAGTGAATTGCTCTGCCCGCAAAGGTTCCATCCAGAAGCTTTATGCCGTTGTATTCTGTATCTGTGCCTATTTTCTTAATAGCGTCAATAAAGTTGTCTATCTCTCTCTGAAGGCTTGACCTTGCGTTGGGGTCGTTTATGTCGTTTGCTGCGCGGATCGTCCTTTTGTAGATTTCGTTTAGCCTATTGAATATCTGACCTGCGGAGCTTTCCGCAATTCTAAGGGCAGAAAGACCAGTTTGGATGTTCCTGTTGCCTTCTTCCAAGCCAGAGCCAACCACCATGAGCTGGTCTGCAATAAAGAGCCCTGCGGAGTCGTCTGCAGCGTTAAGTATCCTCAGACCTGTTGAAAGCCTGAGCAAAGACTT
>JAXSOP010000059.1:0-7047 GCA_037926125.1 Aquificaceae bacterium
GAGAGGGTAAGAGTCCTTAGCGTGGGGGACTTTTCAAAGGAGCTTTGCGGTGGAACTCATGTGAAAAGAACGGGGGACATAGGATATTTCATGATAGTCTCTGAATCCTCGGTGGGTGCGGGTGTAAGACGCATTATTGCAAAAACGGGAAGGTGGGCGGTAGAGCACGCCTTTGAGGAGAGGAGAAGGCTTCTTGAAATTGCCAGGTCTCTTGGGGTTTCCTCAGAGGATGTTCCAAGGGCTGTGCAAAAGCTTACAGAGGAGCTAAGGGAAAAGGAGAGGGAAATAAGCAGACTAAAGGAAAAGCTACTTGCTGGGGATAACCTCTCAGGGGTAAGGAAGGAAAAGGTGGGAGAAATAGATTTGTATTTTGGCGTGCTTGAGGAGGTTGAGCCAAAGGACATGCTTGTCCTTGCGGACAGGATAAGAAACAACACAGACAGAGCGGTGGTCTTTCTAATTAGCAAAAGGGGAGAAAAAGCGTCATGCCTTATAGCACTTTCTAAGGAGCTCACAGATAAGCTTTGCGCAAGGGAGCTAATGAAGGTGGTTTCTAAATATCTTGGTGGCGGTGGTGGTGGAAGGGATGACTTGGTGCAGGGTAATGTGAAAAGCCTTGACCAGTTGCAGACTGCAGTGGAGAAACTAAAATCTGTTATAATAGATAGTTTCACGGAGGTGAAAGGATGAAGAAGGGCTTACATCCAGAGCTTAAACCTACTCACTTTGTCTGCGGTTGTGGCAATAGCTTTACACTGCTTTCCACAAAGGGTGGAACTGTTTACCTTGAGACCTGTAATGCCTGCCACCCCTTTTATACAGGTAAGCTAAGGGTAAAGCCAGCCTTTTTGGAGCTAAAAGGCAAAGGATAATGCTAAGCCCTGAGCTTGAGGAAAGGTTAAAATCCATAGAGCAAAAGTATTTGGAGCTGCAGTATCAGCTTAGCAGTCCAGAGGTAGTCTCAGACAGGGAAAAGCTCACGAAACTTGGAAAAGAGCTAAAGGATATAGAAGAAGTTTATAAGGCATACAAAGAGTATAGAAAACTACTCTCTGACTTTGAGCAGGCAAAAGAGCTTTTGAAAAACGAAGAGCTAAAAGACCTTGCAAAAGAAGAGATAGAAAGACTTACGCAAGAGTTAGAGAAGACAGAAAAACACATAAGAGTCCTGCTACTTCCTAAGGACCCAAGGGACAGCAAGAATGTTATATTGGAGATAAGGGCGGGTGTAGGTGGTGAAGAGGCGGCGCTCTTTGTGGCAGACCTTCTTAACATGTATCAAAAGTACGCGGAGGAAAAGGGTTGGAAGTTTAGCATCCTCTCCTCCAATAGGACAGGGCTTGGTGGATACAAGGAGGTGGTTGCCCTCATAGAGGGCGAGGGTGCCTATTCAAGGCTCAAGTTTGAGAGTGGAGTTCACAGGGTTCAGAGGGTGCCAGTGACGGAGGCAGGAGGAAGGATACACACCTCCACCGCTACGGTGGCAGTCCTTCCAGAAACGGACGAAACAGAGATTCAAATAGACCCAAAAGACCTAAAAATAGAAACCTTTAGGGCAAGCGGTGCAGGTGGTCAGTACGTAAACACTACAGAAACCGCAGTAAGAATAACCCATCTTCCTACAGGCATAACCGTATCCTGTCAAGACGAAAGGTCTCAATTCCAAAACAAGCAAAAAGCACTAAAGATACTTTACGCAAGACTAAAAGACTTTTATGAACGACAAAAGGAAGAGGAGCTTGCAAGGGAAAGAAGACAACAGGTAGGCACAGGTGAGCGGAGCGAAAAGATAAGAACCTACAACTTTCCACAGAATAGAGTTACGGACCATAGGATAAACTTAACCTTATACAAGCTTGGAGATGTGCTTGAAGGTAAATTGGACGAACTTATAGACGCTTTGGTGGAGCATGATATAGAAGAAAAACTCAAAGCCCTTGCATAAGCCTGTAGGGTCTGAGGGTATTGCCCTCAATAAGACCCACTCCTATAAAGGTATCATATTCATAGAGCCTTACAAAGGTTTTCTCAAGGCTTTCCTTTAGCCTTATGGCAGAGCCATGCTTTATTCTTCTTGAAAGTCCACCCTCAAGAGTTATTTTTGGCATAAAACTTAGTGCTTCTCCCACTGGGATTAAAAGCCCAGAAAGGTCTTCCAAAGACAAGAGCCTGTTGTAGGATACCGCCATTTCCACGTTAAAACTACCTACTCTTAACCTTCTTAACTCCACCATATGAGCGCCACAAGAAAGCTCCAGTCCAATGTCATGAATTAGACTTCTTATATATGTGCCAGAGGAGACCTCAAAAAGGAACTTCACAAAGGGTATTTCACATTCCAAGAGCTCAGCACTGTATACATAAATCTCTACAGGCTTTATATCAACCCTTAAACCACTTCTTGCAAGCTCATAAGCCCTTTTGCCACCTATCCTCTTCGCTGAAAAGGGTGGAGGTTTTTGAAGGAGTTTTCCTGTAAAAGTCTTTAACAAAGCCTCTATATCTTGGCAGGAAACTTCCACTGGTTTTGATTGAGTAATCTTACCCTCTGCGTCATAGGTATCTGTTATCTCACCCAGCTTTGCGGTTGTCTCATAGGTTTTATCAAGTCCTATGAAAAACTGAGAGAACTTAGTTGCCTCACCCACAAGAACTACCAACAGCCCAGTAGCTATAGGGTCAAGAGTGCCAGCATGTCCTACCTTTACCTTAAAGCGCTTTTTTATGCCTTCAAGGACTTCCATAGAGGTAGGACCCTTTGGTTTGTCTACGAGAAGAACACCCGAGACCATTAGCTTAGAAAATCTTTTAGATGTCTTTTCATAGCCATATTTCTGAGCTTTCTAAGTGCCCTTGTCTCTAACTGACGCACCCTTTCTCTGGAGATTTGCAGTATATCACCTATTTCCCTTAAGGTCTTTGGTTCTTCGCCTCTTAGACCAAACCTTAGCTCTATAACCCTTCTTTCCTTCTCTGGAAGTTTGTTCAAAAGCTCTTCTATTTCCTTCTCTAACACCTCGTTTATTATTTTCTCTTCCACGTCCGCAGTGCCATGTTGACTGAGAAAGTCTACAAAGAAGGTGTCTTCGTTCTCACCAACAGGAGCGTCCAAAGACAGTGGCACTCTACAAAGTTGAAGACATTTATCTACCTCCTCAGGACTTATCTTGTAGCCTTCTTTTTTTATCCTTTTCTCTATCTCCTCTTCCGTAGGCTCACGTCCAAGCTCCTTTTCCAGCTCCTTATAGAGCACTTCCTTGGTGTATTCGTAGGCTATCTCTTCAGAGGTTGGTTCTCTTTCAAGTTCCTTATATAGCCTACTGTATATACCGCTTATGCGGTTTATAAGATGGGACTGTTTTATGGGAATCCTTACCGCACCAGTCTGCTGAGAGAGTGCCTGCATTATGGCTTGCCTTATCCACCAAACCGCATAGGAAATAAACTTCACACCTCTGTCTGGGTCAAACCTCTTTGCCGCTTCTATAAGCCCATGGTTGCCTGCAGCGATGAGCTCAGAAAGAGGGAGACCATAGCCTAAATATTGCTTTGCTATGCTTATTACAAACCTAAGATTTGACTCCACAAGCCTTCTAAAAGCCTGCTGGTCTCCTTCCTTTGCCCTTCTTGCAACCTCCTTCTCCTCCTCCGGGGTGAGGAGGGGTATCTTGGATACCTTCTTAAGATACTGGTTTATTATTTCCTGTTCAGTGTCTGGTATCATCATCTTAACCTCAAGACAATAAAGAGGTTATTGTCTCTTCTTCTTATAAGCAGTAGGGCACTTTCTCTGCCTGCCTGTATGAGGGCTTCTATGCTCTGTTGGAATTCTCTCACGTTAGAGACTGGTCTGTTGCCAACTCTAAGTATAACATCTCCTGGGGCTATACCGCTCTGCATGGCAAGGCTGTTAGGGGCAACCCTTACTACAAGAACTCCTTTAACTCCAAGCCTTGCTTCTTCTTCCTGTGTTAGGTCTCTCAGCACAAAACCCAGGTCTGCCTGACCCTGCTCAGCCTCTTCCACTTGCCTATCCTCTGGCATCTGACCTACCTTTATCTTAAGGTTTGTCTCCTTACCATCTCTTATCACTTTCAGGTTTATCTCTTTGCCCGGCTCTGTCCTCATTATCTTAAACTGAAGCTCTCTCACTTCGCTTATTTTCTGACCGTCAACTTCAACCACTATATCACCTACCTTAAGACCTCCCTTGTCCGCAGGGCTTCCAGGCATTATCTGGGCTATTATCACACCTTCTTTTACTCCAAGGCTTTCTGCCATCTCGGGAGTTATATCCTGTATAACTATACCGAGCCATCCTCTTGTGACCTTGCCCTTGGTTATTAGCTGGTCTGCGACCCACTTGGCTAAGTTTATTGGTATGGTAAAGCCAAGCCCCTGACCTTCCGCCAATATGGCGGTGTTTATGCCTATAACTTCACCCCTTATGTTCACCAGCGGACCTCCAGAGTTTCCAGGATTTATTGCAGCGTCTGTTTGAATAAAGCTTTCATATTGGGTTATGCCTATTGTTCTTTTCAGTGCGGATATAACACCCACCGTCACCGTCCTCTCAAGCCCATAGGGGTTTCCAATGGCTATAACCAACTGACCAACTTTAAGTTTATCTGAGTCACCAAGCTTTGCTATCCTGCTTTCTGGATTTGGAATATCCTTACCATCCACTTCTATCACTGCCACATCTGTCTTGGGGTCTGTGCCTACAATCCTTGCCCTCTTTTCTGTGTGCCTGTCAAACCTAACCCTTATAGACCTTGCGTTTTGAACCACGTGGCTGTTTGTGAGTATGTAAAACTTACCATCCTTGTAGTCTATTATCACACCAGAACCCAAAGACCTTCTTTCTTGAGGTGGTATTTGAAATGGGAAGGGTAAGGGAAAAGGACTTTCAATACCCGAAACTTCTTGAGTGGCAAATATGGTTACCACAGAAGGTGATACCGCTTCCACTATGGCGGTTAGCTCTTCTTCAAATTGAGAAAGCACCTGAGAGTAAACCACGGGTTTATTCTGTTGTTGGGGTGGCGTGTCTACCTTCTGAACATGCTGTGCCTTACAGCCTAAGATAAGCGAGAGGCTCATAAAAAGAGCGGTAAAAAGCACCATTTTCCTCCTCCTCATTTCCCAACCTCACAAGAAAAGAATAGAACCCTAAAGACCGCTTTGTCAATTTCATAAATCATACTTTCAATCCTCTTTCTTGAGATTATACCACCTTTGATGTTTGGGTTAAAGGAAGAACCCGTATAATGGAAAAACTTTATCAAATCCCACCCCCTGAAGGGTATAGGGACATCTTCAAGGAAAAGGTGTTTTAGCTTAACCTTACCTTCAAGAAGGTTTAATACCTCCTCTACCTTTGGGAAGGGAAAGCCAAATTGAGGTAGGCTTCCATTTACGGGGATGGCGCACAGAAAAAATCTTCTACAAACCCTCAAAGCTTCGGGTATGGTCCTTTTTAGGTCTGTCCAATGAAGGGCAAAATTACTTATTACATAGTCAAAGCTCCTGTCTTTGAAAGGCAGGTAATGGGCATCTCCGAGCACTACATTGCCAAACTTCTCCTTGTATGTTATAGCCATACCAAAGGCTATGTCTATACCAACCACATTATCAAGCCCTTCGCTGAGAATACCAGTCCCACAGCCAATGTCAAGAGCAGAACCTTCTATTTTCTCAAGAGCTTTTAGCCTCTGTGCGGAGTATCTTTGAGGGATTGCCCACTCTTCGTAACTATTACAGGCTCTTGAGAACCTCAAAGATAAGACCTTCATTCTCCGGAAAGTGCCCTCCTAAGAAGGTTATTAATTTAGCCCTTTTTAACATGTTGTAAAGAGTTAGTGCGGAGGAAAGAGGGGTTATAGGGTCATGCGTGCCATGTAGGATAATGACACTTTGCTTTATGTGTGGTAGTATGTGCCTTATGTCAAGCTCCATGTAGTCCTTAAGAATTCTTTTTGCTCCTTGTAAGTCAATGTGGTCTTCAAAGGCTTTTGGATAAGATAAACCTCTGAACTTCCTGAGGAACTTCTCTCCTTCTCTTTCAAGCTTTATGAGAAACCCTCTTAGGTTTCTCTTGTTCCATAAACAACCAAAGCACGCACTACCACCTACAAGCACAAGCCCCCTAAACCTTTGTGGGAACATATAAGCCATAAGCAAAGAAAGGCTTGCACCAAGAGACCAGCCTATGAGTATAGAGTTTTCTGGAATACCTAATGCTATTTCTTTTGCAAGATTTTGAAGGCTTTCATACCTAAGTTGGCTTTCGCCATGAAAGGGAAGGTCTACGGAAGGGATACCCTTTAAAACCTTTGAGCTAAAACCCCATCCATGAAGAAAAAAAAGCGGGCCCGGAGGGACTCGAACCCCCGACCTAGGGATTAGAAATCCCTTGCTCTGTCCAGCTGAGCTACGGGCCCTCGGGGTGGCAGGACTTGAACCTGCGACCTTTGGCTCCCAAAGCCAACGCTCTCCCACCTGAGCTACACCCCGTGGAAAGTATAATTATAAACCAAACCTTAAATATTTGGCTATCTCTTTGCCACAAGTAAGGTAAGGTCTCTTAGCCTGCAGGAGTATCCCCATTCGTTGTCATACCATGCAGCTACGTGGACCATATCCTCTATAACCTGTGTTAGCCCTGCGTCAAAGATGGCGGAGTGTGGGTTGCCTATTATATCCTGAGAAACTATCGGGTCTTCTGTGTATTGCAAAATACCCTTAAGATAGCTTTCTGATGCTTCCTTGAAGGCGGTGTTTACCTCTTCTATGAACGTGGGTGGTCTTTCTACGATAACTGTGAGGTCTATCAAAGACCCATCCGCCACCGGAACTCTTCTTGCAGTGCCGTCAAGTTTACCCTTTAATTCTGGTATAACTTCACCTATGGCTTTTGCAGCACCTGTGGTGGTTGGGATGATGTTAACTCCAGCAGAGCGAGCGCGCCTTAGGTCTTTGTGTGGCAGGTCAAGAACCCTTTGGTCATTGGTGTAGGCATGCACCGTAACCATGTAGCCCTTTTTC
>JAXSOP010000060.1:0-6989 GCA_037926125.1 Aquificaceae bacterium
GGCAAGGAATGTTAAAACCTGCAGTGGATGTGTACCAGACATTAAAACAGAATTGATAGAATTTAGAGCTTTTTCGTAGTCTTTGAGAAACAAACCATCAGATAGGTCAAAGAGACTAAGTTCTGGCTCTGCCAGCACCATGGACTTGACATCTTCAAGGGTTATGCTCTTTTTTCCGTAGAGTATTAGCTTGTCTGTTTCAGCCTTCAAGGTCATGAGCTGGTAGGAAGTAGCTTCTAAAAGATACTCGAGAGCTGAGTCCTCTATGCCTATACCTTCCCTTTGGAATTTATTTTTTACGAGCTCCCTCACTTTTCTTTTATCCAGCTTGCCCGTGTATATAACATCGCCTAACCCTGACAAACTTAGGAAAGGTTCTTTTTGAAGGTCTTTATCACTTAGCTTATAACCCACATAAAAAAAGACCTTTTTGCCCTTTGACCTTTCCAAGTGACTAATTAGGTTCTTGTAGTTTTTTACACCCTTTAGGAACTCTTCAGCCATGTAGATAAAGAGAGCTTCCTCTTTTGCAAACATACCAGTGGTGCTTATAAAACCAATAAAATCTTCAAGACTAAGCTCATCGCCCCACAATATCCTTAAGGGTATTACTTCTCTTAGCTTGTCAATGAAACTCCTTACGAGGTATTCTTCTTCGCCATGTATGAGGTTTACCGCCTTTATCTGCCCTTTTCCAAGTTTTTTTTGGTATTCAAGCAAGCTTATCACGAGTGCATGGCCTTTAAGAAGTCTTTGTTGGTTTTGAACTTCTTGAGTTTATCAAGGAGAAACTCCATAGCTTCTATGGCGTCCATCGTAGCTAAGAACTTCCTTAAGACCCATATCCTCTGAAGTTCCCAATCTTCAAGTAAGAGCTCCTCCTTCCTAGTGCCAGACTTCTCTATGTTTATGGCTGGGAATATCCTCCTCTCCATCAGCCTTCTGTCTAAGTGTATCTCCATGTTTCCTGTGCCTTTGAATTCCTCATATATAACATCGTCCATTTTTGAGCCCGTTTCTATTAGGGCTGTGGCTATTATGGTCAGAGATCCGCCTTCTTCTATGTTCCGCGCCGCACCGAAGAATTTCTTAGGTCTTTGGAGTGCAGTTGCCTCTATACCACCCGTTAAGACCCTACCTGTGGGTGGCGTAACTGCGTTAGCTGCTCTTCCAAAACGCGTCATAGAGTCCAAAAGGATAACCACATCTTGTTTTAACTCTACAAGCCTCTTTGCCTTTTCTACAACCAGCTCCGCCACTTGCATATGTCTTTCTGGTGGCTCGTCAAAGGTCGAGGCAACCACCTCCGCACCCTCGCCCACTATCCTTCTCATCTCTGTGACCTCTTCTGGTCTTTCGTCTATAAGTAGAATTATCAGATGCACCTCAGGGTGGTTTTGTATAAGAGCTTTTGCTATCTTTTGCAGAAGCACCGTTTTTCCTGCCTTTGGTGGTGCAACTATCATACCCCTCTGCCCCTTGCCTATGGGTGCTATGAGGCTTATAACTCTTGTAGATAGTTCTGTAGGGTATGTTTCAAGGTTAAATCTCTCCGTTGGATGGTATGGAGTGAGTTTTTCAAACTGAGGTCGTGCCTTGAGAATATCTGGGTCTGGTGGTAGCCCGTTAACGGACTCAATCTTTATAAGGGCTTGGTATTTTTCCTTTTCTTGTGGTAGTCTTGCAAAGCCCACTATGTTGTCACCCGTTCTCAGTCCAAACCTCTTTATCTGAGAAGGTGCTACATAGACATCTGTGTAGCTGGGCATGTAGTTGTTCTCAGAGCTTCTTATAAAGCCATAACTCTCGGGCAAAATCTCTAATACACCCTTTACAAAGTTTAGTCCCTCCTCTTTTGCCTGCACTGTGAGTATCTTCTCAATAAGTTCCTCCTTCCTTAGCCCGGTTACCCTTGAAAGTTCAAGATCTCTACCTATTTTCTGTAGCTCCTGAAGGGATAGTTTTTTTAGCTCTTCAAGGGTATAGACCTTTTTCTCTTGCAGTTGCTCCATATTCTAGGACCTCCTTTATTTTCCTATGCAGAACCTTGAAAATATACTTCCTAAGACATCTTCAGTGCTTACAACTCCGAGAATTTCCTCCAAATAGTTAAGGGCTTCCCTCAAATCAAGCATGAGTATCTCTGGAAACAGCTCCTCTTTCTCCAGTCTGTATATTAATGATTTTAACACCTCTGAAGATTTTTTCAAGAGGTTTTCGTGCCTGACAGTTATGTAGACCTGTAGGCTATTGCTTACATAAAGACCAAGCCTTTGCAGGATTCTCTCTTTTAGCTCATCCAGTCCATGTCCGATTAAGGCACTTACCCCCATAGCCTCAGGGAAGACCTTAAGCACATCTTCCTCAAGGCCTTTGTCTATCTTGTTAGCCACCACGATATGCTCAATGTCCTTAACCATGGAATATATGTTTAGGTCTTCTTCCTCAAGAGGACTGCTAACGTCCACTACAAAGAGAACCATGTCCGCGCTTTTGAGCCTTTGAACACTTCTTTCCACTCCTATCCTTTCCACAGGGTCCTGTGCGTGCCTTATGCCAGCGGTGTCTATGAGGTTGACAGGTATGCCCTTGAGAGTTATAGTTTCTTGCAAAAAGTCCCTTGTAGTCCCGGGAAGGTCTGTAACTATAGCTCTTTCTTTGCCAAGCAATGCATTAAAGAGAGAGGATTTACCCACGTTGGGCTTTCCCACTATTGCAAGGTTGATGCCCCTTCTTAGGAATTCCCCAGTCCTTACTGTTGAGAGAAGGGTGTCTATGTCCTTTAGGATGTGCTTAATCAGGTTGATTAGCTGGTCTTTGCTGAGGGTAGGTATATCCTCCTCTGAAAACTCTATGTCCGCCTCCACGTAGGCGAGGAGTTCAAGTAGCCTGTCTCTAAGGGAACTTATAAGAGAAGATAGTTCTCCTTGGAGTTGTTTTTGGGCGGACTTTAGGCTAAGCTCAGACTTAGCCCCTATGAGGTCTCCTACCGCTTCCGCCTGCAAGAGGTCTAACTTTCCGTTCAAAAAGGCCCTTTTAGTAAACTCCCCAGGCTCTGCGAGCCTTACGCCCTTTGATAGGAAAAGCTCAAGGGCTTTTTTAAGAATGAGAGGGTTTCCATGTAGGAAAAGCTCCACCATGTCCTCACCTGTATAGCTCTTTGGAGATGGGTAAAAGATGAGAATTCCCTCATCGAGCACGCTACCTTCCTTTTCCATTAGCTTCACAAAATGGGCATACCTTGGTTTTAGTTTCCCTTTAAGAATCAAAATATCTTTTATCCTTTCCCATACGCCAAGACCAGAAAGCCTTATGGCTCCGATGGCACTCTCACCAAAAGGAGTTGCTATGGCAACGATAGGTTCTCTTTGCCTTACCATGGATTTTAGAAAAAACTTATTCAGTCCAATATAAGCGTCAAGTTCTTAGCATGCTCAATTGCTCTTTCAAATTCCTCTTTGCTTATTCTTCTTAAAAGTTCGGGATACTCGTAGGCTTGATAGTATGGCATGTATTGGTCCATTACATTAACCGCCATGCGAGGGGAAATGGACCTTAGCTCCTCAATTACGGTCTTTGTTTTGGCTATGTCTTGCGGTAGAACGAGATGTCTTATGAGAACTCCACTTATAGCTATGCCCTCTTCGTCTACTTTAAGGTCTCCTACCTGTCTATACATTTCTCTTATTGCGTGAAGAGCTACTTTGTGGTAATCCTTTACCTTTGAGTATTTCTTGCCAGCAAGGTCATCTCCATACTTGAAGTCCGCCAAATATATGTCTACAATACCATCAAGAAGTCTAAGGCTTTCAAGACTGTCGTAAGAAGAAGTGTTATACACTATAGGAATTCTCAGTCCACCCTTTGCTGCGATGTATAAGGCTTGTAGTATCTGAGGCACAACGTGGGATGGGCTTACAAGGTTTATATTATGACATCCAAGCCTTTGAAGTTTCAGAAAAACCTCCGCAAGGTCTTCGGGTTTTAGCTCCTCACCCTCTCCCAAGTGGCTTATGGTGTAGTTTTGGCAGTAAACACATCTCATATTGCAGTAGGAGAAAAACACCGTTCCTGAGCCCCTTTTGCCCCTTATGGGCTTTTCTTCGCCTCTGTGAGGAAAGTAGTCCGCCACAGTTGCGTATCTACCGGTTTTGCAATATCCCTTCTCATCTTCCAGCCTGTTTACACCGCATCTATGAGGGCAGACTTCACAGTGGGAGAGCATCTCAAAAGCTTTGTGTATGCGAGTAAGCCACTCCTCTTCGCTTAGGTTGAGGTACGATGGATACTTTTTCTCCATCGCAGTTTGGGTTATAATATACGCCATGAAACTAAAAATAGACAAGGGAGAATTTTTGTCTGCCCTTCAGAAGGCAAAGAACGCCACAGAAAAGAAGTCCGCCCTACCTATACTGAACAATTTCCTTCTAATTGCAGAGGATGGGTCTCTTACTCTAAAGGCAACAGACCTTGAAAACTTCTTATCTTTAAATATAAGGGCTGAAGTAGAAGAAGATGGCAGAACAGCGGTCAACGCAGACAAGCTTACCAATGTGATAAAGAGTATGCCAGTTGCTACAGTTTACCTTGAGCTAAAGGAGGACAAGCTAACTGTAGGAGGTGGTAGGAGTACCTTTAAGCTTACAACCCTTGACCCAGAGGACTTTCCCGAGTTTCCTCAACCAGATACCTCCGCAGAGCTTCCTTCAGTGGATCTTATCAAGGCGATAGACAAGGTAGAGTACTCCATATCAAAGGACGATGTCCGTTACGCACTACAAGGTCTCTATGTTCATGAGGTGGATGGAAAAACTCACTTCGTTGGCTCAGACGGACATAGGCTTGCTCTCTTTTGGAGAAAGGCTCCATTTCCCATGGAGCTTCTTATACCAAGGAAGAGCCTAAAGGTTATTCAAGGTCTGATGAAGGACTACATTGGTGCTGTCCAGTCTGGCAAGGATGATTCCTTTGCCCATTTTACAGGAGAGGACTGGAGTCTGTCGGTGAGGCTTTTAGAGGGTGAATATCCAGACTACATGGCGGTCATACCCAGAAACTTTAACCATGAGGTGGTTGTTGATAAAGATGCCTTTCTTGAGAGCCTAAAGAGACTTTCCGCCATAGCGGAGTCTTCCGCCTTCCCTGTTAAGATTAGCTTTTCTGACCATGTTGCCCTTCTTGAGATTTCAGACCCAGAGTATGGAGAGGGAAGGGATGAGGTTGATGTGGACTATACCGGTGAGCCAGTGGAGGTAGGCTTTAACGGTAAATACCTTATTGAAGCCCTTGACAACTTTGATGCCAATAGGGTATGGATAAGGATGGTAGACCCAGATAGTGCGGTGGTTATTGAGTCCGATGACGTAGAAAGAGACCCCTATCTTTGTGTCGTTATGCCCATGAGGCTCTAAGAATTGGTTTTCTGTTTGCCTCAGCCTCTTTTATTCTTCTTACCGGTGTCCTGTTAGGCGAAGACTTGAGAAGCTCAGGGTTTTCTTGTGCTGTCTTTACGATTTCCTCCAAAGCTTTAGCGAACCTTTCAAGGGTCTGGGGGCTTTCCGTTTCTGTGGGTTCTATCATAAGGGCTTCCCTTACCGTAAGTGGAAAGTATACGGTGGGTGCATAAAAGCCTCTATCCAATAGAGCCTTCGCCACATCCATAGCCTTTACATCCCACTTTAAGAGGTTTTGAGCGGACAGGACAAACTCATGCATGCAAGGGACATGCTCATAAGGGTCAAGTAGGAGGGCTTTAAGGAGCTTTCTCAAATATCTGGCGTTTAGGATAGAGTATTTTGAAATCTGGTCTATCTGAGAGCCATAAGAGAGTATATATGCCAAAGCCCTTACAAAAACACCCGCATGTCCATAAAAGGCGAGGAGTTTTCCTACGCTTTTGGGTCTATCCCAGTCAAGCCTGTATTTACCATCCTCAAAGACCACATGGGGGACAGGAAGATAGTCTACGAGCCTTTCTGAAACACCTACCGCACCACCACCTGGACCACCACCACCATGCGGTGTGGAAAAGGTCTTATGAAGATTAAAATGCATAACATCCACACCCCACTCCCCTGGTCTTGCGGTTCCTACAAGGGCGTTCATGTTGGCACCATCCATATACAAGAGAGCATCCCTTTCATGAAGTGCATCCGCTATTTCCTTTATCCTTCTCTCAAATATACCCAAAGTGTTAGGGTTCGTTATCATAAGGCATGCGGTCTCATCGCTTAGCTTTTTTTGAAAGTCTTCCCAGTCAAGCTCTCCCTCTCTGTTGCTCCTTACCGTTATTACCTCAAAGCCACACAAGGAGGCAGTTGCAGGGTTTGTGCCATGAGAGGTGTTTAGGACAAGGACTTTTTTCTTGTGGAGGTTTCCCCTATCTCTGTGGTATGAAAGTATCATCAAAAGACCCAAAAGTTCCCCATGGGCTCCTGCTGCAGGCTGTAGAGAGACATCCTTAAATCCACCTATCTCCTTTAGAAGTTCCTTTAGTTCATACATAAGCCTTAAAGTTCCTTGGGCATAGTCCTCTGGCGTCATAGGGTGCAGGCTCAAAAAACCCTCAAGGTTAGCAAGCTCTTCGTTTATTCTTGGGTTGTATTTCATGGTGCAAGAACCAAGGGGAACCATGGTGGTGTCTATGGCGTAGTTAAGTTGAGAGAGCCTTGTGTAGTGCCTTACCACATCAAGCTCAGAGACTTCTGGGAATTTTAGGTCTTCTCGGAAGTATTCACCAAGATGCTCTTTGAGGTTTACTTCCTCCACATCCAACTCTGGTAGGCGATAGCCCTTTCTTCCCTTTGAAGATAGGTCAAAGATTAGCATTTTGAAATTATACACTTTATATTTTTTTTATCTACCATGGTTGAAGCGAAAAAGGCTTATAGAGGCTATGCCCTTTTGGTAGTTTCCTTTGTACTATTTACATCCATTGCTATAGTTGGAATTTTTCACCTTGAAGAGAGAGGCACTATTTACTTTGCCCT
>JAXSOP010000061.1:0-6664 GCA_037926125.1 Aquificaceae bacterium
ATAAAGCACCGTAAGAGAGGTATTCCACTCAAGCACAAACTTGTTGCTGGCGTATATCATGGCAGTGGAAAAGGCAGAAAGCCATCCAAGAACAAAGGTAAGGATACCCAGAAAGTGCTGTATGAAGGGATTTGCATTAAAGTAATAGGCAAGCCCATAAAGAAAAAGGACAAAACCATAGGCTCCACTAAAGACCGCCTCACGGGAAAGCCAAGAGGTGTGGAAACGTCTTATAGCCTTCCAGGCTCTCATTTTGTGTCCCAGGTGAAAACTTGCACCAATAGCACCAAGCCCTATGAGGACAAGGGAGATAACCAGTGAAATAATAACTGCCTGTCTTGGCATCGCAGTGTTTTTACCAAAGAGTGTGAGAAACTCCATAAAGTAGGTGAAGGTGAAAAGCCCTATGGAAACACCTGCGGTTAAGAAAAACCATATCAAGGAAATGGGTGGATGCATGTCTTAACCTCCTACGTGATGTCTCCTTAAAACCTCTAAGAAAAGAGGGTTATCGTGCTTTAGAATATGCTCGTCCAAATGTACTTTTGTTTCTGTCCTTGGCAAATAGTGATTTCCCGGGTTCGTTCCCATGTCAGAGAATAGCACAAAGCCATTACGCTCCTTTATGACCTTGTATACCTCGCTGTTTGGGTCTTCTATATCTCCAAAGAACCTTGCCTTTGCAGGACATGTAAGGACACAGGCAGGTTTTCTGTGCTCTGGTGGAAGAGACTCGTCGTATATCCTGTCTATACACAGGGTGCATTTTTTCATTACCTTGTCCGCTTCGTCAAACTCTCTGCAACCATAGGGACAAGACCAGGAGCAGAGCTTACAGCCAATGCAATCATCATAATTTACAAGCACTATGCCGTCTTGTTCTCTCTTGTAGCTTGCACCTGTGGGGCAAACTGGTACGCATGGAGCATCTTGACAGTGCAGGCAAGACTTAGGAAGGTGAAAGACCTGCGTATTAGGAAACTCGCCCATTTCGTAGGTCATTATCCTGTTATACCAAACACCCTGAGGCTCCTTACCATAAGGGTCAAAGTCAGAAAGAGGTCCAAAGGCTGCCTGTGTGTTCCACTCTTTGCAGTTTGTAGCACAGGCATGACAGCCAACACAGGTGTTAAGGTCTATCACAAGTGCAAACTGTGCCATCTTTATACCTCCTTAAAAACTTCTTCAAGGTCTAAGTCTATATCTAAAACTTTAGAGACCACCTTACCCCTTTCCACAGCCCTTGAAGTTAGCTTAAAACCTTCTTCTGAGCTTGTGTATATTTCAAGGCTTCTTTCCATAGGGTCAACTATCCAATACTCTCTCACTCCTGCCCTTTCGTAAACCTTTTTCTTGACCCTTAGGTCGTAGTAAGCGGTAGAGGGTGAAAGTATCTCCACCACCACATCAGGCGGTCCGTAAACGCCTTTGCTAGTTATCCTTGCCTTTGAACCCTTGAGAATTACCACTATGTCAGGTTGGTAGGCGTTTTCCATGTCCAAGTATACATCAAGAGGTGAATACAAGACAACGCCCTTACCTCTTACAGCCATTCTAAGCAAGAGGTAGACATTTCCAGAGATTACTTGGTGGTCAGGTGCTGGTGCTGGGCTCATAATAAGCTCTCCTTCAATGAGTTGGTAGGGACTACCTTCTGGCAATGCCTCATAGTCCGCTACAGTCTTCTTCTCAATGGTCTTCATGGCTCTATACCTTCAAAAACCTCTTCAAGCTCAAGCTCCAAAGAAAGCACCTCAGACCTCACCACACCCTTACCCTTTGCCTTGCTTATGAGCTTAAAACCTTCTTCTGTATTGAGATATACCTCAAAAGTCCTTCTAAGAGGGTCCACTATCCAATACTCTCTCACTCCAGACCTCTCATAAACATCCTTCTTTTGTGTCAAGTCATAGTATGCAGTGGAAGGTGAGAGTATCTCCACCACCACATCAGGCGGTCCATAAACGCCCTTGCTTGTTATCTTCGCCTTTGACCCCTTTAAAACCACCATTATATCTGGTTGATAAGCGTTCTCATCGTCAAGATATAAGTCCACTGGAGCGTAAATGACTCTTCCTTTGCCAGTGCGATAAACAGCATCCGCAAGCCTTAGGACGATGTTAAAAGAACTTCCAAAATGTTCAAACCCTGGTGCTGGACTCATAATGAGCTCTCCTTCAATGAGCTGGTATGGACTACCTTCTGGCAATGCTTCGTAGTCCGCTATGGTCTTCTTCTCAAGGGTCTTCATGGCTTATACCTCAGCACTGGCACCCACCTTTCTTTAATATAGTCAAGTGGTTCTATTTCAAACTGTGGATAGGTTTCTGGTGTTTGGTCTTCCGCCTTGTAGACCTTTACCTTTGTATCAAACCAAGCAAGGTGTCCTGTTATTGGGTCTCCGTAGTAAACCTCTTTCCCTCCTATGCGTATGCTGTGGGGTATAACATGGTTGAGGAGAAAGCCTTCATGCCCTTCTTCCGCTTCTGGCTTTAGACCCCATGCTCCTTTCATTTTACCTATGGCGTTCCAAGTCCAAACAGAGTTGGGTTCTGTAGTCTCTGTTAAGAATACTTGGCACTTTACTTTTCCTATTCTGGACTCAACCCATACCCAGTCAAGGTGCTTTATACCAAGTTTCTCTGCGGTCTTGGGGTTCATATACAGGTAGTTCCTTGAGGATATCTGCCTTAGCCATGCGTTTTGAGAGTCCCAAGAGTGATACATCCACTGTGGTCTTTGTGTAAAGGCATAGAGAGGATAGTCTTTATTGGAGACCTCTTCCTCGAAGGGTGGATACCAGAAGGGTAAAGGGTCAAAGTATTTAACAAGCCTTTCTCTCAGTATTGGGTCGTTGGGTGGCTGGTTTTTGCCCTCCCAAAGCCCTTGACCTGCAAGCCTAAAGGTCTGTAAAGTTTCAAGGTAGAAGTTGAAGACTATTGGAGCTACCTTCTTCATAAAGCCTACGCTTACTGCCCACTCTTGGTAGTCCTTGTTTGCATGCCTGTAAAATCTCATATTCTCTGGCAGTTTGTAATAGAAAAAGCCTCTATTTTTCATATACATCTCAAGCTGGTTAGGGTTTGGTTCTCCTACAAAGTGCTTGTCTCCGTTCTTACCTCTCCATCCTGCGAGAGCACCCACACCGGGTCTTGGCTGCCAGTTTATAATAAAGTCTTTAAAGTCCTTGTATTTTCTTGAACCATCGGGGTTTAAAAAGCCTGGGAGCTTTAACCTTGAACCAAGCTCTACCATCACATCGCCCCAGCCTCTCACATCGTACCCGTTCGCCAGAGGATCTATTATGGGATGTCTTAAGGCATCCACTGGACCATCTACCGCGGAGGGTGGTCTATCAAGCAAAGACAGGGCAAACCACTGCTCAAGGTAGGTAGCATCTGGAAAGACCAAGTCGGAATACGCAACCTGCTCGCTATAGAAAGCATCTATGGTTATAACTTTAGGTATTATGTAATTACCAGCAGGGTCTGTGGCAGTTAGGGCTTGAATTATGTAAGGAATATTCTGGGAGGAGTTCCATGCCATGTTTGCCATATAAATCATGAACACCTCAATGTGATAGGGATTGCCCTCGTATGCCGCCGGTATAACATTTTGTATAAGACCGTGAGCAGTTAGGGGGAACCACCAGCTGTAGGCGTGGTCTATCCTTACAGGGTTGCCCTTCTCATCTACAAGAAGGTCATCGGGGTTTTGAGGATATCCAAGATGAGGTCCGGGGTATACCTCTCCATACTTTATCTCATTAGGTCTTGTAATCTTATAAGGCTTTGGGAGGTCTTCTATGTGCTTGGGATAGGGGGGCTTATTAAGAAAGCCCCCAGGCACATCCACAACTCCTAACATCATCATAAGCAAGAAAACAGTCCTTGCACTCTGAAAGCCATTGCTGTGAGATGCCACACCCCTCATCATATGGAAAGAGACAGGTCTGCCTATAACCTTTTTATGCTTTCTTCCCCAAACATCTGTCCACTCAATAGGCAGTTCAATTGGATGATACAGGGCTATTGTTCCTATTTCCTTGGCTATTCTTTCTATATCCTTTGCAGGTATGCCCGTTATCTTTTCCACCTTCTCTGGGCTGTAGTCCTTTACTAGCCTTTCTGCGAATATATCAAAGGCAGGTCTTACCTTATAGCCTTCTGGCGTGGTGAATTCTCCTATAAAGGCAGGCTCAAGGTTATCTGGCACTATCCTGTCCGCAGGTTTAAAGGACTGAGACCTTTTATCATAGACCATAGGCTTGCCTTCTGCGTTCCTATAAAAGAGACCATCCTTTGAAGCGCCCGGTGCTTGAATTACAAGCCAGCTTGCGTTGGTATATTCTCTTAGAAATTCCCAGTTAACAAGGTTGTATTTAAAGAGTGCGTGCATTATACCCATAAAGAAAGCACCATCCGTGCCGGGCTTTATGGGCACCCATTCGTCCGCCACCGCGCCATAGCCCCATCTAACTGGGTTTACCACCACAAACTTTCCTCCCTTGCGTTTCATTTCCTGAATACCCAGCTTAAAGGGATTGGAAGAGTGGTCCTCCGCCACACCTATTAGCATAAAGTATTTTGTGTTTTCAAAGTCTGCCTCTCCAAACTCCCAGAAGGAACCACCGATGGAATACAGCCCAGAGGCAGCGATGTTTACAGAACAAAAACCTCCGTGTGCCGCCCAGTTGACTGTACCAAGCTGGCTGGAGAACCAGCTGTTTATCTGCTGCATTTGGTCTCTTCCTGTAAAAAAGGCAATTTTGTATGGTCCTTTCTTCCTTGCCTCTTCAAGCCATTGGGTAGCAATTTCAAGGGCTTCTTCCCACTCTATCTCCTTGAACTGCCCAGAGCCTCTTGGACCCACTCTGAGTAGAGGTTTCCTGAGCCTTGCGGGGCTATACTCTTTCATTATTCCCGATGAGCCCTTGGCACATAGAACACCTTTATTTGTAGGGTGTGTATCGTTGCCTTTTATATATGTCACCTTGTTGTCTCTCACATATACTTCTATACCGCACCTGCAGGCACACATATAGCAAGTGCTGTAGGCTTTCCTATCGTAAAAGCTACCGCCTATCTCCATGATAGACCTCCTTTTTAATAAAAATATCTATAAAGTGGACTTTATACCTTTCAGAGTTTTTATAACATTATAAACATCGCTTATCAATTCTATAAAACTGGCTTATAGCGGAGAACTGTATAGTCTCTTATGACAGTGGCGCTGTAAGTAATCATCCAACATATAAGGAAAAGGGCAACAGGTATAAGTATTATGGTAATAGCGGATACTACTGCTAAGATAGCTACAACAGTTATAAAAGCCATCCAGAGAAGTGAATGCTTGAAATATGTATTACTAAAGGCTTCTTTTAATCCAGCAGGCATAAAGGGATAAAAAACAGCTTTGAAACCCGCTTCAAAGGTTAAACCATCTCTAAAGGCTTTTGAATAAATAAGTGGAATAGCGTAGATGTAATATCCTATAAATAGGAATAAAAGAAGAAACCATATAATCAAAGATGCTATAACACCTTCGTCAAAATAATTTTCTTGGATTGCATCGCTTAATGCGCCCAAAATCCCAAAAGGTATCAGTAGCAATATAGATAAAAGTACCACTAATATCAAGAAAACCCAACCGCCTATATTTATTCCGAGAGAAGGCATAAAATAGTTTTGAACTTTGGAAAAGGAGAGTCCTTCTCTTTGTTTTGACAAGCTATGTGAGGTAATGTATAGTAGAACCGCATAGATTAAAAGACTATTTATGAAACTAAATACCAAACCAATTAAGGGCAAAAAGGAAAGCAACAAAATAATAACATAAACAAAAGAAAAGGCAAAGAAAAAGCCAGGATTTTGTCTAATGAGGGATAGACTTTCTGAAATACCACCCTCCTTTTCTACACTAAAACCTACCTTTGTAGAGTAAAGTTCCTTAAAGGGGGTAACCTTTAAAAAGGGGTAATTTTTTGAAGCGTCTACGAGCTTACGAGCCTTTTCTGGTTCAAGTTCAAGGTATATTTCTCCTTTCTCTTTGAACTCCCGCTCACAGTTTTCCACTCTATAGCCTAATATCCCAGAAAGTATGTTGCAAGCTAAAGAGGGTGTAGTGCCTTTGCCAAGAGCAACTTTCACAGGAATAAGGTCCTTGTCCTCATAGACAACTTCGTAAGATAAGAAGCTGTATCTTTTAAGTATACTTTCTATATGAGATAGCCTGTCCGGGCTTACCTGAAACTCTATATTACCCTGCAACCTTAGCTTTTCCTCGCAGTTGCTCACGGAAATGTTCAAAGCCTTTAAAAGCGTTTCACATAGAAAGCTATCTGGGACATCCTCTGAAAGCCTTCTAATTGTGACTTTCATCTTCTACCTCCCTTTTATGTTTTGTTATTTTAACACAATAAAGCCTAAACCTTAACTTCCTTTATCCACCCCCAGTTTTCCAAAGTCCACTCCACGGTTCTTCTTATACCCTCCTCAAGGTTTACATGTGGCTTCCAGCCAAGAAGGCTTTGAGCCTTTTGTATGTCCGCCCATGTGGCTTTCATGTCTGCCTTGTGAAAGTCTTTTAGCTCAAGCACAGCCTTTTTTCCTGTGTATTTTTCAATTAGAGATATTACCTCTGTAAGCCTGTGGGGTTTGTTATT
>JAXSOP010000062.1:0-6643 GCA_037926125.1 Aquificaceae bacterium
GGGATTATCAGATACTCTATTCCCCAAGATTTGAGATGTTTTTCCAGCTTTCTTGAAGTAGTTATAAACACCCTGTCTGGATATCTTAAAACCTCTGACTTACTTATAGCACCCTTTAAAAGAAGGGCGTCCTGACCCAGAAGCCTGAGCCAGTAGGCAAGCCTATGTAGGTCTGCCTCAAGCAAGAACCTCTTCAAGCTCTTCCTTTTTGACAACCTCCTCTGGATGAGCTATCCTACCAAGCACTGCACTCGCAGCCACTACAGATGGGTTGGCGAGGTATGCTTCGCTCTTTGGATGACCCATCCTACCGGGGAAGTTTCTATTAGATGTGGATATGCATCGCTCACCCTCCGCCAGTATACCCATATGACCGCCAAGACAGGGGCCGCAGGTGGAGACAGAGACAGAACATCCAGCGGACAGGAATATGTCTATTAATCCTTCTTTTAGAGCCTGCATGTAAACCTGCTTTGACGCAGGAATGACTATACATCTTACGTAGGGATGGACTTTTTTACCTTTTAGTATCTTTGCTGCAATCCTTAGGTCTTCTATTCTTCCGTTGGTGCAAGAGCCTATAAAGGCTTGGTCTATGCTTATATGAGTGGACTCAGACACAGGATGCACGTTAGAGGGCAGGTATGGCCAAGCCACAAGAGGTTCTATTCTGCTCGCATCCCACTCGTAAACCACCTCATACTGTGCATCTGGGTCGCTCTGGTAGACCTTCCATGGCTTTTTAGCTCTTTGAGAGACATACTCTATAGTCTTTTCATCGGGTGCTATAATTCCGCTCTTGCCACCCGCCTCTATAGCCATGTTGGCTATGGTTAGCCTTTGCTCTACAGAGAGGCTTCTTATGGCTTCGCCGTCAAACTCCATAGCCTTGTATAAAGCACCATCCACGCCTATTTGACCGATAGTATGCAGGATTAGATCTTTGCCAGAAACCCAAGGCTGGAGCTTTCCGTAGAAGATAAACTTCATGGTGGGTGGGACTTTTAGCCAGGTTTCTCCCGTTGCCATAGCGTAGGCTATGTCCGTAGAACCCATACCTGTAGCAAAGGCTCCTATGCCTCCGTAGGTGCATGTGTGAGAATCCGCACCCACCACCAGATCTCCAGGAACAACAATACCCTGCTCTGGCAGTATGGTATGCTCTATACCCTCACCCTCTTGGAAAAACCACTTTATGTTGTGTTTTTTTGCAAAGTCCCGTACCATCTTTGCCTGCTCTGCGGACTTTATATCCTTTGCTGGGACAAAGTGAGAAAGCACAAGGGCTATCTTTTCTGGGTCAAAGACCTTCTGAATGCCATATTTTTCCAATATCTTAATGGCAAGAGGTGCAGTCACATCGTTTGCCATGGCAAGGTCTATCTTTACGGTTATAAGCTCGCCCGGATAGACCTCCTTTTTACCTGCATGGTCCGCAAGTATTTTTTCTGTTATAGTCATGCCCATTATACCACCTCCTGCTCAAGGGTCTTCTTTCCTTCTTCCATCTTAAACTCCTCTTTTTTACATTCGTTTCTTACCTCAACACCATGAAGCTTTAGTATTTCCACAACCTCCTCACAGGACATAGTTTCCCTTTCCAGGAGCCTTTTTACCACCGCCTGTATGGCTTCCTTGTGTTCCAGAACAGTCCTCTTTGTGTCCTCGTAAGCTTTTGTAAGTATTTCTTTGACTTCTTCATCTATCTCCTTTCTGAGGTCTTCGCTTATATCTACTGAAGTAGTCATGCCACCAAGGAAGGGGTTTACGGTTCTTCTCACCGCCAGTGGACCTACACGCTCGCTCATACCCCACATAGAGACCATTCTATAAGCAAGCTCTGTTGCCCTCTGTAGGTCGTTCTCAGCACCTGTGGTGATACCTTCCCTGCCGTAAAATACCTCCTCTGCAGCACGACCTCCCATTAGGGTGAGTATTTTGCCATAGAGGTCTTGCTTGTCATACATGTGCTTGTCATCTATGGGTAGCTGTTGTGTAACGCCCAAAGCCATTCCCCTGGGTATTATGGAGACCTTGTGGAGAGCGTCAGAACCAGGAATCATTAGGCTCATTATAGCATGTCCCATCTCGTGGTAAGCAATCTTCTCCTTCTCTTTTGGGGATATTACCATACCCTTTCTCTCAAGCCCCATAGTTATCCTATCTATGGCTTCCTCTATATCTTGCATTTCTATGGCTTCTTTTCCCCTTCTTGCCGCAAGGAGCGCCGCCTCATTTAGCACATTTTCTAAGTCCGCACCGGTAAAACCGGGCGTAGCCCTTGCCACTATCTCAAGGTCTACATTAGGTGAGAGCTTTTTGTCCTTTGCATGAACCTTGAGTATCTCGTATCTTCCTCTAACATCGGGCCTTGGTATGTATATCTGTCTGTCAAACCTGCCGGGTCTCAAAAGTGCTGGGTCAAGGATGTCAGGTCTGTTGGTAGCTGCTATGACGATTATTCCCTCTGAGGTATCAAAGCCATCCATCTCCACAAGAAGCTGGTTCAAAGTTTGCTCCCTTTCGTCATGCCCACCACCAAGATTCAAAGCACCCCTTGAGCGACCTACCGCATCTATCTCGTCTATGAATATGATGCATGGTGCGTGCTTTTTGGCAGTATCAAAGAGGTCTCTCACACGCGCCGCACCCACACCCACAAACATCTCCACGAAGTCAGAACCAGAGACAGATATAAAAGGCACATGGGCTTCGCCCGCTATAGCCTTCGCAAGAAGGGTTTTACCCACACCAGGCTCTCCATAAAACATTACACCCTTTGGTGGTCTTCCGCCAAGCTTTTGAAACTTCACAGGGTCTTTTAGGTATTCTATTATCTCCTTTACCTCTTCCTTTACCTCTTCCATGCCCGCCACATTTTCAAGAGTAACCTTTGGCTTTTCGTCTATATAGACCTTTGCCCTGCTTTTTCCAAAGCTAAAAGCTCTGGAGGTGGGATTCCCGCCACCGCTAACCTGTCTCATCATGTATATCCATATGCCTATAAAGAGAAGTATGGGAAGCCAAGAGACCAAAAAAGGCACAAGCCAACTACTTTCCTGCACAGCAACCTCTACTCTAACTCCCTTTTCTATGAGTTTGTTAACCAAGTCAGAGCCGGGTGGTATACCAGTTTCTATCTTTTGACCCTCTGTAGTTATGCCCGTAAGCAGGTTATCTTTTACCTTTACCTCCTTGAGCTTACCCTCTTCAGCAAGCTCAAGCACCGTGTTTATTGGTGTCCTGACCGCGGACTGACCTCTGTTGCCCTCAAAGAGATTAAAGGCAAGAACCATAAAGCCCAAAAGAACAACCCATATAAAAATACTCTTCATCCATTGCATACGTTTACCTCCACGCTTAAGGATTTAATATTAATCATGCGTCAGGGCTTTTCAAGGGTGTACCCTTTTTTATACTGTTTATAAACCTTTCTATCTCTTTCATACTCCTTATACCGTAGAGGCTGTAAGCTATACGCCTTTTTAAGGCTTGTGGTAGCTTCAAAAAAGCTCTTCTTTCAAGCTCACCGTCTTTGAAAACTTCCCTAATGGTTTTCTGAGTAAGGTCCTCAAGCAGGGCTTCTTCTTCTCTTAGAGTCTCCCGAAGTCTCAAAAAACTCTCTTCAAGCCTTGGGTTTATCTTCTTTAGCTCTGGAGTGACCTTATGCCTTATAAGATTCCTCGCATAGCTAAGGTCGTAGTTGGTAGAATCTTCTACCCAGCTCTCTCCCTTTGACCTAACAAAGTCTTCTATCTCTTCCCTCGTTGCTAAGTATAGCGGTCTGACTATATTGCCATTCTTCTCGTCAAAGCCTAAAAGCCCCTCTCTTCCCGCACCACGGACAAGCCAAAGGAGAATGGTCTCCACAAGGTCATTAAGATGGTGAGCGGTTGCTATAAGGTCAAAGCCTTCTCTTTGCCTTATCTCTTCAAGGGCTTTGTATCTTAGCTCCCTTGCCTTAGACTCAAGGTTTTCTCCCTTTGCCTTAACTTCTATCCTCGCCACAAACACTTCAAGACCCTTCTCCTTAGCAAACTTCACACAAAAGGCTTCGTCTCTATAAGATTCCTCTCCCCTGAGCTGATGGTTTATATGTGCAAGGGCAAGCCTTTTGAGCTTTAGAAAATCCCTTAGCTCAACCATACAAAGAGCAAGGGATACAGAGTCAACACCACCAGAGAATGCAAGGAGCAGTGAAGCTCTTTCAGGTATAAGTCTTTTTCTTCTCTGAAGCTGGACTACTTTTCTTATTAGCTTGTGGTATTTCATGCGCTGAGCCTTCTTTTTACCTGCTCATAAAAGGGATGAGGAACGCCCTCTTTGTGAAACCTTTCAAGAAGCTCAAGGGCGGACTTTTTATCTCCCCTTCTCTCTAAGAGGTAAACCATAAGCTCATAAGAGTTTATCTGAGGTAGAGTACCTCCGTTTCTATCCTTTATCTCTTCCTTATACTCCTCAAAAATGTCCAAATCCATCTTAGCATACCTCTCCATCCTTTCAAAGTCTTTTAGCTTTTGAGAGAGCATAACAAGGTCGTTTAGTATTAGGTGTTTTTCATAGGGACTCCCACTTAGCTCAAGAGCTTTCAAGTATAACCATTCCGCATCTTCATATTTACCGTCAAGCAAAGCGGTCTGAGCAAGAGTGCCAAAAAAGGTGGTTTTTGTGTATCCGGGGTTGTTTACCTCACCTGTATCAAAGTGCTTTGCTTTAAAGGGAAACCGCATATCCTTTATGCTCTTTAAAGAAAAGTAATACTTCACTCTCTTTTGGTCCTTTGGTTCAAGGGATTCATACCATTCCCAAAGGTCAAGAGCCTTCAACACACCTCCCTTCTCCCTGAATATTCTAAAAACCTTACCAATCATAAGTGCTACCTACACCTTCTATGACCATCTCTCTCCTTACTTCCCTTATTTGGTTGTTTTCATCCACATAGACAAGGTATGGTCTGAAGTCTTCAAGCTCATCCTTATCAAAAACCCCATAAGAGGCTATTATCACGATATCGCCCACTGCACCCATCCTCGCGGCAGCACCGTTTAACCTTACTTCACCAGAATACCTCGGTGCGGGTATTACATAGGTAGAAAAGCGTGCGCCGTTGCTTACGTTGTATACCTCTATCTTCTCAAAGGGCAAAAGGTCCGCAGACTCCATAAGGGCAAGGTCAAGGGAAAGACTACCCTCATAATGGAGCTCCGCACCCGTTATCCTTGCTCTATGCACCTTTGACTTTAGCATAAACCTCTTCATGCTCTCCTCCAGTATAAATAGAAGGTAAAAATATAGTGTAAAGCTTATAAACTTCAAGCCCTCTTGCCTATTCTGGACAGCAAGATTAAATTTAAACCCATACAAGGATAAAAATGAGGGGGCTTTTTCTGTTAACGTTCATACTTTTGTTTACTTCTTCGTCCTTCTCTCAATATGAAAAGGTGGAGGACCACCCTGCGGTAAAAAGATATCAGGGTTCTACGCTTGTTGGTTACACAAAAGAGAAGTTTGTAGAGTTTTATCTTCCCTTGGGTGATGTCTCTGGCTTTGACTGGTATGATGCACCTCAGGAAAAGATAGATAAGGAGCTTGAAAGACTTTTAGCTAAAAACCTCGTGAAAAAACTTGAAGGCAGGCTTTATTACTATGTTTATCTTGGACCAAGAGGTAGGAGCACCCTTGAGGTTTACAAAAACTATGAAAAAGCACTTTTAGACGCAGGTTATATTGTTGTCTATAAGGAAGCAAAAAATCAAAGAGGTTTAAGAAGGCTTTCATACTTTTTCGAAAAAGTCAATAGGCTTGGTTGGGGTGGCTGGGCTGATCCTGAACTAAACCCGTGGTATTACATTTCCGTAAGATCACCCAAAGGAGATATCTACATAGCCCTTGCTGTGGCAGGCAGAAGAGATGAGCCAAGGGCTGTGCTCTACATATTAGAACCAAAGCAAATGGAGCTTGGGCTTGCGGGTGCGGAGCTAACAAGTTCGGAAATTCTCAGTCAACTTAAAGCATCTGGACATGTATCCATATATGGGATATACTTTGACTTTGATAAGGCGGATATCAAGCCAGAATCTGAACCGACGCTGAGGGAAATAGCCAAGTTTCTTAAGGAAAATCCTCACATAAAGCTTTATGTTGTTGGGCATACTGACAATGTAGGCAAGCTTGAATACAACATGGAACTGTCAAGAAAAAGGGCGGAAGCAGTAGTTAGGGAGTTGACAGAAAAATATGGAATATCAAAGGATAGATTAAGAGCTTTTGGGGTAGGACCCTTAGCACCAGTCTCGTCCAACAGCACAGAAGAAGGAAGAGCTAAAAACAGAAGGGTGGAGCTGGTGGAGCAATGAGAAATTGTCTAATGATAGTAGTATCAATGCTATTCCCTCTAATCACTTACGGGATTGAGTTTTACCCAATGTTTTCCTTTACGGGGAAAAGACCGGTCTTGCTGGGCAGAGGAGTAGGTTATTACTACGAAAAGACAAGACCACCTACGGAGGAAGAGGTTAGGAAAAGGATGGAATGGTTTGATGCAGAATGGAAAAAGCTAAGAGAAAAAGAGCCAGAGTTTGAAAAAGCCATCTCCGAGGGAGAAAAAAAGTTCAAAGAAGAGCTTTCTAAGAAACCACCACCG
>JAXSOP010000063.1:0-6049 GCA_037926125.1 Aquificaceae bacterium
GCCTCCTTGAGCTTCTCTATTATGCTACCTAAATGTTCCACCCTTATGTCCTCAAGCAAGACATCTCCACCCATTAGAAAGCCAGCCACCATGAAAGTTCCTGCTTCTATTCTGTCAGGTATAACCCTATGGCTAAAGCCTTTCAGATATTCGCTTCCTCTTACTATTGCTGTCCTGTCTTCTATATGTATCTCCGCACCCATTTTTCTGAGCACTTCCACAAGGTCTATAACTTCAGGCTCCAAGGCTATATTTCTCAATACGCTCCTTTTCTCACAGCTACTGAGAAACATAAGAGCATTCTCAGTTCCCGTTACCGTTATAACCTCAAAGGTGTATTCTATGGGATTTATTTTTTTTATTTCCATATCTATATAGCCATGTCTTACGCTTATGTTAGCTCCTGCCCTTTCAAATACCTTAAGATGCTGGTCTATGGACCTCACCCCGATGGAACAACCACCTGGCATAGAGACAAGCGCTCTTCCAAACCTTGCAAGTAGTGGCCCCATTACAAGAACAGAGGCTCTCATACGTCTTACCACTTCATCTGGTGCGGTGTATATATTTATTGAACCCGGATAGAGGTTTACCTTTCCCTTTTCAAACTCAACACATGCACCTAAATGTTGGAGAAGCTCAAGAGTTGTTCTTGTGTCAAGGAGGTCAGGCACATTTTCTATTCTGCAAGTCTCTTTAGTAAGTGTACTGGCTATGAGTATGGGCAGTGAGGCATTTTTTGAGCCGGAGATACTTACCTTTCCCTTTAGAGGTCTTCCCCCTTCTATCACAAGATAATCAGAAGTATATAATGTAGTGCCTCTCATCTTTGTTTATTATTATCTTGACAACTTCTCCTTGTCTTGAGTAAAAAATCTCAACGCCGTTGTCCTCTTCTTTATGAATTGCTGGTTCTTCAGAGTATATGACCAATATTCTCTCAGCCTCTTCCACTACGAGAGGGAAATCGTTCATATCCTTACCACCACACAGGTAAGGGCTTCCTTTACCCCCTCCAAAGAGTGTATTTTGCTTATCACAAGCCTACCAAGTTCATCTTGATTCCTTACCTCTGCAAAGACGATTATGTCATAGGGACCTGTTACTACGTCTGCAGTTTTTATGCCTTCAAAGGTTGACAGAGCAAGCATTATGGAAGGAATTTCTCTGGGGTCTGCCTTTATAAGCACGTAAGCCTTTATGGAATACTCGCTTTCAAGTTCCATGAGCTCTGTTATAGACATGGGATAGCCTTCGCTTTGTGTCTGCATATTCCACCTCCTGCAAGAATATTTTAACTAACTTCTCAGTAAGGGAAGGATCCTTTCTTATCTCTTCAACCGCATTGTGAATAAGCCTTCTGACCATTGGTTCTCTTTCTTCTACGTCTTTCCATGCCTTTTTTATGTTTACTATATATCTTTCAACCTTGAGAAACTCCAACCATTTCATGAACTTACTCACCTCATCCCATACTATTATCTCTCCCTTTTCCTTTTCCTTTAACCTCTCCTTTAAGTTTTTCTCCGCAACTTCTTGCAGGTCATCTATATCGTAGAGAAACACCTCATCCACCTCATTCACCTCAGGGTCCACATTTCTGGGAACAGATATATCTATGAAAAAGATAGGTTTGTAGTTTCTTTTCTTTATCGCTTTTTTGACCATAGGAGTGTCTATGATAAACCTCTTGCTACCAGTTGATACTATTACTATGTCAAAGTCGTGGAGATGTTCAGAAAGTTCTTCAAACCTAAGCACGTGCCCTTCAAGCTCCTTAGCCAGCTCCACCGCTTTTTCGTATGTTCTGTTGGTTATAAAAAGGTGTGCTTGAAGTTTTTTAAGATATTTTGCAGAAAGCTCAGCCATTTCACCAGCACCTACAAGGAGAACCTTTGTCTTTGCAAGGCTTCCGAATATTCTCTTGGCAAGCTCTACAGCTACATAACTTACTGAGACTGCATTCTTGCTTATGCCAGTTTCTGTGCGAACCCTCTTGGCAGTTCTAAGAGCCTTCTCGTACAGTCTATTGAGAACCTTGCCAGTGCATTGGAGTGCTTTCGCTATTCTGTATGCTTCCTTAAACTGGTTCACTATCTGCGTTTCTCCCACCACCATGGACTCAAGCCCGCTTGCAACCCTAAAGACATGAGCAACCGCAAGACCGTCCTCTAAAAAGAAGGAGTTTCTCCTTAGCCTTGTGTCCACACCTTTGAGTTGGAGAAGCTCAAGGATTAGCCTGTTCATAGGCTCGTAGTCTTCTACGACACTGTAAACCTCCACCCTATTACAGGTAGACAGAAGCATTATCTCTCTTATGCCCTTTATGGTTTTAAGGGGTGGTAAAAGATAGTGAGCATCCTCCCTGCTACAAGCCAAAAGCTCCCTCTGTTCTACTGGGGCGGTTTTGAAGTTCACACCCCATGCAAATATGCGATACATCATGTATAAATATATCACACTACAATAGCTATGACCGCCATGTCTTCTACCGCCTGAAAACCATGGGGCTCGTTGGGTTCGTAGAGAAGGGCTTCGCCCGCCCTTAGCCTTTCCCTGTTTTCTTCCGAGCCCACAAAAAAGTCTCCTTCACCACGTAGGACGATGGTTATGACCTTATGAGGAGATGTGTGCAGGTTTATCTTCTGACCAGCCTTTAGATAAAAGGCGATGCACCTTAAGCCTTCCTCTACATGAATAGCTTTTTTAACTGGCATAAAGTCTGAAAAACCATCTTCTGCCTTCAAAAGTTTTGCCATCTTTTAACCTCCAAACCTAAGTTTTACCGCAAGATAAACAACAAAAAGACTAAGTAGCAAGTTTAGAAATCCAAGAAGCCTAGCCATATTTCTATGGGATACTGAATCTGCAGACCTTGGTCCAAAGTAAAGGTCATGAACCAAGGAAACCGCTACTACCGTTACAAAGACCCCAAGTTTATGGATGAATGTTTTTGTGTAAGAGTTTGAGAGGTCAAGGAGGCTTGAAAAACCGACTGTGTAGTGTATGTTTAAAAGCCCTGTTATAAAAAGCAAGGAAAGAGAGCCAAGCGTTCCATATAGGCTAAAGCGTCTCCCCACTTCCTGAAAGGCTTGGTCTCTAATTGGCAGTTTTCTTACAAAGGGGGCAAGGACAAAAACAAGAAATAGCATGCCTCCCACCCATAGGGAGGCAAGGACAAGGTGGAGGAAAAGCACAAGCTCTTTCATAGTAAATCCTTACTTATATTCTATGCAAAAAGGAGAATGTGTCAAACCAGAGGACTATAATTATTCCCTATGTCCGAGTTTCAAAGTGTAAGAGGTTTTCACGACATCTACGGAGAGGAGCTCAAAAGGTTCAGATACCTCTCTGACCTTATAAGAGAAAAGCTAAGGCTCTATAACTTTGAGGAAATAGTGCTTCCTGTGGTGGAATATATGGAGGTATTCCAGAGGAGTATAGGGGAGGCAACGGACATAGTCCAAAAGGAGATGTTTACCTTTCAAGATAGAAAGGGCAGATGGCTTGCCCTAAGACCTGAGGGCACTGCGGGTGCGGTCAGAGCATACGTTCAAAACAGACTATACGCACTAAAGCCCTATGTGAAACTCTTTTATGAGGGTCCCATGTTTCGCTATGAGCGTCCACAGGCTGGTAGATATAGACAGTTTCATCAATTGGGTGCAGAGGTCTTCGGAAGCCTTGAACCTGTGGTGGATGCGGAGCTTATAGGTCTTGTTTATGAGATGCTTTCTGAGCTTGGCGTTAAGGTGGTTATAGAGATAAACTCCATAGGATGTAAGGTTTGTAGACCTGTCTATAAGGATGCTTTGAGTGCTTATCTCACAGGTGTGGAGGAACATCTCTGTGAGGTCTGCCTTGATAGAAAGGACAGAAACCCTCTTAGGGTCTTAGACTGCAAAGTGCCAACCTGCAAGTCTGCGGTCAAGGATGCTCCCAAGATGGTGGACTTTCTTTGTGATGAGTGCAGAGAACATCACTCAAAGCTAAAGGAATATCTAAATGCCATGTCTATACCCTACAGAGAGAACCCTAACCTCGTGAGAGGTCTTGACTATTATACCAAGACGGTTTTTGAGGCGGTTTCTGAGGAGCTTGATATTACTGTGATAGCCGGCGGTAGATATGACTACCTTGTTGAGGAAATGGGTGGTCCTCCCACTCCAGCCATAGGCTTTGCGGTGGGTTTAGAAAGACTTTCCATGCTTGTGAAAAACATTCCTCCAGAAGACTCCCTCTATTTAGTTATACCTTTCGGTGATGTCTTGCCTTATGCCCTGCAGGTAGCTAAAGCACTCAGAGCTGAAGGTAAAAGAGTTGAGGTCTCTTACAAAAGAGGCGGCCTCAAAAAACAGCTTGAGCTTGCCAACAAGCTAAAGGCGGACTACGCAGTCATAGTGGGAGAAGAAGAGATGGCTGGAGGCTTTTATACCCTTAAGGACCTCGGCTCTGGAATTCAAACAAAGGTAGAGTTTAGCCCTGCCTTTTGAAAAGGACGAAAGCGGTGTAATGCCTTTTAAGGCTTATTCTTAAGCTAAAGCTGTACCTATTTAACACTGTGCGTGTAAGCTCTACGCCCAATCCCATACCATGCTTTACCTCACCACCAAGGTCATTCCTTATCACCAAAAGCCCACTTTTGGCACAGACTTTTATATGGACGAGCTCCCTTGAGTGTTTTATTGCGTTGCTAATTAGGTTATAAAGCACGTCCTCAAGGTCTTCCTTGTTCATGTGAAGAAATAGTTTGCTGGTTCTTAGCAAAAGCCTTTTGTCTTTTAACTCCTCTTCAAAGAAGCCAAGAGTTTCTCTTATAAGTTCTTCAAGCTCAAGCCTTTCTTTTTTGCCCTCTCTACCCTCTCTAATTGGACTTATAAAGATACTTAGCTCCCTCTGGACCTTCTGAAGACTTTTTTCCAACTTGCTTATCCTTTGGTCTTGAGGATAGGACTTTTTTAGTATAGCTAAGAGAACTTTCTGTGTGGCTATAAAGTTTCCAAGTCTATGGGTTAGAGATAGCATAAGAGACTTTATCCATTCTTCCTTTCCCTTTAGCCTTGAAAAATACCCCTCAACAACCCTCTGATAGAGAAAAACGAGCATAAAAATTAGGAAAAATTCCACCACAAGAAGTCTTTTCATCAGGCTATCCCTTCTTTCCTTAAGAAACTCCTCCCTTACACCAACCCTTACGCTCTTTAATGGATTTTCCGGAGCTTCAAAAACATAAATCCTGTATCCTCCAACTGTAGGTGGGTTTATAACAAAATCTTGGTCTCCCCTATGCTGTGGATTCTGAAGATAGGTTAAAAAGTGCTGATAGGCGAGCCTGTAGATGCTCTCTTCACTAAGCCTTTTAAGTTCAAGAAACACTACAAGGTTTATAAGCCCAAACCCAGCTACCAAAAGCATAGAAAGGGATAGATAAAGCAAGAATTTTTCAAGCCTCAATTCTGTAGCCTCTCCCCTTCTGAGAGACTATAAAGCCCTCAGGCAAGAGTCTTCTAAGGTTCTTTATGTGAGCCCTTACCACCTCATCCCCTACTGGCTCATCGCCCCATACATAATTAAGTAGCTCATCTGTAGAGACAAACCTGTCCTTGTTTTCTACAAGATACTTAAACATTAGCCACTCTTTTTTGCTGAGCTTTATCTCCTTTCCATCAACCCATACCCTGCCAGCCCTTAGGTCAACTTCTATATTCTTTAGCTTTAGTCTTTCTTGTCTGACAGTTCTTCTGTATAAGGCTCTGAGCCTTAGCAGTAGCTCCTTTGGTTCAAAAGGCTTTGTAAGATAGTCATCCGCACCGAGAGAAAAGCACTTTTCTTTGTCCTCAAGCCTACCCTTTGCGGTAAGTATAAGCACAGGAGTGGTGTTTCCCTTTTCTCTTAGCTCTCTTAGAAGTTCCTCACCGCTTATATGAGGCATCATAAGGTCAAGCACAATGGCGTCATATATGGAAACCTCAAGAAGGTCAAAAAACTCCCTGCTGTCGTATATCCAGTCCACCAAAAAGCCCTCTGACCCCAAATACTCTTTAAGAGA
>JAXSOP010000064.1:0-5892 GCA_037926125.1 Aquificaceae bacterium
TCTGACCGGGCATCACCTTGTAGAGGGTCAGCTCTCTGCCTGAGTCAGATATAAGGTAAACTTTTAGTTCACCTTCTTTTACAAAAGGAACTGCAGAGCATAGACTACCTTCAGAAAAAAGCAAAGAACCCCTGTTAACCTTCAGAGGGCGAAACAGACCTTCCAGAAAACTTCTTATCTCTTCTGCTCGCATTGACTTAAAATATAAATTATGATACCCCTTTTTACCGAAAAAGCACCAAAACCTGTAGGTCCCTATTCGCAAGCCCTTATGGCAGGTGGCTTTTTGTTTCTGTCTGGTCAAATAGGCATTGACCCAGAGACGGGAAAGCTCAGAGAAGGGTTTACAGACCAAGTTAAACAGGTTTTTGATAACATAGAGGCTATACTTCAAGCAGGGGGTGTGGGTAAGGAAAACATAGTGAGAGTTGTGGTCTATCTAAAAGACATAAGCCTATTTAAAGAGTTCAATGCCCTTTATGAGGACTTTTTCAAAGATGTTCCTGTTAAGCCTGTAAGAACAACCGTTGAGGTGAGCGGACTACCTCTTGGTGCCCTTGTTGAGCTTGAGATTACTGCACTTGTCAAAGAAGAGACATGATACCCTCTGACCTTGAACCACCTCATGACGAGCTTGCAGAAAGGGCGGTCTTGGGTGCAATAATTGCAGACCCAGAAACCATGCCCACCGTGCTTGAGCATCTCAGAGAGGAAGATTTCTATTTTGAAAATCACAAACTACTCTTTTCTTTGCTTTACAAGGTTTGGGAAGATAAGGGAAAGGACTGGGACGACATAGTCCTCAAGGAGTATATAGAGAAAAGGGGTCTTAAGGAAAGGATGGATATGGCTTTTATTTACTCTCTCGTGGAAGAGGCAGCTACAGGAAGTCTTCTTGAGGAAGCCATAAGAAATGTAAAGGAAAAATCTGGTCTTAGAAGACTTATGGACCTTTCTCTGGACGTGCTAAAGGGTATAAGGCAGGAGCCAGACCTTGAGAACCTTCTTGAGCTCTTAAACACAAAACTCATAGAAATATCAGAAAAACAGATAGTTAGCCACTATTGGCATATAAGAGATGTGGCAAGGGATGTTATTGATATCATAGAGAAACACCGAAAGCAGGAAAAACTTATAACTGGCAGAGCAACAGGATTTCTTGACCTTGACACCCTGACCACTGGTTTTCATCCCTCTGACCTCATCATAGTTGCTGCCAGACCAGGTATGGGTAAAAGTAGCTTTATGCTCTCAATGGCGATAAACATGGCAATGCAGGAAAAAGTTCCCATTGTCATATACTCCCTTGAGATGAGTAAGGAACAGCTTGTGATGAGGGCTTTGTCTATGCTCTCTGGAGTTCCCCTTCAGAACATAAGGAGGGGTTTTGTGAACGAGGAGGATAGAAACAGGCTCATATCCTCCGCCCTTGACCTCTCAAGATGTGAAATATACATAGATGACACACCTGGGCTTTCTACTACCGATGTGAGGATAAAGACAAGAAAGCTCAAAAAGGAAAGAGGTGTAGAAGTAGTTTTTGTTGACTACCTTCAGCTCCTTAGACCCCCTTCAAGAAGGTCCTCAAGACAAGAAGAGGTAGCAGAGATATCAAGAAACCTCAAGGCTCTTGCAAAAGAGCTTTCCATGCCCGTTGTAGCCTTAGCACAGCTCTCCCGTCAGGTGGAGCACCGCTCAGACAAAAGACCACAGCTTGCAGACCTCAGAGAGTCTGGACAGATTGAGCAAGATGCAGACCTTATCATCTTTATCCACAGACCAGAATACTACAAAAGAAACCCATCACCAGAAGAACAGGGAACTGCAGAGATAATAGTGGCGAAGCAAAGGCAAGGACCTACAGGGATTGTAAAAGTCGCCTTCCTAAAGGATACAGCCAGCTTTAAACCACTTATGGCGGGTATGTCTACTACCATAGAAAGCTATGAGCTAGAAGTTGAGGAATTTTCGGAAGATGAACTTGATTTGGATTTTTAGCTTATAATCTTCCTAATGTTAAGTATGACAGGCTACGGGTCAGGAACCTTTGAAAACGATAATTGGGCTGTTAACATATTTGTGAAGAGTCTAAACGGTAAGACTCTTGAGGTATTTATAAAGTCCAACTATAGTCTCATGTCCCTTGAATTTCTTGTGAGAAAACTTGTAAAGGAGTTTATCAGAAGAGGAACGGTCAACTTACATATTGAAGTCAAGAGAAAGGGAATTATGGAACCCGTGAGCTTAGAAACTCTGTTTAGGAACATAAATTTCTTTAAGATAATAAGGGAGAAGCTTAACTTAAATGTCGGGGATGACACCATTTTGCAACTTGCTGCAAGGTTTTCAGAAGCTCCAAAGGAGGAGATAGATCCATCTCTTGAAGAGGCAATTTCTTGTGCCTTGACGGATGCATTAAAAGAACTTCTCAACAGAAGAGCAGAGGAGGGAGAACACATAAGGAAGTATATGGAAGAGAGGCTTGTAAGTATTGAGGAGTTACTTCAGAAAATAGTAGAAAATAAGGAAGAGGTCTACCAAAAGGTAAAAGGAAGGGTTTTGGAAAAGGCGAGGGACCTTGGACTCTCTGAAAACAGCGCCTTGGTGCTTAACGAAATCGCTCTTATACTTTCCAAAATGGACGTGGAAGAGGAGATAAGCAGGTTTAAAGCCCACATTAACAAAAGCAAAGAGCTTTTTAGGTCACAAGATGAAGTGGGGAGAAAATTAGAGTTTCTCTTCCAGGAAATGCATAGGGAAATAACCACACTTTCTAACAAACTTCCGGACCTATCGCCTATTGCAGTGGATATAAAAACTGAGATTGACAGATTAAAGCAACAGGTGGCAAATGTAGAGTAGTGGTATAATATATATACCTTAGCGGGCGTAGCTCAGTGGTGGAGCGGCTGCTTGCCATGCAGCAGGTCGCGGGTTCAAGTCCCGTCGCCCGCTTTTAGGCAACGTGGCCGAGCGGCTAGGCGAGGGACTGCAAATCCCTTCTACGGCGGTTCAAATCCGCCCGTTGCCTTGAAAGATAAAAGGTAAGGAGGTTTTGAATGCCCAACACAAGACAAGCAGAAAAGCGTATGAGAAGGGACGCAAAGAGAAGAATAAGGAACAGGTATCATCTCTCAAGGATGAGGACCTACATAAAGAAATTTAGGAGAATGGTAGAGGCAGGGCAGTTGGAAGAGGCAAAGCAGTTCCTACCAGAGGTCATAAGCATCATATACCACACCGCCTCAAAGGGCGTTATCCATAAAAAGGAGGCAAGCAGGAGAGCTTCAAGGGTTAGTCTGCTTCTCAACAAAGCCCTTCAGAAGTTTCAAGGGTAGGTAAGCTAAGGGCTCTCTAAGGAGCAGAAGGCACAGCCAATACATGGCAACCGCAAGGGGTATTGAATACAGCACTCCATAAGGGGAGGGTTTTAGTAAAAGGACAGAAATACACATAACCAAGGTGGCAAAGATAGACTTTATCGTGGTTATGAGGTAGACTCTTAGGTCTAAGTTTCTTTCTCTCCAAAAGTATAGCAAAAACCCAAAGCCTGCTACAGATGAGCTTGCAGTTCCGAGAACAAGACCCACAACGCCAAGTTTGAAGACAAAGGCAAAGACAAAGGCAAAAAGTCCTTCTGACAAAACTGCAAAGAGAGAAGACAGCACGGGGGTTCTTGTGTCTCCTTTTGCAAAAAACACACTTGCCAAAACCTTCTGAAGAGAAAAGAAAACAAGACCCAAAGAATAGACCGCAAGCACTTTACCTGCCATTGCTATATCTTCCTCTGAAAACCTTCCTCTTCCATAGAGCAAAGCTATTATTCGGTGTGATAGCACTAAAAGACCTCCAGCAGCAGGGAGTGCAAGCAGTGTAATAAACCTAAAGGCGAGGGTGATGTTTTTCTTTGGGTCTTGCCCGCTTGCCAAGACAGAAAGCAGAGAGTTCGCTATACCTACAGATAAAGCACCCAAGGGAAGCTGGAATATCCTGTTGGCGTAATAGAGATATGATATGGCACCCAATGCCAGAAAGGAAGCAAGGAATGTATCTATAAAAAAGGAAAGCTGAGCTACACCAAAACCCATCAAAGCTGGGGCAAGTCTTTTCAAAAGTAGGTTTAGGTCTCTGTCTCTTTTAAGCGTTGGCTGAGGTAGTAGCTTTTGAGAGACTACCGCAGGAAGGTTAAAAATTAACTGGGAGAATCCCCCTGCTAAAACTCCTAAAACAAGAGCCATATAACCCAAACTGTGAGAAGTGAGTGCAATACAAAGGGACATTACTATGTTAAAGACCGCTTGTGCAAAGGCAGGAACAAAAAAAACTCCCCTCGTGTTTAATACCGCCATAAAGAAGGCACTAAGCCCTACAAAAAAGAGGTAGCTAAAGAGAAACCTTGCCATAAAGACTGCCAGTTCAAAGTAGCTTTTACTTACTATCCCTGGAGCTATAAGCCTTATTATCCACTCTGCAAATAAGATGCCTGTAAGGGTTACAAAAAGATTAAAGAGGGTATAGTAGGTAAAAGTTGAATTAAGAAACTCCTTTTCCGTTCCTTCTTTTAACCTTTTGGCAAAGATGGGAACAAAGGCTGCGTTAAAGCCACCTTCTCCAAAGAGCCTTCTAAAGGTGTTGGGAAGTCTAAAGGCTACGAAAAAGGCATCTGTTATATGGGAAACGCCAAAGTAGTAGGCTATTAAGGCATCTCTTACATAGCCTATAACCCTACTCAAAAGGGTGGCGATGGAGAAGGAAATAGAGTGCTTTATTAAACTCATACGGATTCCTCGTATATTTTCCACACATTATTAGGGTTATAGTTGCTACAAGGGAAAAAAGTGTAGTGTTTACTGCCTATCGTAGGAGTATTGTATAGCTCCCCATAGTCTTTGAGATTTTCACAGATAAGTATTTTATAGCCTTGCTTCTTCAAGTTAGGAAACTTTATTGACCTTGCGGATAATACTCTTCCTAATGCTTCTTTTGAGTTTTCATAACTAAGATAGACAGAAAGTCCACACATCATACATCTATATTTATTATCTTTTGCTTTCTTAAATCTCTCTTTGTTGCTTATGAAGTATGCATATCTATCAGATCTTTCTATCTCAAACCTATAGAAAATCCCAGAAGATTCTTTCCTCAAGTCCGCAAGTAGATTCTTAGGGCAATCCTCTTTGATAGATTGAATTAGATTTCTTATTTCTTGCTCTACTTCCTTCATAAGTTTCCAGTATTCATAATCAGTGTATTTCATTTAATCAGGATATGAGGCAGTGGTGAGAATATAAATCCAGCTTCTCTTTTTATAATATCAGATAAATGCGTTATGTAGAGATATACTAAGAGCAAGACACTATTTTTTGTATAAGCCATAAGAAGGCTTCTTTTTAATTCCTTTACGTTTCCCTTATACTCGAGCTGAAGTTTGTATGATATCTCTATGTTTATTTCCTTGCCTTCTACTAAGATTTTTTCTTTGTGGTTGTATAAGAAGCTAAGTTTACCATCTTCCTCAATCTTTGGTCTTATTGAAAGGTCAGCTTTTACTTCAACGCCTTCAGCTGTATCCGATTCTTTTACATTCAAAGCTAATTTCACAAGACTTAAAGATTCTATATCTACATTTTCTAAAAAAAGCCTCAGATTATCCTTCAGTTTTTTATCTATAACTTTTCTCATGCAGCATGCAGGAGGTCTATGTCTATGCTTTTTTCGTATCCTATACTGTAAGTAGCATATACCTTATTTTCTAGGGATTTTTGAATTGACTTCTTCAGTCTGTAGTTTAAAGAGTTTACTTTCAAAAGGTTTCTAAAAGGTTTATAAAACATTGAACGAAAACCTTCAAAAACTTCCAGATCTTCAATCTCCATCTTAAGGGAATTATCT
>JAXSOP010000065.1:0-5273 GCA_037926125.1 Aquificaceae bacterium
GATACTGGTGAGGTCTAAGTCTTAGATTATCCCTTATATGCACAAGAGGTATAACAACGCCATACTCACTTGCAAGCTGTCTTCTTATGGTCTTTATCCTCTCTGGCACATCGCCCCCTTGAGACTCATCCACATAGGGAATAAGTCCATAACCTATTTCAAGGGCTATGGTTTCTGGCTGGGTGGTTACCTCCTCTTCTCTCTTCTCCGTAGGTGGTTTTTTCTGCTCTTTGAGTAGCTCTTCAAGTTTCTTAAGCTCTTCTTCCTTAAGTGCCCTGCTTAGGGCATAGTATAGCCCTCCGAGCAGACCTGCCATGAAGAAAAAGGGAAGTTTGGGAAAGCCGGGGATGAGACCTATGAAAACCAACAAAGCGGAGGAAAAGAGGAAGACCTTTGGCTCCTTTGAAAACTCCTTGAAAAGCACCCTGCCAAGCTCCTCCTTTGAAGAGGACTTTGTGACCACTATACCCGCAGAGGTAGAGAGCATTAAGGCAGGTATTTGGCTGGCAAGCCCTTCACCCACTGTAAGGAGAGAGTATGTCCTTATAGCATCAGAGAAACCCATACCCTTAAAAACCAGACCCACAAGAAGACCACCCACAAGGCTAAGGAATAGTATTATCAAAGCTGCTATAGCATCTCCTCTTATAAACTTGCTGGCACCATCCATAGCACCAAAGAAGCTCGCCTCTTGCTCAAGCTGAGCTCTTCTTTTTTTAGCTTCCTCCTCTGTAATAAGCCCTGCGTTGAGGTCTGCGTCTATGCTCATCTGCTTTCCAGGCATGGCGTCAAGGGTAAAGCGCGCGGCGACCTCAGATACCCTCTCCGCACCCCTTGTTATGACAATAAAGTTTATAACTATAAATATAAGGAACACTATAAGACCCACCACCACATCACCACCCACCACAAAGGTGCCAAAGCCTTCTATAATGTGACCTGCAGCGGACGTTCCCTCGTGTCCGTAGAGAAGTATCCTCCTTGCGGCAGCAATGTTGAGAGAAAGCCTCAAAAGCGTCCCAAGAAGCAAAATGCTGGGAAAGGCGGAAAGCTCAAGAGGTTCTTTTATGAAGGTGGTAAGCACCAGGACAGTCATTGAAAAGGTTATGCTAAGAGCCAAAAGAAGGTCAAGAAGAAGGGCAGGTACTGGTAGGACTATGGCACTTAGTATAACTACAAAGGCGAAAATTACCCACCCTTCCCTAAACATAGGACTATAATATATCTTACAAAAGCTGGAGGGAAAAATGGAACTTGACCTAATTGAATACGACATAGATTCAACGGTTAAAAAACAAGTGGAAGCCATATTGCAGAAGCTAGTTGAAAAAACCTCTGCAGGTGTTGTAATGCTCACCGATGATGCAGGAAGGATAGTAAGCATAAAAGGGAAAAAACAGGAAGATACGGAAAGTGAGTTTCTTGCAACGCTTATCAGTGGAGTATTTGGTGCTGCAGTAGAGATGGGGAAAATTCTAAGCATGGACCAGTTGGAAGTGCTTCAATACGAGAGCAAAAGCATGGATGTGGTCATAAAGTTTATAAAGCCAAGGTTTTTGTTAGGAGTAATAGTGCCAAAAAGTACTGCATTAGGAACCGTAAGACTCTTTATGAAAGAAGCCAGCGACTCCCTTGAAAAGGTTTTAGAAGGTGCAAAAATGGTTCCGGTTAGAGAACTAAAAATAGACATAAAAGAGCTAGAAGAAAGGCTCAACAGAATACTTGGAGGGTCTGAATGAAGCTCAAAGTTGTTTATTTTGGCTCAAGTCTTGCTGGCAAAAGCACCAATGTGAAAAAGCTTTACGAGATCCTAAGAGCTAAAAGTATGGTAAAAGGTGATATGGTGGTTATGGAAACAGAAGAGCAAAGAACCCTTTTTGTGGAGATGTTCATAAGCTCCATAAACATAGATGGTTACGAGTTTGAATTAAAGGTGCTAACTACCCCTGGTCAGTTTAGACTGCATCCCTTACGCAAGGTCATTATGAAGGGGGTGGACGGTCTTGTCTTTGTTGTGGACAGCTCTAGAGAAAGGGAAAAGGTTAACTTTCTTGTGCTAAGAGAAACCGCGGCGGTTCTAAAGGAGCAGGGAGAAGACTTAATGAGGTTTCCTGTGGTGGTTCAATATAACAAAAGAGACTTGCCAGATGCCATGGATATAGAGGACCTTCAGGTTAGGTTTAACCCTTGGGATGCGGACTATGTACCTGCGGTTGCCATAGGAGGAGAGGGCGTTTTGGAGACCTTTCAAAAGGTAATAAAGAGTATACTGGTGAGGAAATATGCGGGGCACACCCATATATAAGGAGGTAAACCTTAGCTCTGTAAAGTTTGAGAGTATATTAGAAGAAATACAAAGAAACTCCTTCACTGGATACATGAAGCTAAGCTACTGGGATATGGAAGATTATGTATTCTACCTTAGGGGAAGGCAGGTTGGTGGGGTAAGGCAGTTATCAGAAGGAATGAGAGAAGCGGTAAATTATGAAGTTAGGTCTCCCAGGAGCGAAAAGGGGGTTTTTTCCCTTTATGCGACTTCCCCTGTGGAAGTTTTTTCCTTCAAGGAGTCAGTAGAAGATAGAATTACTCCATACACCTTTGCTACTTACGGTGAAGAGTTCGTAGCACCCATCCAGTTAGCTCACACTAACATAAATAGTCTTTTCAAAGAGGCAGAGGAGCTTTACATAAACGGACATATGTTACTTACAGGAGCGGAGAGCTTTGAGGCTCATATTACCTTGGCTGGAGGCAAGCCTGTCTCACTTTGGGATTCAAAAGACTATACGCATTCTGGTAGTAAAAGTATAAGCGTAGACCCTCAAAACTCATACATTTGTGCCTTCAGAACAGAGCCAGAGTTTTCCAGTTTCCTTGCCTCACTGGACACATTGAAAAGTTTAGAGAACATAAAACTTAGAAGTGTAGCGGATGTAAAGGGTGTGATGGCAAATTTAAGCGATGGCTTTAGACTTCTTGAGCTTGTTTTTTCTTACGGTCTTAGGCTTTTTATCCTTCTGCTTGGTAAGTCCCCTCTTCTAAAGCTGGTAAATGATTGCGGAGAGGTTTCCAAAGACAAGCTAATAGCCCCTGCAAACAAGGAGTACCTCCTCCGGATTTATAGCATAGAAATAAGAAGCGAATATACTCCTATAAACCTTAGTTTAAATACACTGAGCCAGGAGGTTAATTATCTGTCGCAAGAGGATCTATCTTCAATAAGAAGGGTCTTTGTGGAGGAGATAGGTCCTATTGGGGCTGTGGTTTGGAAAAGGATATTTGAAGTACTGGGCTTTGAGGTAGATAAACTACCAAAGCAAGAAGTGAATAAATTTATAAACATGCTTGCCAACGAAATACCCGACGAAAAACATTCAAAAAGATTTTTAGAAAAGACAAGGAGGTGGTTGCCATGAAAAAACTTCTACCCAAAAGTATAAGATGGAAGATAAGCCTACCCATCTTGCTTTTTGGTGCTATAGCCGGGCTTGCAACAGGCGTATACACCTACAAAACAGAAGTAGACAAGGCTGTCTACACCACAGAGGAAAAGGTAAAGGCAACAATAACTTTTAGCGATAGCTCAAGGGAGTATGTCCGAAAAACCCTCAGACCCCTTATATTTGATTTTCTTGCAAGGGCAAAAGGCTGTGTTCAGGAAGACTTTATTTTGGAAGCTCAGTCTTCCAGCTTTTTTACTGCCTCCATATTTAACATGGTCAACGAAAAGATGCCAGACTTTCAACTTAGGCAGGTAGCATACAACCCCATAAACCCCAAAAACAACCCAAATCCTGAGGAAGCAAAGATAATAAACTTCATGAAGGCAACTAACCAAAAGGAATACGTGGGTGTCTCAGAAATGAATGGACAAAGGTATTTAGTTCACGCCTTCGGAAAAGTGGCAGAAGCTGGATGTATGACTTGCCACTCTACAAGAGAAGCTATGCCCAAGAGCCTAATAGCCAAGTATAACCCTCCTTATGACCCAAACTGGAAAGTGGGAGAGCTTGTGGGTGCGGTTATGGTTTCTGTACCCTTTGAAGCTATTATACTTCGTGCTCAACTAAATGGCTTGACAAGAGGTCTCGCGGTTTTCGGAATATTCTTAGCTATTACCCTGTTTATACTAATAGCTCTTGACAGGCTCGTCTTTAAACCTGTAGAAGAACTTCAAAGAAAGGCAGAGGAAATAGCCAGAGGCAATGTGGATGAACCTATAGAATTAAAGTCAGATGACGAAATAGGCAAGCTGGCAGAATCCTTTGAGAGAATGAGGGTTAGCATCAAGAAAGTTATGGACCTGCTTAAGTGATATAATTGGCAGAATGCGTTGGAGTAAATATTTCTGGTATACCTCCAAGGAAGACCCTGCGGACACGGAAGCACCCTCTCACAGACTTCTCCTAAAGGGCGGATTTATAAAACAGGTCTCTGCGGGTATATATGAGCTTACTCCACCCGGTGTGAGAGTTCTAAGAAAGATAGAAAACATAGTTCGTAAAGAGATGGACAGGAGCGGAGCTCAGGAGGTTTTGCTTACCGTATTGAACCCTGCTGAGCTTTGGAAGGAAACAGAAAGGTGGGACTTGTACGGTAGAGAGCTCTTTACTCTAAAAGACAGAAACGGTAGAGAATACTGCCTTGGACCAACCCATGAGGAGGAGATAACAGACCTTATAAGGTCCTTTGTAAACTCATACAGACAACTTCCTTGGGTCCTTTACCAGATACAGGTCAAGTTCAGAGACGAAAAAAGACCTCGCTTTGGTCTTATAAGGGGAAGGGAGTTTATCATGAAAGACGCCTACTCCTTTGACCCAGATGAGTTTTCCGCCATGATGTCTTACGAAAGCATGAAGTTTGCCTACGATAGGATATTTAAAAAACTTAGGCTAAAGACACTGCTCGTGGAAGCAAGCGTGGGGACTATAGGTGGAATAAGCTCTCATGAGTTTGTTGCTCTAACTCCCTACGGAGAGGCTCGGGTTGCATACTGTGAAAGCTGTGGCTACGGAGCAAACGCAGAAGTTGTAAAACTTCCAAAGGGACAAGAAGAGGAAGAGGAAGAACTGCCCCTGCAAGAAGTCCACACCCCAGCCACCGATACCATAGAAAAGCTCTCCTCTTTTCTCCGTGTGCCAGCAAGGAAGATAATAAAGGCGGTGCTTTATATGGTCAACAGCTCTGAGCCAGTTATGTTTCTTATAAGAGGAGACAGAAATGTGGATGAGAACAAGGTGGAGGCGGTCCTTGGCACGGAGAACTTTAGG
>JAXSOP010000065.1:5283-5600 GCA_037926125.1 Aquificaceae bacterium
ACACTTTAACCTCCCACCTCAGATAAAGGTGTACTGGGACAACTCCACCTACGGACTAAAGAACGTGGTAATAGCCTTAAATAAGCCAGATTATCATTACATAAACGCCAACCCAAGGAGGGACTTTCAATATGGAGAGTTTGTGGATGTGTGTCAGGTAGAAGAGGGTGACCCATGCCCTAAGTGTGGCTCTCCCCTTAAGGTAAGCAAAGGTCTTGAGCTGGGACATATATTCCTTCTTGGGACAAGGTATTCTGAGCCCATGAGAGCCTACTACACAGACCCCACAGGACAAGAAAGACCCATCATAATGGGTT
>JAXSOP010000066.1:0-5408 GCA_037926125.1 Aquificaceae bacterium
ATTTTTCTCATGCGTAGTTTCCTTTTAGCAGCCTCTTTATTTCCCTCTCCAAACTACACACACCGTGAGAGTGGCAAAATACACACCTATCCGTGGCTTAGTCTTTTGCAAGCCTAACCATGTTATGCCCCACAAGACCAGTGAAGACTATAACCCAGTCCGCACATGCCAATGCGTTGTCAATGTTCTGTTGTGTTTCTTGGTTGATAAACTTGATGTTTACTCCATACCTCTTGGAAAGCTCCCTTACCCTCGCCCTCATTCTGTCGTGTCCTCCAAGAACTAACAACCGCATGGCTTACCTCCTATATTGAAATCTGATATCAATTTTATGGGGTTCCCTCCCAAAAGTCAAGATGATAAAAATCATCTATAATACTTCCCATGAAAGAACCAAAAACTCCCTATCTTGCAGTGGATGGCATACTAAGGCTTTGGGAAGGTGAGAAATTTAAGGGTATAGTGCTTATAGAAAGGCTATACGCTCCAGAGGGTTTAGCCCTGCCCGGAGGCTTTGTGGAGGTGGGAGAAACTGTAGAATCTGCAGTGTTAAGAGAATTAAAAGAAGAGACAGGTCTTGATGCGAAGATTAACAAACTTTTTGGAGTTTACTCAGACCCAAAGAGAGACCCAAGGTTTCATGTAGTTTCTGTAGTCTTTGTATGCGATGCGGAGGGTGAACCAAAGGCTGGAGATGACGCAAAAAGGGTAAGGGTTTACAAACTTGAAGACTTACCCCTTGACCTTTTGGTTTTTGACCACAAAAGGATATTGCTGGACTACATAAAAGGGTAATGTGCTAAAATTTTAAAAACACTTACCCCCGGAGGAGCTAAATGACCAAGGAGTTTGAGATAGGCATAAACTTACTTAAAAGGGTTCAGAAGGAATTGGAAGAGCTTTCTCAAGCTCAGGACAGGCTTGTAGCTAGAAAAATAGTTAACAGCATAGTTAACCCCGTCACCGCCTCCGCCTACCAGATAAGGGTAGGTGATGGTCCACATAGGGAGGAACTCCTTGAAAACCTACTCAAGCTGGTCAAAGAGATGAGAGAGCTGTCGGATATGAACGGTATAAGGGAAACTATAAAGAAGTTGCTTGAGTGCCTAAAGGAAGTAGAAGCCTCTACAGAGAGAAAAGAAGGCTAAAAATGGAAGGCATAACGGTAAGAAGCCTTTTTAAGAAAAAACAGGAGGGGAAGAAGATAGTTATGGTATCTGCCTATGACTATATCTCCGCAAAGCTCTGCGAGCAGGTAGGCATAGATTGTATACTTGTGGGAGATTCCCTTGGAATGGTCTTTCAGGGACAGGATACTACCCTACCTGTTAGTCTTGAGGAGATGATATATCACGCAAAGGCAGTCAGAAAGGGTGCAAAAAATAGCTTTTTAGTGGTTGACATGCCCTTTATGAGCTATCAGGTAAGTCTTGAGGAAGCCATAAGAAACTGTGGAAGAGTTATAAAAGAGACTGGAGCCAATGCAATAAAGATAGAGGGCGGTGAAGAGTTTGCAGAGCTAGTTTATAGACTTGTAAACATTGGCATACCAGTTGTGGGACACATAGGTTTTACACCCCAAAGTGTGCATGCTCTTGGGGGATACAGGGTTGTTGGCAGGGTAGTAGAAGAGGCTGAGCGTGTCAAAAGGGACTTTAAAGCACTGGAAGAAGCGGGAGCTTTTATGGTGGTGCTTGAAAGTATACCAAGGGGGATTACCAAGGAAATCACAAAAGGATCAAGGTCTATAACCATAGGCATAGGTGCAGGACCCTATTGCGACGGTCAAGTTTTGGTATTTCATGACCTTGTGGGTCTTGTGGAGGAAATAAAGCCAAAGTTTGTAAAGAGGTACCTTGAGGGTGCAGAGCTTTTCAGGAGTGCTTTAAAAAAGTTTAAAAATGAAGTAGAGGAGGGGCTTTTCCCATCGGAGGAGGAGAGTTATGGATGAGGCAAAACTTCTAGAGCTTCTTGTAAAGTTAGGATACATAAGCAGGGATAGGGCAATAGAAGCCCAGAAGGAGAAGGGAAAAGATGAAGATATAATAAGCACTCTATTAAGGCTTGGCTACATTGACGATTTGCGACTGATAGATTTCTATCAGAAATACATGCCTCAGAAATTATGGAGAGGCGGAATTGAAAATGCAGAAATTCCTGAAAACATAAAGGAAAAACTACCAGAAAGCCTGCTGAAAAAACACGCCATAGCACCCATCAAGTACGAGGACGGTAAGCTTTACGTCCTGACCATAAATCCCTTTAATCAAACCGCTATAAACGAGCTAAGGTTCAAAACCAAGATAAACACCATTGTGCCTTTCGCTTCCACCAAAAAGTCTATAGAAGACCTTTTGAACAAACTTTATCCCACTGTAGATAGGATCGTGGAAAGCTTTGATATAGGGGAAGAAGTAGAGATAGAAACGGAAGAAACGGAGCTTGCTCCTGAGATGTTAGCGGCGGAGGCGGGTGAGGGACCCGTGGTTAGACTGGCAAACTTCCTAATAGCAGAAGCGGTAAATCTTGGAGCATCAGATATTCACATAGAGCCACAAGAGAAAAAGCTGATAGTAAGATACAGAGTTGATGGCGTTCTGAAAATCTATCATGAGTTTCCTGCAAGGATAAAGGATTCGCTGACCGCAAGGTTTAAAATCATGTCAAACCTTGACATAGCAGAAAAAAGAAGACCTCAGGATGGAAGGATAAGAACGAGGTTTAAAGGTAAGAAGATAGACCTCAGGCTTTCTACTGTCCCAACGGTTTATGGGGAGAAGGTTGTTATGAGAATTCAGGAAGCGGAGAAGTATTTAAATGTGAGACTTGACGAACTTGGTTTTGAACCAGATGACCTTGAAAAATTTAGAAAAGCCATATGGACCCCTTGGGGCATGATACTGGTTACCGGACCTACAGGCTCTGGTAAAACCACCACCCTCTACGCAGCCCTTATGGAACGCAACAGTCCAGATGTGAATATAATGACCGTAGAGGACCCTGTGGAGGTTTCCATACCGGGTCTAAATCAGGTTCAGGTGAATGAGAAGATAGGGGTTAACTTTGCTAGTGTTCTAAGAGCTTTCCTCAGGCAGGACCCAGACATAATACTAATAGGTGAGATAAGAGATATGGAAACCGCGGAGATTGGCATAAGGGCTGCTCTTACTGGACACCTCGTTTTCTCAACTCTCCACACAAACGACGCCCCTTCTGCAGTAACAAGACTTGTGGATATGGGTATAGAGCCCTTTCTCGTAGGGTCTTCACTAATTCTCATAACTGCCCAGAGGCTTGTGAGAAAGCTCTGCCCCAAATGTAAAATGCCAGATGACACACCCAAGGAAGCACTATACAGGCTTGGTGTTTTCAAATCGCCAGATGAGGACATGGTTATATTCAAGGCAAACCATAAAGGCTGTGAACACTGTAATGGCTCTGGCTATAAAGGGAGAACCGCTGTACATGAGATACTGGAAGTGGACGAGGAAATGAGAAAGCTCATAGTAAAGGGTGCCACCGCAGAAGATATAAGAGACCTTGCCAAGAAGAGGGGCATGAGAACCCTGTATGAAGCAGGTCTTATAAAGGTCAGGAAGGGTATAACTTCCCTTGCAGAAGTAGAAAGAGTTCTTGCAAAATAGACCAAAGGTTTTATAATTAAAAACTCCATGAAGACCGAAACTGTTAAACACGACAGGGAGCTGGACATAAGAGGCGATATTTGCCCCTTTACCTTTGTAAAGAGCAAGCTCGCCCTTGAGCAGATGGAAGTGGGTCAGGTGCTTAGGGTAATAGTGGACTACAAACCATCCGCAGAGAGCGTTCCAAAGAGCATGAGAGAAGAAGGTCAGGAAGTGCTCGGCGTTAACCAGATTTCAGAGAATACCTGGGAGATTCTAATAAAAAAGGCAAGATGAAATTTCTTATAATAGTAACCAGCAACCCCTTTGCTAAGGACTACAACACCATAGTAAACCTCACAATGGAACTCATAAAAAAGGGAGAAGTCACCATATTCTTCTCAGGAAACGGTGCTTACTACACCATAAGACCAGAAACAAAGGAGCTAAAGGAAATGGGAGTTAGGCTTCTCTACTGTGCCCACTCCGCCCATCAACGGGGTATAGAGAAACCTATTGAATTCTTTGAGAGCAGTTCCACTTACAACCTTTCAAGGCTTATAGGAGAATACGACAAGGTGTTAAACTTTAACTGATATGAGGTTTGCTTTTGTGATAAAGGGAGATCCCTTTTCTTGGAAGTGCCATGAAGCCCTGAGAGTTGCCATGGCTCTAGGAATAAGCTGTGAGGTTAGCCTTATTCTTATAAAAGATGGTGTATATGCCCTTAGCAAGTGGCATCCAGAAGAGCTCGGTATTCAGGGGTTTGACAGGCTCATAGAAAACATGGCTTATGTCAAAGTAAAGGTTTACGCAGAAGACACATCCCTTGAAGAGAGGGGGCTGAAGGTAGAAGACCTGACCTGTGAAGTTGAGGTCAAAAGCATAGAGGATATAAGAGATATCATCGCAAGCTCGGAGGCGGTTCTGGTATGGTAAAGACCCTTTGGCTTGTGAGAAAGCTCGGAGACTTTAGCTCTGACCTTGTTGAGGAGGAAGACATTGTTGTGCTAATTCAGGATGGAGTTCTGAGGTTTCCTACAAAAAAGGGCTGGTATGTATGCAAGGAGGATGCACAAGCAAGAGGTATAAGTATACCTGATAGCCTCACCAAAAGCTACGAGGAGATAGCAGAGCTCATAATAAAATGTGAAAGGGTGGTAGTCTGGTAATGAGATGGCAGATATCAAAAACCTTTAGGTTTGAAGCAGGACACAGGGTTTGGAAGCAAAACCTAACCTGTGGAAGGGGTGCGGACTTTACCGTAGGTAAAGAAGTCCCAGTAAACAAATGTGTAAATCTCCATGGGCATGGCTATGTGCTTGAGGTGGTCTTGGGTTCTAATACCCTCTCAGAGCAGGATATGGTTATGGACTTTTATCACCTAAAGAACGCCCTAAAGGATCTTATAGACGCCATAGACCACAGCTTAATAATAGACATAAACGACCCCATGTATGAGGAGCTTAAGGCTGTTGCAGAGAAATACGGAGCTCTAAAGATATTCCCTGTGGATTTTTGTCCTACCGCAGAAGCCCTTGCTAAGTTTTTCTATGACTTTTTGGTGAAAAAGCTCTCTGAAGTTGGTCTTTTAGGGGATGTGAAGGTGGTAAAGGTTGTCCTTTGGGAGACCGCCACCTCAAAGGCAGAGTATTACGGTGAATGAACCTAAGGGTGGCTCTACCCAGTGGAAGAACTACAAAGGTAAAGGCTAACTTTCCCTACAAAGACAGTCCCATAGGCTACAGGGTCTTATTCTCGGGAAAGACCGCGATAGTTGTAGGT
>JAXSOP010000067.1:0-5358 GCA_037926125.1 Aquificaceae bacterium
TACTCTGAGAAACTTACCCTCTTTATGTAGGCATAAGCATGGTCCATGCCTTTGCTGTAGACCGCACCAATGAAGTCTTCAGGATTAAGAGGTCCTATAGCACTATTGGTGGTTATTACCTTGCCCGTTGAAGTCCTGAGCATAAACACACTCTCATCCGCCCTACTAATACCTATGAGAGTCTCTCCATAGTAGAGTCCATGCACAAACCTGGCTACGTTTTCCCCTACCCTTAAAATCTTTGTATTTGCGTATATTTCAAAGGCTATCCACTGCCCCACAAGAAAAATCAAAACTCCAAAAAATAACAAAAAGGGCGCTAAGGCTTTTCCCATGTTAACCTCCCACAGTTATGTTTTCAATAAGAATAGAGGGGGAGCCCACGTTTCCATAAAACCTTAGGTCATTGCCTACTTCAATTACAGAACTCCAAATATCCTTTATATTGCCTCCTATAACGACCCCCCTCACGCCTTTTAACCTCCTTCCTTGCCTATATATTATACCAGAAGCACCAAGAGAAAAGTCTCCAGATACTGGGTCCCCAGTATGCAAGCCCATCAGATCTGTTATAAGAAAAACATCCCCATTAAGTAGGTCTTCAAGACTTTTTTCTCCAGGCTCTATGTAGAGGTTTGTTATACCAGAGACTGGCAAACTTCTAAAACCCTCCCTCAACGAATTGCCTGTGGGTTTTGAACCAGACTTGATGGCTGTATAGGTGCTGTGAAGGAAGCCCTTAAATACACCCTTATCTATCACAACTTTTCTACTCATTGCATGGCCTTCCGCATCTACAGGAAGGCTCATAAACCCACTCTCCAGGGTGCCATCATCTATTATGGTGAGCTTCTGTGAGAAAACTTCTGACCCTTCTCTATCTTTTAGGAAGGTTTTGCTCTTGACAAGAGAATCTCCGAGGAATATGGGACTGAAGGCTTCAAGCAACATTGCGGACGCTTCTCTAAAGAAAACCGCTGGCATCTTGGCAGTTTCTACATCTGAAGGTTTTAGACTTGCAGTAGCCTTAAAGACTACATCCTTAACAATACTTTCTAAAGGCAAGTCAGTAAGATATCTTGCACCAGAAAACTCGTAGGATATGGAAGAGTCTCCTCCCTCCTCCGCAAGCACAGCCATCATAAGAGTAAACCATGTTCCTGTGTAATCATAAAGAAGCCCGCAGGAGCTAAAGCAAACCACTTCAAGGGCAGTTTCTTTTAGGCTTACCTTCCTTACTCCCTTAACCCTTGAGTCAAGTTCTTTTGCCTTTCGCTCCAAACTAACTATTAGATCTAGTTTTTCTTCGAGTGGTCTCCTAAGACCTTCTTCATCGTAATGGGTCTTTAGAACTCCAAGATGTTCACAAGCACCGAGGGCAAAGCCCTCATCCTCCGGAGTCATATCACATACCTGCATAGCAACCTTTGAACATTCCTTTACAGAGGATTCATTGAAGTCTGTGGTGTAAGAAAAGCCCATCCTTTTGCCCTTGAAGACTCTTATGCCGACGCCTGCCTCCTCAGCTCTCAAAAGGTTTTCTAACTTTTCTTCAGAGCTTTCAATGGTTGTCTTTTTCCTACGCTCCACGTAAACCTCATATTCATAACCCGAGGGAAGAACCTCTTCTACCCAAGCCTTAACCCTTTCCATAGTTCAAAATTTTAAAAGAAACAGGTAAACTGGTGCTGTAAAAAGTAAAGAATCAAACCTATCTGTAAACCCGCCATGTTCTCCAAGCACGTTGGAAAAGTCCTTTATACCTACCTGTCTCTTTATAAAGCTCTTGAAAAGGTCTCCCATCAAGGCTACCGCTATAAGAGGTGGAGCCCAGAGAACACCTTTAAATCCATGAAAAATTAGCATGGTTACTGCTCCAGCAACTGTACCACCTGCAAGACCTTCCCATGTTTTCTTGGGAGAGAGGCGAGGAGAAAGCGGTCTTCTGCCAAAGTTTTTCCCCACATAATAAGAAAACACATCCACAGCCCATACAAAGATTAAGAGCCTTAGCAGAGCATAGTCTTCTTTTAGACTAAGCAGAAACACAGGAAGAAAGCCCGCATACATACATATCAAAAGAGCCTTGAAAAGCTCATCCATAGACCATACTCTCCACCCAGCGTAAAAGGACATAAGAAGAGCAGAAACAAAACCTACTTCAAAAGATATGGAGCTAGTTAAAAAGGTGATAGTTGGCATGTAGAAAAGTTCAAACTTTAGAGCCTTAGAAATCTCGTAGCCTATAAGCATGGACAAGGCAAGAAGGCCCGCATAGAAAACAGGGTAAGGAGATATAACAACCGCTATAGTAAGCACGCCTATAAGTATTCCTATTGATTCCCTACTCCTTAAGGACAGCTCCAAACCTTCTTTCCCTCCTTGAGAAGTCTTCAAGGGCTTTTATGAGCTCCTCCCTCCTAAAGTCTGGCCAGTAGGTATCTGTAAAGTAAAGTTCTGTATAGGCTAAGTGCCAAAGTAGAAAGTTGGATATTCTCTTTTCTCCACCGGTTCTTATGAGAAGGTCTGGGTCTGGCACTTCTGGCATATCTGAAAATAGCTTGAAGTCCCTTTCTGTGGGTTCATGACCCGCTTCACTTATCTTCTTAAAGGTTCTGAGTATCTCATCCCTACCACCATAATCAATTGCGAGTATAACATGAATTTTTTCTACAGAGGGTCTTAACCTTTCAACCCTCTCCATCTCCACTAAGAGGCTCTTGGGCAGTCTGTCCCGCCTTCCTATAAAGGAAACTCTTATACCCTTTTCAAGTAGCAAGTGGCTTCTTTCACTAAGATACCCCTCAAGAAGCCTCATAAGAGCCCTTACTTCAAAGTCTGGTCTTTTCCAGTTTTCAGTGGAAAAGGTAAAAAGGGTGAGCCATTTTACACCAAGCTCTATGCATGCATCCACAAGTTCTTCTCCCCTCTTTACACCTTCATAGTGACCCGCTATCCTTGGCAGACCTCTTTCCCTCGCCCACCTTCCATTTCCATCCATTATGACCGCTAAGTGTTTTGGTATTTTCATATCATCTTCCAAGCTTTGTCTTTGCTATCCCCGCCTCTTCAGAAAGTGGATAATCCCTTAGTATAGCCTCATAGTATTCCCTTGCCTTTTGGTTATCACCCCTTTGTTCGTAAAACCTTGCAAGCTGAAGCAAGGCAGAGGGTGCCTTATTGCAGTCTACCATTTCCTTCCTCTGACACCTTTCCACTAAGGTAAGCCATACAGCTTCCGCTTTGTTCATCTCTCCAAGGTCTCTGTAAACCACACCAAGCCACATATAGGCGTTGTCCGTGAGAGGTGTTCTAGGATACTTTTTTATAAAATCTATAAGCTTGTCTCTTGCTTGGTTGAGCTGTCTTAAGTTGTAAAGCTTAAGGGCTTCATCATACTCCCTCTGATACTCTTCATTTGCCTGCTGTGGGTTGTCACGTTGAGCCTGAGGAGTTTCCTGCACCCTTTCTGGAATACTTGGCGAAGGTTGTGGTACCTCCCTTACTGGCTCTGGCAGTCTAGTGGCAGGGCTTTGTCTTTCAAGTTTGAGCCTTTCTACCTCAAGCCTTGTTCTTGCAAGGTTTTCAGAAAGAGTGTCTACTCTGGCTTCTGTCCTTATGTTCCTCTCTTCCAAAGACCTCTGTCTATCTTCAAGCTGTGATATCCTACCCTCAATACCAGCAATTCTTTTGTCAAACTCCTCTTTTGTTACACTCCCACAGGAGACTAACCATATTAGGGAAAACAAAGACAAAGCTGTAAATGTCCTTCTCATAATTCTTTAAATTATAACACCAAAAAGGGCGATCCCCTTAGTGTTTGAAAAGAAGTATATACTCTCCCTCTCTTTGTAGCTGCATGTATTCGCGAGCGAATTTTTCTTTGAAATGTTCTGGGTTTTCCTTGATAAGCTCAAGGATTTGTTCTGTCTTACTATTTTCCACCCTTTGGCGAGATATCTTGGCATCCAGCTCAACGCTGGCCTTTTTTAGTTCAAAAACCCTAAATACATTATACTGGCTGAGAAAAAGATTATAAGAGGTGTAGAGTACCATAAGCAAAAAGAAAAGTTTTAAAAGCCCTTCAGGCTTTAAAAACCGCAAACTCTCCCTTCCCTCCAAACTCCGCCTCATCTCCAAGGTCCTCCTCTATCCTTAAAAGCTCATTATACTTAGCAACTCTGTCTGTGCGTGATGCAGAACCAGTCTTTATCTGTCCTGCTCCCGTTCCCACCGCAAGATGTGAAATAAAATTATCTTCCGTTTCTCCAGACCTATGGGAAATTATTGCCTTGTATCCTTCCCTTTGGGCTATTTCTACGGTTTGTAATGTTTCTGTGAGAGTTCCTACCTGGTTTAGCTTGACAAGTATAGCATTGGCAAGCCCTTCTCTTATGCCCTCTTGGAATATGCTAGGGTTTGTCACAAAGAGGTCATCTCCCACAAGCTGAACCCTGACACCAAGCTCCCGCGTAATGAGCTTCCAACCTTCCACATCACCCTCCGCCATGGGGTCTTCTATGGATACTATCGGATATTTTTCTAAGAGTTTAGAGTAAAAATCGCACAGCTCTTCTGAACTAAGTTTTTTACCCTCAAAATGATACAGCTCGTCCTCGTAGTAAAACTCAGAAGAAGCACAGTCAAGAGCCAAAAGCACATCATCACCCGGTTTATATCCTGCCTTTTCTATGGCATACATTAGCATATCTAAGGCTTCCTCTGTGCTTTTTAAATTTGGTGCAAATCCGCCCTCATCTCCCACATTTGTAGAGTATCCCTTTTCCTTTAGAATTGCCTTGAGGTAATGGAACACTTCTACCCCTGCCCTTAGGGCTTCCGAAAATCCTCCACCGCACACTGGAACTATCATAAACTCCTGTATGTCAAGAGGGTTGTCCGCGTGAACTCCTCCGTTTATTACGTTCATCAGGGGCACTGGAAGCTTTTTTGCTCTTAGACCTCCTATGTATCTGTATAGGCTTATGCCAAGCTCCTGTGCCATAGCTCTTGCCACTGCCATGCTTACACCCAATATAGCATTTGCACCGAGTTTGCTTTTGTTGGGCGTTCCGTCAAGTTCAATAAGCACTTTGTCTATAAGGGACTGCTTGCTGGCATCAAGCCCTATTATCTCTTTTGCTATTATGGAGTTTACGTTGTCCACCGCTCTTAGGACACCCTTTCCGAGATACCTTTTTGGGTCATGGTCTCTAAGCTCTAAGGCTTCTTTTTCTCCTGTGGATGCACCACTTGGCACTATAGCCCTTCCCCTTGCACCAGAAGATAGCTCCACTTCTACTTCAACGGTCGGGTTCCCTCTTGAGTCTAAAACTTCCCTTGCTTTTACTTTTGCTA
>JAXSOP010000068.1:0-5318 GCA_037926125.1 Aquificaceae bacterium
AAAAGTTTAGAGAAATGTATAGCTCTATAATGCTAGTAAGCAAAGCTGTTGAACAGAACCTTTTTACCTTCCATTACCAACCTTACTTTACTACGGATGGTCTTGAATTTGTTGGCTTTGAAGCCCTTGCAAGAATAAAAGACAAGGAAGGTAAAATACATAGCCCTGCGGAGTTTATAGATTATCTTGAGAACAGCATTTATCTTAATTTTTTTGAAAAATTCCTTGTAGAAAAAGCCATTGAATTTGTAAGAAAATACCACATATCCCTTTCCATAAATATAAGTGCCAGAAGCTTCAAAAAGCCAGATTTCATAAAGTTTCTGGTTGAAACAATAGATGGTCAGGATATTACTGTTGAAATAACAGAGAGAGTTTTCCCTGAAGATTACCAGAAGGCTCTTAAATCCATAGAAATCCTTAAGAAAAATGGCATAAAGGTAGCAATAGATGACTTTGGAACTGGCTATTCTTCTCTTGCATACATCTCTGAGTTTGATGTAGATATAATAAAAATTGACACTTCTTTTATACAAGGCATGTTGACAGACCTAAAAAAAAGAACCATCGTGAATGTATTGACGCGTCTTGCGGAGAAATTGAATACAAAAACCTTAGCGGAAGGAGTAGAAACGGAGAATCAGTTGAAGCTTCTTAGGGAGATGCATTGTGACTACGTTCAAGGATATCTGCTGGGCAAGCCTATGCCTGAAGAAGATGTCTATGAATTTATAAAAAATGTAAAAAGATTACATGAACTGGCAGATGCTTGACACTTTGAACATAGCCTTAACCCAAGTGAACCCGACGGTGGGAAACATAGAGCAAAACCTCAAGAAAATAAAAGAAAACTGGCAAGGGGCGTATAAACAAAGCCATATGGTTATATTCCCAGAGCTTGCTCTATGTGGCTATCCACCAGAAGACCTACTTTTGAGGTATGACTTTATAAAGAGGTGTATGTCCGCCCTTGAGGAGCTTGTGAAGTTATCTGAGAGTTTATCCTCTGTGCTTGTTTTTGGCATGCCCTATTACGAGGGAGACCTATACAACGCCCTTGTGGTGGTTGCAGGAGGGAAAGTCCTTGGCGTGTATAAGAAGACCTTTTTGCCGAATTACTCAGTCTTTGATGAAAAGAGATATTTCAAGGCTGGCAAAGAACCCTTGATGGTTGAGATAGGAGGAGTAAAGGTAGGCTTTTCTGTTTGCGAAGATATTTGGCATCCTGATGGATGGGAGAGGCATTATGCCCTCTCAGGTTGTGAAGTTCTTGTAAACATAAATGCCTCGCCCTACTACAAAGGAAAGTATGAGTTCAAGGAGAATTTTCTAAAAGCGCGCGCTCAAGACAACATAGCCTACGTGGTTTATGTAAACATAGTGGGAGGACAAGATGAGCTTGTCTTTGATGGCAGAAGTCTTGTGATAGACCCAGAGGGTAAGGTCATTTCGAGAGCAAAAGCCTTTGAGGAAGACCTGCTCCTTGTAAGCCTTGACGTGGAAAAAGTAAGAAGAAGAAGGCTTTTTGACCTAAGGCTAAGAGAAAGGGATGTGTCTAATCCGAAGGTGGTCGCTTCTTTATCCCACCAAAACAACAACTTACACAAGGTCAGAGTGGAAGACAGTCCAAAGGGTGAAGAAGAAGTATACAAGGCTATCCTTTTAGCCATAAGGGACTACGTGGAGAAAAACTCCTTTGAAAAGGTCGTGCTTGGTTTGTCTGGTGGTATAGATTCTTCCTTGGTTGCCTGTCTTGGAGTAGATGCCCTCGGCCAAGATAGAGTCGTGGGAGTTTTTATGCCCTCTGAGTTTACTTCTCCTGAGAGCAAAGAGGATGTCTATGAGCTTTCAAAAAACTTAGGCATCAGTCTACTTGAATATCCTATTAGAGAGGTCTACGGGACATACTTAACACTTTTTGGCTCTAAAGAATTATCTGTGGCGGAGGAAAACCTGCAGGCACGCATAAGGGCTAACATTCTTTTCTATCTTTCTAACAAGTATGGCTGGCTTGTGCTTTCTACTTCCAATAAGAGCGAATCTGCGATGGGCTACACTACCATATACGGAGATATGGCTGGAGGCTTTGCCCCCATCAAAGACCTATATAAAACATGGGTCTACAGACTGGCAAGATACAGAAACTCCCTAAAGCCAGACATACCAGAAAGAATCCTTATAAGACCACCCACCGCAGAGCTAAGACCTAACCAGACAGACCAAGATACATTACCACCCTATGAGCTTCTTGACCAAGTTTTGGAGCTACACATAGAGGAGGGCATGGGACTGGAGGAGATAGTAGCCTTAGGCTTTGATAGGGAGCTTGTCAAGAAGGTTCTTAGAATGGTAAGAAAAGCGGAATACAAAAGAAAACAAGCACCCCTTGGTCCAAAGCTCACAAAGAGAGCCTTTGGAAAGGACTGGAGAATGCCCGTAAGCGGTGGCTAGTAAAACCTGTACAGAAAACCCGTTATAAAACCATAATCTGGCTGTTCTTGGTGTTTGTTAAGACTCTTATGCACTCCAAAGCTCAAGTCTATGGATTTTGTGGGATGCAAGAGAAAGCCCATTAAAAGGTGCGTGTCCTTGTTTGAAGCCCTATGCTCTGGTTTGATATACTTTGTCTCTCCACCCAAGGTTAGCCACTTAGCAGGCTTGCCATAAAGATGAAATATCACTCCATAAGCATCCCTCAACCCTTCCACATGTGAGGACTTTATATAAACACCATTGAGGTTGAGAGTAATGCTTTCTACGTCCTTTTCCGCTATAAGGTTTACGTTGGCAGTGGTCTTGCCATAGCCTATGCCTTCCTTTCCCGTGTCAAGGTTTAGCTGAAGCCTGTAGCCTGCCCTCCAGCCCTCTGCTTCAAAGGGTATGTGCTTTATGAAAATTCTTAGGTCATCCGCACCACTTAGCCTTTGACCCTCTTCCCTTAGCCTCACATAAGGTTGGATTACAGCAAAGTCCATATTTTTGAAAAGACCCGCTTGAAACTGAGAGTCCACCGCCTGCCTTCTTGCACTGCTTTAATAATTAAAGTTTGCGTAGTTGTTATCAAACTGAAAATTGCCAAGCCCTCCAAGAGTGCCAGCGTCTTCCGCTTCAAAGAGAAAGAAGGCAAAGCCAAGGGATGGTATAAGTAATACCGTCCACCTTTTAATGCTAAAACCTCCTTATGGTGTGTTAAAAAAGCTTACACAGAACGAAGCCCTAACTTTTGGAGTCCTTGCGAGGTTAGAGTAGTCTATCTTCACGCGTAGTTGGGCTGTCAGAAAGGAATATGGTTTTTGTATAGTTTTTCACGTGCATCTCTTACAAAATTCTAACTCTCTTTTGTTAGGAAATGTCTTAGGATGCTAAACTATATATCCATGTATGTTATGGAGACCTACAAAAGGCTTCCCGTAAGGTTTGTCAGAGGTGAGGGAGTTTATCTGTATGATGACCAAGGCAGGAAATACCTTGACTTCCTTGCAGGCATAGCGGTAAACGCCCTTGGATACGCAGACCCAGAGCTTACAAAAGCCATATGCGACCAAGCACAGAGCCTCTTGCATATTTCCAATCTCTTTGAAAACCCATGGCAGGAAGAGTTAGCAAAGGAGCTGGTGTATAGCTTTTGGGCTTCTGGGAAGGTCTTTTTCTGCAACAGTGGTGCGGAGGCAAACGAAGGAGCCATAAAGCTCACAAGAAGATACTTTTACGAAAAGGGAGAGAAAAGATACAGGATTATCACCTTTTATAACTCCTTTCATGGCAGAACCTTTGGTGCCATGTCCGCAACCGCACAGGAAAAGATACAAAAGGGCTTTGAGCCACTCCTTGAGGGTTTTGACTATGCGGAGCTAAACAACTTTGACTCTGTCTTGAGGGCTTTAAAGAAAGAAACCGCTGGCATAATGCTTGAAGTTATACAGGGAGAAGGTGGCATAAGGGAGGCAGAGGGAGAGTTTTTGCAGAAAATTCAGGAGCTATGTAGGAAAGATGGTCTTCTGCTCATAGTGGACGAAGTCCAAACGGGCATAGGACGGACTGGCAAATTTTACGCCTATGAGCATTACAGTATACAACCAGACATAATAACCCTTGCAAAAGGCTTGGGTGGTGGAGTCCCCATAGGTGCGGTGCTTGCCAAAGATGAGGTCGCTAAGGCTTTTAAGGCAGGCTCACACGGTTCTACTTTTGGTGGAAACCCACTTGCCTGCAGAGCTTCTATGGTGGTGGTTCGCAAGGTAAGGGAGCTTCTGCCACAGGTTCAAAGGGTGGGAGAATATTTCAAAAGAAAACTCCAAGAGCTTGGAGCAGGAAGGGTCAGAGGCAGAGGTCTAATGCTTGGTCTTGAGCTTGAGAGAAATTGTTCTGAGCTTGTGCAAAAGGCTCTTGAGAAAGGTCTTGTGATAAACTGCACTTCAGAGAGGGTGCTGAGGTTTGTCCCACCCTTGGTAGTTGAAGAAAGACACATAGACTCCGCTATTGAAATACTAAGGCATATCCTATGAAGGTTTGGTTTATATTAATATCCTAAGATGGACTTCCCTGAGCTTTTGGTAATACTTGCGGTTGCCTTTATCTTCTTGGGTCCTGAGAAGATGATGGAAGTCGCTACTAAGCTTGGTGACTTCTTACGAAAGGTTAGAGAAACATGGGACGAGCTTAGATATCAGTTATATATGGAAAATATAAACAAAAAGATAATGGAAGAGAGCAAAGACACAACCCCTCCCGAAGATGAGAGCCTTTATGATTTAATAGAAGAGGATAAGCGTGAGGAGGTAAAAGAGGATAATGGAGAATCAAGAACTTCCCAGGATGCCATTGACGGAGCACCTGAGGGAACTAAGAAGCAGGCTGATTAAATCCATATTAGCCTTCCTCGTAGGCACAGGAATCGCCTTCTACTTTGCAAGCCAGATATTTGAAATCCTTAAAGAACCAGTAAAAAGGTCATACCCTCAGGTTGAGCTTGTAACTCTATCACCCACCGAGCCTCTTTTTATACTTTTGAAAATATCCGTAGTCTTCGGCTTTATACTTTCTCTGCCCGTTATACTCTTCCAGCTTTGGAGATTTGTAGAACCCGCCTTGTATCCCAATGAGAAGAAGCTTATCATTCCACTAACTCTTTTTTCTATCCTTCTTTTTCTTCTTGGTGGAGCCTTTTCCTACTTTGTAGCCCTTCCTATGGCTCTAAGGTTCCTGCTGGGCATAGGGCTTTCTCAGCTTCAGGCAACACCCTTTCTTTCTGTGAACCTTTATATATCCTTTCTTCTCAAGATGATAATAGGCTTTGGCATAGCCTTTGAGCTTCCTGT
>JAXSOP010000069.1:0-5056 GCA_037926125.1 Aquificaceae bacterium
AGGTTTTTGGAGTTATAGGGCTCGGTAGGTTTGGTTTTAATGTGGCAAAAACCCTTGCAGAAGGCGGTGCGGAAGTTATAGCTTGTGATATAGATGAGGAGAAGGTCAAACAAATATCGGAGCTTGTTCATCAAGCCTTTATATTAGATGCAACTGACGAGAAGGCTCTTAAAGAATCTGGCATTGCCAATGCGGATACGGTAATAGTGAGCATTGGTGAAAACATAGAGGCAAGCATATTGGTAGTAGTCCAACTTATGGAGCTTGGGGTAAAGGAGATAATAGCCAAGGCGGTAAACCCTCTCCATGGAAGAATACTTGAAAGGCTTGGAGTGAGCAGGGTCATACACCCTGAAAGGGATATGGCTATAAGACTTGCTCATTCCCTTCTTGTAGGTGGGTTTATAGAGGAAATACCCATAGCGGAAAACTACAGCATCTTTGAGATGAAACCGCCACAGAGACTGCACAACAAAACCCTTAAAGAGCTTGACTTAAGAAAAAAATACGATATGACAATCCTTGCAATAAAGAGAGGCGACAAGTTCATAGTCAACCCATCAGCGGAGGAGATAATAGTTCAAGATGACATTTTAGTGGTGTTAGGTAAGCGAGAAAAAATAGGAGTTCTGTGATAATATACCAAGCATGCGAAGGCTTCTTATAGCCCTTCCCTTTATTCTTATTGTAGTATTAGTGCTTTTATTTGCGTCAAGGGGAAACAAAGAAAACTACGCAGTGGTCAAGGAAGAGGAGGTTAAAACCCTTGTATACGGTTCTGGTTACGCAAAGTCTGAAAACTATGTGGTGGTAAAGGCGGAAGTCTCTGGCTATATAGAGGAGGTTTTCGTAAAGGAGGGAGATTTTGTAAGAAAAGGACAGACTCTTGCCACAATGGATGCAAAAACCATAGACGCAAGTATAAAAGAGGTGTCAGAAAGGATAAACCTTGTGCGTGAAAGACTAAGAGAGGGCTCAGCCTACCTAAAAAGCCTTGAAAGTGCCATTGAGTCCGCAAGGATAAATATGGAAAACAGCAAAAACCTTTTTGAAAGAAGAGAAAGGCTCTTTTCACAGGGGCTTATACCAAAAGAAACATACGAACAAAGCAAAGCCCAATACGAGGTCAGCCAAAGGGAATATGAAAGACTAAAGAACAACTATAAAGACACCATAACTTCTCTCAGGTCTGAGGAAAGGGTGCTACTGGCAGAAAAAGATAGACTATTGAGGGAAAAGGAAAAATATGTTATAAGAAGTCCCATAGAGGGTTATGTTCTCAAAAAGTTTGTAAACCCAGGGGACTACATAAACCATATAAGTCAAGAAAACAAGCTTTTCTCAGTAGGTTCAAAAGGCTGGGAAGTTTGGCTTGAGGTGGATGAAGAGTATGCAGGCATGTTAGTAGAAGGACAGCGGGTTATTTTGAGGGTTGACGCTTATCCCAACGAAAGGTTTGAGGGCAAGGTTATTCAGGTCATAAGGGAAGTAGACAGAAACAGAAAGCTACTAACGGTAAAAGTCCATGCGGACCTGCCTCAAGACCTTCCCAACGGCTCAACAGTGGACGGTCAGATAGAAGCGGAGAGCAAAAGGGCAATCCTTGTTCCAGTGGATGCCTACAAAGATGGCTATGTGCTTTTGTATGACAGTGTTAGAAGGATTAAAGTGCCTGTAAAGGTGGGCAGAAGATATGGAGAATATCTTGAGGTCTTGAATGGGCTAAAGCCTGGAGATAAAGTGATAATGCCATGAGGCATGTGCTTTTTGTAGCTCTTAAACTTCTCCTCGAGAGAAAAAGACAGACCTTTGTTTCTGTGGTGGGTGTTTCCATAGGCGTTTCTGCCTTTATAGTTATGAGTTCTCTCATGCTCGGCTTTCAGAACTACTTTATACAGCAAGTAATAGACCTTGAACCACACATGAAAATAAAACCAAAAGAAGAGCGTCAGCAGATAGAACCGAAAGCCCTTCTTCTTGGAGAAAAGCCAAGAGAGAAGGATAGAATACTTGGTTGGCAGGACATACTGCAAGAATTGGAGAAGAACACAGAGGTGCTTGGTGCGTCTCCAAGGCTTGTAAGCAGAGGCATTCTCAAGTACGGAGTAAAGGAAAAGCCAGTTACCCTTTTGGGCATTGACCCACAGAGAGAGCCGAAGGCGTCCATAATAGAGAAGTTTTTAGCCCACAAAAACCTGCATAGACTTGAAACAAACAGAACGGGGATTATCATAGGTGTACTTGTTGCAAAAAGTCTCGGTATACAAGACCTTGGCAAAAAACTTCTTCTTGTTGCACCCAATGGACAGACCCTTTTGGTTACGGTAGAGGACTTTTTTGAGTCGGGCATAACCAACATAGACGACGCAAGAGTATACATAAACATAAAGACCCTTCAGAGCCTTTTAGACAAGCAAGGAGAGGTTAACGAAATAGTCTTAAAGATAAGAGATGTAAACAAGGCAGAGAGGCTCTCAAGGGAATTCCAAGAGTTCATACCCTATGAAGTAGAAAGCTGGCAAAGGGCATACAGGAACTTCCTAAGCATTTTCAAAATACAAAACACCATAACTTACATGATAGTCTTTGCCATATTAACCGTGTCCGCCTTTGGAATTTTTAACATAATAATGATGACCGTCTTGGAGAAGAAAAGGGATATTGCCATTCTTATGGCTATGGGTTTTTTGAGGAGAGATATACTTCTTATCTTTATGGTAGAGGGCTTTGTTATAGGTGTGTTTGGTGCGATAATTGGGTCCTTGATGGGTTTTGGACTTCAAGAATACCTTGAGTCCGTAAGACTTGACGTAGAGGGTCTTATAAGAACAAAGGGTTTTGTGCTTGATAGAAGCCCTATTTTCTACCTATATGCTCTTATCTTTTCTCTTTTCTTCTCCATTTTGGCAAGCCTATACCCCTCCTACAGGGCAAGCAGACTAAACCCAGTGGATATATTCAGAAGCCAATGAAGATAATAGAGCTAAGGGGTGTAAAAAAGTCTATAGGCCAAGAACAGATACTTAAGGGAATAGACTTTGATGTCTACAGAGGAGAGTTCGTTGCCATAATAGGGGCAAGTGGCTCTGGAAAAAGCTCCATGCTCTACATTATGGGACTTCTTGATAAACCTACAGATGGCGAAGTCTTTTTTGAAGAAGAATGGGTTGACTTTTCTGATGAGCAAAAACTCTCAGAGATAAGGAACAAAAAGATAGGCTTTGTCTTTCAGTTTCACTATCTACTTCCCGAGTTTACCCTTTTGGAGAACATCATGCTACCTGCCATAAAGATGGGTTTGGAAAGAAGAACCGCAGAAGAAAGGGCTTATGAGCTTCTGAAAACCTTTGGGCTTGGTGGAAAAGAGAGGAGAAAGATATACCAGATCTCTGGCGGTGAAATGCAAAGGGTTGCCATAGCAAGGGCTCTGATGAACAAGCCATCTGTAATACTTGCGGACGAGCCTACAGGAAACTTAGACAGCAAAAACACTAAGGCGGTCATGGAAATTTTCAAAGAGATCAACTCTCAGGGAAATACCATAGTGATGGTGACCCACGAGCTTGAATTGGCGGAGCAGGCTCATAGGATAGTAGAGGTAAAGGATGGGGTCATTCTGAGATAGATTTCAACTCCACACCGTGGATTAGCAACTCATAATAAAACATGACTTTAGCTATGAGGACCTTGAGAGGATGTGGATATCTCAGCTTTCCTTTTGGCTACGTAGTCTTGAACAATTTTACGAACAGCTTTCTGTTGAGAAAGATACTTGACATAAGCACGAAAACTATACACTATCAAGTAAAGTACATAAACAGGAGAAGTGAATAAAAAACAACAGAATAGAGGATTAACACAAAAGCAAAGAATGCTGGAAAGAAAAAGTAGAGAGCCAAAACAGCTAAGATAACCATTATTATACCAAGCTCCAAGCCCTATTCAAAAAGTTCAATCGCATTCTTTATTACCTTTTCCAACTCCTCTTGTGTAGGCATCTCTGCGTAGACCCTTATAAGTGGTTCTGTGCCAGATGCTCTAAGAAGTAGCCAGCCGTCATTTTCAAATATTAGCTTAAGACCGTCAAGGGTTATAACATTTGAAAGCTTTAGGTTTCCAACCCTCTCTGGTGGATTTTCTATAAGCCCTTTTAGTCTTTGCTTTTTATCCTCTTCCGCATGTAAATCTACTCTCTTGAAGTATGCTTCTCCATATTCTTTGTAAATTTCTGAGATTATCTCAGAAAGGGGTTTGTCCCTAAGGAGCATAAGCTCAAGTATATTAAGACCTGAAAAAAGCCCATCCCTTTCGGGCAAAAAGTCCACAATGCCATAGCCTCCGCTCTCTTCTCCTCCAAATATTACCTTTTCCCTTAGGATAACCTCGTTTATGTTTTTAAAGCCAACCGCTACCTCCTTTAGCTCAACACCCTCCTTTCTGCATATTCTGTCTACAAGGTATGTGGTGGAAACAGTTTTCACTACCACACCATCTTTTTTGTTTTTGTTTCTCAGAAGGTGATAAAGCAAAAGCACATAAATGAGCTGTGAATTGACAAAATTTCCTTTCTCATCCACCAAGGCTATGCGGTCTCCATCTCCGTCGTTGGCTATGCCAAGGTTTGCACCCACAGCCCTAACTTTCATAATGAGAGGTTCAAGGTGTTTTTCCAATGGCTCTGGTGCATGTCCTCCAAAAAGTGGGTCTCTGTAGCTTCTTATATTGCTTACTGAAACTCTTGTTCCAGATAGCACGTGCGAGTATGTGCCAAGAGCAGAGCCATACATGGCATCGTGCACCACAGAAAGGTCCTTTTGACTTAAAAGCTCCATGCTTACTCTTCTTTTTGTCTCCCTCATGTACTCTCCCCAGATGTTTACATACTCTGGTTCAAACTTCTCTGGTTTTATATCCTCTGCCCTTTTTATCTCCTCCTCTACCTGTGCTATAAACTCTGGAGTAGCGGAGCCACCAAAGGAGTCCTTTATCTTATATCCGTTATATTCTGGTGGATTATGCGACGCAGTTATCATAACTCCGTTGTCAAAGCCCATAT
>JAXSOP010000070.1:0-5010 GCA_037926125.1 Aquificaceae bacterium
ATAACCCTCAAGCCAGCCCTCCACTGTGTGTTCAGAAAGCATCTCCATCACTTTGCCTGTAGGGCTCAAATAGCCTTCATCCTCGTCCACAGGAAGTCTCTCTAACATCCATACTTTGCCTGCTTCAAAAGTGGGATGTAGTCTGTTTGAGGCGGTCTCGTCTGGTCCAAAAACTCTAAAGTTGTGGGGATTTCTCCTTAAAACTTCTCTAAGGTAGTATCCAAGAGGCAAGGTGTTGTTATGGAGAGTAAACCTCTCTACGCTATAGTCTTCTGCCTTTGGTAGGTCAAGAGGCTTTCTCAAAAGCCCACCGTTGGCAAAGGGAGTATCTCCAATCCTTCTACCCTCTTCTGGAAATAGCTCGCTGAGGTTTATAAGAGGTCTACCCTCTTGGTCAAAGAGCTCTTCTGGTTTATAGCTTTGTAGCCACTCCTCAAGGAGCTTTAGGCTATCCAGATTTTCATGAACATCGGAGAGAGGAACTTGGTGAGACCTCCAATAACCCTCTATGTATTTTCCTCTAAACTCCTTTGGTGCTGTCCAGCCCTTGGGTGTTTTTAGTACTGTGGCAGGAAGCAGAGGTCTTTTCTCCTTTCCACGTAGGTTCATAAGCCTTTCAAAAGCTGACTCCATAACCTCCTTCATCTGGCCAGCCACCTCTTCTGGCTCTTCTCCCTCCACCCACAGTGGCTCATAGCCATAGCCTCTCAAAAGACTCATTAGCTCTTCCTTTGGAATTCTCGCAAGCAGTGTGGGGTTGTTTATCTTGTAGCCATTAAGAGAAAGCACAGGAAGAACAAGACCATCCCTTTTTGGGTTTAAAAACTTATTAGAGTGCCATGCGGTAGCCAAAGGTCCAGTTTCTGCTTCACCATCGCCCACTATGGCGACAGCCACAAGGTCAGGATTGTCAAAGACAGCACCAAAGGCATGAGAAAGGCTGTATCCAAGCTCACCACCTTCTTGTATAGACCCGGGAAGCTCTGGAGTGCAGTGGCTTCCAAGTCCTCCCGGAAAGGAAAAAGCCTTAAAGAGCCTTTTCATACCCTCCTTGTCTTGAGAAAACTCAGGATAGAACTTGCTAAGTGTCCCATCAAGGTATAGAGGTGCTATGTAGCCCGGTGCACCATGTCCAGGACCCACCACAAGTAAAGCATTGAGTGGATACTTACGGAGCATATAGCTGGTAAACAGGTAAACAAAGCTAATATTTGGACTCCCTCCCCAGTGTCCCAGAAGTCTTTTCTTAAGATGCTCCCTCCTTAGAGGTTCCCTTAGAAGAGGATTGTCCTTGAGGTATATCATCCCCACCGCCAAGTAGTTGCATGCTCTGAAAGCCCTTAATAGCTCTTTCATGACCCACCTCCTCCAGCCACTTTTCAAAGCTCTTGCCCTTCATTATAGCAGAGAGCATGGACTCTTCAAGAGGATAGAGCCTTTTAGGAACAAGGTCTGGTCTAAGTTTTAGGGTTCTCTCTATAGAGTGCCAAAGCTCCCAAAGTCTAATAAGCTCATGGTTGCCAGAGAGGAGCACCTCTGGGACTTTCATCTCCCTAAAGTCTGCCGGTCTCGTATAGACTGGAGCACCAAGCCATCTTCTAAAGGAATCCCTCTTTAGACTTTCAGGTTCGCTCAAAACACCCGGCAAAAGCCTCGCAACGCCTTCTAAAAGCACAAGGGCAAAAAGCTCACCGCCTGCCAAAACAAAGTCTCCAAGAGAAAGCTCCTCGTCCGCCAGAGTGCTAGCTCTTTCGTCCAAGCCCTCGTATCTGCCACATATAACCGCCAAGCTATCGAAACCAGACAACCTATCAAGGTCTTCTTGAGTGAGCCTTTTGCCCCATGGCTGGGGGATAATGGTATAGGGTTTTCCAAATTTCTCCACCACATACTCATAAGCTTCAAAAACAGGTTCAGGCTTTATAACCATACCTGGATGTCCGCCATAGGCAGTGTCATCCACCTGTCTTTTGTGAGCAAAATCTCTTATGTCTACAGTATGGAGCTCAAGCAAGCCCTTCTTTATCGCCTGCCTTACTATACCATACTCCGCATAACACTGAATTATCTGAGGGAAAATAGTAAGGATAAAAAACTTCATTTAAGAAAGTTCTCCACCAAGCTTCTCGCCCTTTCTTGGCTGAAGCGGTAGTATATGTCTATAGTTGTCTTTACGTTAGAGTGCCCTGCAAACTCTTTAACTACCTCAGCAGGAAAGCCAGAGTTTACAAGGTTTGTGATATAGGTATGTCTAAAGCTATGGACAGAAAAGGGAATACCAAGCCTTTGAGAAAGCCTATTGGTATAAACCTGTAAAGAGCCAGCTTTAACTCTTATGTACGCATCATAATCCTGAAGCCATTCACTAAGCTTTTCGCTTATTTCCATAGTTTCTTCCTTTGATGGACCTATTATAGGTACCAATCTTTCTTTCCCTCTTTTTGTTATCTCCGGAGGAAGTCTTAGCCAATATATGCCACCTTTGTCTCTATAGAAAAAATCCCTTCTAAGCTGGACGTACTCAGAAAGCCTCACACCACTATACAGGAGAAGGCTATAAACACGCTCGTATTTTGTATCCCTTACCATCTGGAAAATTCTACTAAGCTCCTCCCTGCTAAGAGCCTTTGGACCTTTCTGAGGTCTTGACCCAGACAGGTCTTCTCTTATCTCCTCAAAGACTGCCTCCAACTCTGAGTAATGTTCCTTACTTAGCCGACCTCTTCTAAAGGCAAACTTATAAAAGTGCTTTATGGCAGACAGATGAGTAAGGAGAGAAGAGGTAGAAAGATCAGAGGAGTCAACGTAAGAAAAAAGTCTAGTGGGCTCAATATCAAGAAGGTTCGTGTCCTCACCTAAGTGCTTCTGAAAGGACGCAAGGCACATACTGTAGGTGGTTACCGTCCTCTGACTCTTTGTCCTACTGAGGCTTTTAACCCATAGGTCCAAAAGCCTATCCATAGTTCTATTAATTTTATTCCTTCTTCCTCTTCTTCTCTAGTTCAATGCGAAGATTAGACAGCTCCATCTCTTTGCTTAGTATTTCTCTATCCTTATCCAATACAATTCTCTGAAGTTCCAGATCCTTCTGGTTGAGAATATGCTCCTTTTCCCTAAGTTCTTCTTGAAGCCTTTTAATGGTACTCTCCTTTTCTTGGATTACTTCTTTTAGCTTTTTGTTTTCAGCCTCCTTTTCCATGCATCTTTCTTTGACCCTTTCCAGTTCCCTTGTTAGAAACTCCATCTCCTTCTCTCTTATGGCAAGGAGCGTATATAGGCTTGACAGCTCATGGAGGAGCTGTTCCTTTTGTTGTTCCTTTTGCATAAGGGCGGACATGTAGGTGGCTATAAGACTTCCCTCAAGGCTTGACTTAAGTCCTTCAAGATTGGATTGAAGGCTTTTGTTCCTTTCCTCCTGGGCTTCCTTGAAGCCTTTTATGTGTTCTAATTCCTCCTGCGTTAGGTAAACATACCATATACCGTCCTCTTCCTTACCCCCCTTTAAGACCCCAGCCCTTATGCGGTTTTTAACCGTGTTAAGAGAAAGGTCTGTTAGAAGTGCATACTCGGACGCCTTTATTTTGACAACATCCTTGCCATCTTTCATGATAGCCTCCTTTCAAAAATATGACAGTATTTTATATCTTTTGATGTCAAATGTCAATATGTATCAGGAAAGGATAAGGGTATAGGATTGTTAATATAATTGCTATTATGTTAACAACTCACACAGCCTTGGGAAGCCTCCACTTGAAGACAATGGCAAGAACTCGTAGTGTAAGTGTAATAAGAAAGCATAGAATGGAAGAGAAGGTTATGTCTGTACTAATCTTTACACTCATATAAAAGGCTACGGCCCCAACTATACTGCACGTGGCATAGAAGTCTTCCTTTAACACCCATGGAACCTTTCTTAGAAGCACATCTCCTATAACACCTCCACCCACCCCTGTTATAGTAGCAAGAAGAACAACACCATAAAAGGAAACCTCCGTTTTGTAAGCTAATATTGCTCCCGTGGTTGTAAAGGCGGAAAGCCCTATGGCATCGAGCATTAGAAAGGCATATTTGCTTTCAATCTGCTTTTTGGTTTTTCTGTATAACAAAAGGGATATAATCACACCAACAAGAGCAACTGTTATATCATAGGGCGAAACTAAGGCATTGGGAATTCTTCCCACCATAATATCCCTAAGAATCCCCCCACCCAGTGAAGTTATCACACCCAATGTGGCTATACCCAAAAGATCAAGACCCTCCCTTATACCCCTTAGAGAACCTGCCACAGAAAAGGTGGCTATACCCAGCAGGTTTATAAGCTGAAAAAGTAGGTCTATTTCAATATAGCTTAAAAACATACCCGCGTAGTATAAATTCTAAGCCATTCAAGTAATTTCACATACCTATTAAGTTTCTAAATTAAGGAATAGATTTTGATTATACGCACTTAGAAAGCTAACTCTATTGATTTAATCTTTCAATCCCACAATTGGCGACTAAAACACAGCCAAGTGATAGGAAAAGTAAGCCCTCAGGAAATCTTTCAATCCCACAATTGGCGACTAAAACCAGACCCCTAACCCGACGAGGAGGCGGACTATCACACTTTCAATCCCACAATTGGCGACTAAAACGGAGTATGTGGGCTATAGAGTGCCAAAAACCTTGATCTTTCAATCCCACAATTGGCGACTAAAACCCTGTATTTTTCCTACATTCTCTGTTTAGCTATTTAGCTTTCAATCCCACAATTGGCGACTAAAACCGTCTTGGGTTGAGGCGTGGAACTCCGCTGGCCTCTCTTTCAATCCCACAATTGGCGACTAAAACTAGATAACTGGCAAAGTAATAAACCACAAATACCACACTTTCAATCCCACAATTGGCGACTAAAACCGTCTTGGGTTGAGGCGTGGAACTCCGCTGGCCTCTCTTTCAATCCCACAATTGGCGACTAAAACCCTGCTTCCATCAAAATCTCTCTTAAAAATCATAAACCTTTCAATCCCA